>DASZUI010000063.1:0-5922 GCA_035547675.1 Devosia sp.
CCCGCGAAAGCGGGAATCTCTGTTTCCTTCCGGGCTCGGCGCTAGCAGCAAACCGAGATTCCCGCTTTCGCGGGAATGACGCCGCGTTTGATGGCTCGGCTGGATGGATCGGACCCTAGCCAGGCGGTCGCCTGGACTGGAGTTTTGAGGTGGGCAGGTAGGGCGCGCGTTGCTCATCCGTGGAGGCTCCCTTCGTTCGCACCTCAGGATGAGGTGGTGAATAACCCCGACCTCATGGTGAGGTGCGAGGCGGGAGCCGAGCCTCGAACCATGGGCAGCGCGCGCTGCTGGATTCCGGCCTTCGCCGGAATGACGTGGTGGGTGGGCCATGCGCCTGCCCTGACCCGTGCGTAGGGTGTCGACCGCGCAACCTCCTCGAGTCATTCCCGCTTTGGCGGGTTTGATGCCTCGCCGGAGTGGAGTGGACCCCGGCTCACACGGCATGCACCCGCGCTTCGCGCTCCCAGAAGCGCAGCTTCGCGCAGAGTTCGAGAAAGGCATCGATGTCGTCGGGGCCTTTCAGCTCGAGGAAGCCGCCGTCCGGTTCGATCCCGGCGCGCTGCAATAGGGGCTGGGCGGCGGCGGTATAGGCGATGAACTTGGCATGCGCGAAGGCATCGCTGACGAAGTCGCGGGCGGCGGCGTCGCCCGCCAGCAGCGCGGCGCGGTCATCGGACACGAGCAGTATGACCGCGTCATAGAGCACCGAGGGCCCGCCGGTGATCTTCTGCTGGGCGGGATAGTGCTGGCCGTCGCTGGCCACGATGCCGCCCACCCTGGGGGCGACGAGTTCCACCATCACCTGCGCGGCGTCGGCAGCCTGGGCCAGCGCGCCGAGCAGGTCCGCATCGGCGCCGTCGGAGACCAGCACCCCGAGCTTGCGGCCGGCGAAGCTGTCCGGTCCATTGCCGAGGATGCTGAGTGCCGGCGACGGCGGCAGGTCCATCATGGTGGGGCGGGCGGGGTCGGCCGGCTGCGGCATCTCGGTAAGTCCGAGCCCGTCGGCCACCTTGCGCGCCAGGTCGGCATCGACGTTGAGCAGTTGCGCGACCATCCGCGCCCTGATCCGGGGCGTTTCGACCTTGCTGAGCTCGAACACCAGTGCATCCTTGAGGTGCATCTGCTCGACCGGCGTCTGGCTGATGTAGAACTGGCGCGCCTGGCTGAAATGGTCGGCGAAGAGTTCCGCCCTGACGCGCCGCTTTTCGCCGGTGAGCGGCTCGGGAAAGCTGGTGAAACCGCGCTCGGGGTCTTCGCGCGGACCGCCTTCCCCGGGCCCCCAGGAGTTCGGCTCGTAATTGGCCCGCCCGACGGGATTGACGACGGCCATGTGGCCGTCCTGCTGGAAGTGGCGCACCGGCGTTTTCGGCGCATTGATCGGCAATTGCGTGAAATTCGGGCTGCCAAGCCGCTTCAGCTGCGTGTCCAGGTAGGAGAAATTCCGGCCCTGCAGCAGCGGATCATTGCTGAAATCGATGCCGGGAACGATGTTGCCGGTGTGGAACGCCACCTGCTCCGTCTCGGCGAAGAAATTGTCCACCGTCCGGTCGAGCACGAGGCGGCCGACGCGGCGGACAGGAATTTCCTCCTCGGGTATGATCTTGGTCGGATCGAGGACGTCGAAGGCGAACTGGTCGGCGAAGGCGTCATCGAAGAGCTGCAGGCCCAATTCCCATTCGGGGAAATTGCCGCTCTTGATGGCGTTCCAGAGGTCGCGACGGTGGAAGTCGGGGTCGGCGCCGTTGATCTTCACCGCCTCGTTCCAAACCACGGACTGCATGCCGAGCTTCGGCTTCCAGTGGAATTTCACGAAGGTCGATTTGCCTCCCGCGTTGACGAAGCGGAAGGTGTGGATACCGAAGCCCTCCATGAAGCGGAATGACCGCGGGATGGCCCGGTCCGACATGATCCACATGACCATGTGCGTCGATTCCGGGCTCAGCGAGATGAAATCCCAGAAATTGTCGTGCGCGGTCTGGGCCTGGGGAAAGCCGCGGTCCGGCTCCTGCTTGGCCGCGTGGATGAGATCGGGAAACTTGATGGCGTCCTGGATGAAGAACACCGGGATGTTGTTGCCGACGAGGTCCCAGTTTCCCTCCTTGGTGTAGAGCTTGACCGCGAAGCCGCGGACGTCGCGGGCAAGATCGAAGGAGCCCTTGTTGCCGGCGACCGTCGAGAAGCGCACGAAGGCGGGCGTACGCTCGCCCGCGCGCTGGAACAGGTCGGCCCGGGTGATATCGCCCAGCGATTCATAGGTCTCGAAGAAGCCGTGGGCGCCGAAGCCGCGGGCGTGCACCACGCGTTCGGGAATGCGCTCGTGGTCGAAGTGGAAGATTTTCTCGCGGAAATGGGAATCTTCCATCAGCGTCGGGCCGCGGTCGCCCGCCCTGAGCGAGTTCTGGTCGTCGGCGACCGGCACGCCCTGCTCGGTGGTCAGTGTCTCGACGCCCGGGCCGGCGACCTGATGCGTCTCCCCGCCCTGCCCGCGGCGGATTTCCGCATCGGCCAGCCGAGCCTTTTTCATTCCATCGTTCTCATTGCCCGCCATCTCAACCTCCGCCGCTGTGACATGCGGCTAACTCCGTTGCGGGAAAGTGGTTCAGGCCGCTTTCCGTGCCTCTCGTCGCCGGGGCCGTCGCCGCGGGGCATCGCCGAGCCTCCAGGGCACGCTGGCGACGGTGAGGCGCGGCCCGCCATGGGCCAGCAGTTCGGCACGCAGCCGGCGGGCGCGCCGGACGTGCAGGAGGTTCTGCCACCAGTGCTCCATGACGATTTCGGGAATCAGTACGGCCACGGCGCGTCCCGGCGTGCGCTCGTCGATCTGCTTGAGCAGATGCAGCAAGGGCTCGTTGAGCTTGCGGTAGGGCGATGGGATGAGCTTGAGCTCGGGGGGCTTGAGGCCGAGCGCCTTGACCGGCTCGGCGACATCGCGTGCCCATTGCCGCCGCAGCTCCTGCTCGCCCTTGTCGGGTTCCGGTCCCTCCAGATTGACGAGATGGACCGCGATGACGTCGGGCGAGATGGTGAGGGCGAACTTGATCGCCTTTTCGCTGAGCCGGTTCCAGGTTTCGGCGATGATCACCACGGTGGGCGGTTCGAGATCCTCGAGGGTGATCGGGCCATCCTCGCGCAGCTCGGACTGCACCTGGGCGTAATAGCCGCGCACGCTTTTCAGCAGCACGATCACGACGGGAATGGCGACGACGGTCACCCAGGCCCCCTCCGAGAACTTGGCCACGAGGATGACCAGAAGGGCGATGCCGGTGGCGACCGCCCCGACGAGGTTGATGCCGATCCGCCAGGGCGTTGCGTCCTTGCGCCGCCAATGGCCTACCATGCCCGCCTGCGACAACGTGAAGGTCGTGAACGCCCCGACGGCAAAGAGGGGAATCAGCGGGTCGGTCATGCCGCCGAAGGCGAGGATCAGGGCGCCGGCAGCGACGGCGAGGAAAACGATGCCGCCGGTGAAGACCAGCCGCCGTCCCGGCAGCGCGAAGGCCCTGGGCAGATAGCCGTCGGCGGCGACGAGACGGCAGAGCCGTGGAAAGGCGACGAAGCTCGTATTGGCCGAAAGGCAAAGCACCGCGAGCAGGCTGGCCATGGCGACGTAATAGACGATGCCGTGGCCCGCGACGGCGCTGGCAATCTGGGACAGGACGCTCTGGTAGCCGGGCCGGCCTTCATCCATGGCGGCCACGGAAAAGGTCGGGGCCAGGATGGCGACGCCAACCAGCAGCAGGCCGAGGACGGCGACGATGATGCCGAGGGTCCGGTGCGCGTTGCGCACGACCGGCTCGCGGAACGCGCCGACGCCGTTGGATACCGCCTCCACCCCGGTCATGGCCGTGCAGCCGGCGGCAAAGGCGCGGACGAGCAGCCAGAGGCTGGCCGCCTCCGTGCCGGCCGGCACGGGTGGCGGGGCCACGGCGGGTTTCGGCTGGCCGCCGGCTTGCACGGCCTCGAAGACGCCGAACCCCATGATGCCGATGAAGCAGAGTACGAAGACATAGGCCGGCAGCGCGAAAAGCCAGCCGGCCTCGCCCGTGCCGCGCAGATTGACCAGCACGATGAGCAGCAGAATGGCCAGGCAGATGGGCAGCGTAAAAGCGTGCAGCTGCGGGGCGGCGGAGATCAATGCGCCCACGCCGGCCGAAATCCCGACGGCCACGTTCAGCACGTAATCGATCAGCAGTCCGGCCGCGGCGAGCAGCGAGGGATATTCCCCGAGATTGTCGCGCGCCACGACATAGCCGCCACCATTGACGGGATAGGCGACGACGGTCTGCCGGTAGGAAAGATAGAGGACGGCCAGGAGCGCCACGATGCAGGCGGTGACCGGCGCCAATTCATGGCTGCCCAGGATGCCGAGCGGCGCGAGGATGGCCAGCGCCGCCTCGGGACCATACGAGGACGACCCCAGGGCATCGAGCCCCATGGCCGGCACCGCCTCGAACCAGCCGATCTTGCGCCCTTCCGCCTCGCGATTGCGCAGCGGACGGCCAAACAGCAGCGCCGGCAGGTTCATGGCGTCATCCGCTGCTGGGCCGCGTCGCCGCTGGGGCGGCTATGCCGCCGCCCGCTAGTGCTGGCGCTCGATGAGCTTGTTGAAGCGGCTGGTTTTGCCGTCGTGCGTCTTGTCCTGGTACAGGAAGGCGAGGTCGTTATCGTCGAACACCTTGAAGAACTCGTCCCAGGAAATCTCCTCGAGGCTTTCTTCCGGTTCGCCGAAATCCACGCGCAATATGCCGCCGGGACCCCGGCCCTTGACGCGGGCGGGATGGCCGCCGCGGGCCTCCACCCATTTGCGGATGGCATCATGGTCGGTGGTGGTTTCTGACGAGGCGCTCATGGCTGCTCCTCTTGGTTGGTTCAGTGAAGGACGGGGCCGGTGCCGCCCGCCAGTGCCGCAGCGGCGCGGGCCGAGGCGAGCCGCGGCTCGTCCTGCTCGTGGCTGGCGACCGCCCGGCCGAGGCTCACATAGCGGAAGCCCTGATCGGCAACGTCCTGCGGATCATAGAGGTTGCGGAAATCGACGATGGTGCGGCCCGCCATGGCGCGGGCCAGGCGCGGCAGGTCCAGCGCGCCGAAATCCTCGTTGAGGATGACCACGAGATCGGCCCCGCTCGCCGCCACATAGGGCGAGTCATAGGGGTCGACCTGCGGAAAGAGCTCCAGGATTTCGGGGCCGACGAGCGGATCGTTGGCGCGCACATCGAGGCCGGCGGCGAGCAGCCCCGGGATCAGGGAAAGGCTCGCGGCCTCGCGCAGATCGCCCGTTCCGGCCTTGAAGCTCAGGCCGAGGATCGCGACCGAGCGGCCGTCGCAGCGCTCGACTTCCTCGAGGACCCGGGCCAGCATGGCCTGGCGGTGCCGGCGATTGCCGTCGATGAGGGCCTCGACCAGCGGCTGCGGCGCGCCGACGCGCCGGCCGATCGCGGCAAAGCCCCGCGTATCCTTTGGAAAGCAGGAGCCGCCGAAGCCGGGACCGGGCCTGAGGAACGCCTCGCCGATCCGGCTGTCGAGCCCGATGCCGCGCGCAACGGCCGACACGTCTCCGCCGACCGCGGCGCACAGGGCGGCCACGTCGTTGATGAAGCCGATCTTGAGCGCGAGGAAGCTGTTTGCGGCATATTTGATCAGTTCCGCATTGGTCGGCGTGGTGCAGACGAGCGGCACGCCCCTCTCCTCGAGCGGCGCGTAGATGTGCTGCAGCCGGTCGCGCGCCCAGGCGTCGTCGGCGCCGATGACCACGCGATCGGGGTGCAGAAAATCGCTGACCGCCGTGCCTTCCCGCAGGAATTCCGGGTTGGAGGCCACGGCGAAATCGAGATCGCCGCGCGCTTCGGCAATGATCTCGCGCAGGCGGCGGTTGGTCGCGGCCGGCACGGTGGACTTGACCACGACGACGGTCTTGGGCGGCAG
>DASZUI010000064.1:0-10935 GCA_035547675.1 Devosia sp.
ATCTTCGGCGGCATCATGCGCTGCGACATCATCGCCGAGGGCGTCATCGCCGCGGTGAAGGAAGTCGGCCTCGCGGTGCCGCTGGTGGTGCGGCTCGAGGGCACCAAGGTCAAGGAGGGCAAGGAAATCCTGGCCCAGAGCGGGCTCAACGTGATCCCCGCCGACGACCTCGACGATGCGGCGCAGAAGATCGTCGCCGCCATCAGGAGCAAGAACTGATGTCGCGCCTCGCCGCGGCGACGGTCGCGGGGCTCCTGCTTCTGGCGCCGCTGCCGGCGCTGGCGGCGCCCGACATGGCGCAGGCCGCGCCTGCCGCCGGCCAGGGGCTGGACCAGACCCAGGACCAGAGCGGCGAGCAGAACGAGGGGGCGGCCGCCAACGCCGCCGCCGCGCCCGCGGCGCCGGTGCCCGATCCGTTCCTGGCGGAGATGGTCGCAACCTGCCGCGACGCCGCCTCGGGCGACCCCGGCACGCTCAAGAAGCTGACCGATGCCGGCTGGGGGCCGGTGGTCGACGGCGCGACCGAAACGCCGTTCTACCAGTCCTTCACCGGCGAGAAGGATTATGACGGGGTGGGGACGGTCGACATCACCTGGTCGCTCGAGGTCTATCCCACCATGTCGGAAGGCTATTGCTCGATTTCGGTCGAGACGGCGCTCAGGAAGATCGGCATCGCCGACCTCAAGAACCTCGCCGGCTTCACCGGGCAGATCCGTGAGACGGACCAGGGGATCGCCAGCACCTGGCAGGAGCAGGGGGCGACGCCCACGACCTTCATCCAGGCCGACCAGCACAATGCCGATCTCTATTTCATCCTCGACGTGACCCGGCTGATGCAGAAGCCGGCCGCCGACATCCCCTATGTCACGCCGCCGCCGCAGGACGATCAGGACGATCAGGACGACATGGGCGATCCGGGCACCGACACCGATACCACCAACGCCGTCAACTGAGCCGGGGCGAGCAGGAGTCAAGCGATGGCGCCACGCAAGATCAGGCTGCTCGAGGCCGCGGATGCGCGGATCAGCGAGGTTTTCCACCCCTATATCGTCGGGGACGTCAACGAGTCGCAGGTCAAGATCGCCAAGTTCGGCCCGAGCTTCGACTGGCACAGCCATCCGGCCGAAGACGAGGCCTTCCTGGTCATGCGCGGGCGCATCGCGATCGATTTCCGCGACGGCGCCGTCGAGCTCGGCGAGGGCGAGTTTCTGGTGGTGCCGAGGGGACTCGAGCACCGGCCGCGCGCGCTCAGCGCCGAGCCGGTGGTGCTGATGTTCGAGCCCGCGACCACGCTCAACACCGGCGACGCCGACAGCAAATTCACCGTGACCGAACTCGAACGGCTTTAGGGGCCCAATGTCCATTCTCGTCAACAAAGATACGCGGGTTCTCGTGCAGGGCCTGACCGGCAAGACCGGCAGCTTTCATACCGAGCAGGCACTGGCCTATTTCGGCACCAGGATGGTCGGCGGCACGCATCCGAAGAAGGGCGGCGAAACCTGGACCTCGGGCGTGGACGGCAATGAGCTGCCGATCTTCACCACGGTGGCCGAGGGCGTCGCCAAGACCGGAGCGAACGCCAGCGTCATCTATGTGCCGCCGGCCGGCGCCGCCGACGCCATCCTCGAGGCGATCGACGCCGAGGTGCCGCTGATCGTCACGATCACCGAGGGCGTGCCGGTGCTCGACATGGTCAAGGTCAAGTCGCGGCTGAGGAATTCCAAGTCGCGGCTGATCGGGCCGAACTGCCCCGGCGTGCTGACGCCCGAGGAATGCAAGATCGGCATCATGCCGGGCTCGATCTTCCGCAAGGGCTCGGTGGGCATCGTGTCGCGCTCGGGCACGCTGACCTATGAGGCGGTGTTCCAGACCTCCAATGCCGGGCTCGGGCAGTCGACGGCGGTGGGCATCGGCGGCGATCCGGTCAAGGGCACCGAGTTCATCGACGTGCTGGAAATGTTCCTCGCCGACCCGGAGACGCAGTCGATCATCATGATCGGCGAAATCGGCGGCGCGGCCGAGGAAGACGCGGCGCAGTTCCTGCTGGACGAGGCCAGGCGCGGGCGGAAAAAGCCGATGGCCGGCTTCATCGCCGGCGTCACGGCGCCGCCCGGCCGCACCATGGGCCATGCCGGGGCGGTGATCTCCGGCGGGCGCGGGGGCGCCGATTCCAAGATCGAGGCGATGGAGCGGGCGGGCATCAAGGTATCGCCCTCGCCGGCGCGCATCGGGCTGACATTGAAGGAGGTTCTGGGGGGCTAGCCAGCCATTCGGCTGGACCTGACTTCGTTGCGGGTAGGTAGGGTGTTTCGAAGCGCCCCTCCCCCTTGAGGGGAGGGTGGCGGCAGCCGGGTGGGGGTAGGCCACGCGCGCTGGCGCTAGCGGGAAGCACCCCCACCCCATCCCCCCCTCAAGGGGGAGGGGGCGATGTGGCGAGGTTCGTGCCAGGGCAACCGCCCCAAAACAACCTTAGTTCGGTGGCTTCAAACCGGGGCCTTTGTTAACAACATACTAAGCCGAGGCGGCGATACTTCAGCCGCGCAATCCCGGGGCGAAACGTCCGGGGCGATGAAGGGAAGCCGGGGCGCCAAGGCCCCGCACGACACCATGACACGACAGGAAAAGAACGAAGAGTTCTTGCTGACTTCCTTCCTCTATGGCGGGAATGCGGCCTATATCGACGACCTCTACGCGCAGTACAAGACCGATCCCAACAGCGTCGATCCGACCTGGGCCAGCTATTTCGGGCGACTCGAAGACAGCGCCGCCGATGCCGAGGCGAATGCCGAGGGGCCGAGCTGGCAGCGCCGCGACTGGCCGCAGACCGCCAATGGCGAGCTGGTTTCCGCGCTCGACGGCAATTGGTCGCCGAGCGCCGCCATCGCGCTCAAGGTCGAAAAGGCCGTGACCCGGCAGGCGGAAGCCGCCGGCACGCCGGTCCGGCCGGAGGACGTGCAGCAGGCGACGCGCGATTCCATTCACGCCCTGATGATGATCCGCGCCTATCGCATGCGCGGGCACCTGCATGCCGATCTCGATCCGCTGCATCTGAAGCCGGCCGAGCCGGCGCCCGAACTCGACCCGGCGACCTATGGGTTCGGGGAGGGCGACCTCGACCGCAAGATTTTCATCGACAATTATCTCGGGCTCGAATTCGCCAGTGTCCGCGAGATGCTGGCGATCCTCAAGCGCACCTATTGCTCGACCATCGGCGTCGAGTTCATGCACATTTCGGACCCGGTGGCCAAGAGCTGGCTGCAGGAGCGCATCGAGGGGCCCGACAAGG
Source organism: Devosia sp. (assembly GCA_035547675.1). Lineage (GTDB taxonomy): Bacteria > Pseudomonadota > Alphaproteobacteria > Rhizobiales > Devosiaceae > DASZTU01. The sequence goes on from DASZUI010000064.1 coordinate 3,287, forward strand.
AAGTCACCTTCACCGCCGAAGGCAAGAAGGCGATCCTCAACAAGCTGATCGAGGCGGAAGGCTTCGAGAAGTTCCTCGACGTCAAATATACCGGCACCAAGCGCTTCGGGCTCGATGGCGGCGAGGCGCTGATCCCGGCGCTCGAACAGATCATCAAGCGCGGCGGCGCGCTGGGCGTGAAGGAAATCGTCGTCGGCATGGCGCATCGCGGCCGGCTCAACGTCCTCACCCAGGTGATGCACAAGCCGCATCGCGCGCTGTTCCACGAATTCAAGGGCGGCGCCTTCTATCCGGAAGACGTCGAGGGCTCGGGCGACGTGAAGTACCACCTCGGTGCGTCGTCCGACCGCGAGTTCGACGGCAATTCCGTGCATCTGTCGCTGACGGCCAATCCCAGCCATCTCGAAATCGTCGATCCGGTGGTGTTGGGCAAGGCGCGGGCCAAGCAGGACCAGCAGAGCGCCGTCGACGGCCGCTTCATCAATCCGCGGCAGGTCGACCGTTCCAAGGTGCTGCCGCTGCTCCTGCATGGAGACGCCGCCTTCGCCGGCCAGGGCGTGGTGGCGGAAAGCTTCGGGCTCTCCGGGCTCAAGGGGCACCGTACGGGCGGCTCGATCCATTTCGTCATCAACAACCAGATCGGCTTCACCACCAATCCCGCGATGTCGCGGTCCTCGCCCTATCCCACCGATGTCGCCAAGATGATCGAGGCGCCGGTGTTCCATGTGAATGGCGACGACCCCGAAGCGGTGGTGCATGTGTGCAAGATCGCCACCGAATACCGGCAGCGCTTCGGCCGGCCGGTGGTCATCGACATGTTCTGCTATCGCCGCTTCGGCCATAACGAGGGTGACGAGCCGAGCTTCACGCAGCCGCTGATGTACAAGGCCATCCACGGCCAGAAGTCGACGCTCGAACTCTATTCGGAAAGGCTGGTCGCCGAGGGGCTGCTGTCCGGCGAGGAAATCGACCGGATGAAGGCCGACTGGCGCGCCTATCTCGAGCGCGAGTTCGAGGCCGGGCAGGATTTCCGGCCCAACAAGGCCGACTGGCTCGACGGGCACTGGAAGGACATCAAGAAGGCAGAGGTCGACGGGCCGCGGCGCGGCGTCTCGGGCGTCGCCATCGACAGGCTGGTCGAGATCGGCACCAGGCTTTGCCAGGTGCCGGAAGGCTTCAACGTGCACCGCACGGTCAAGCGCTTCCTCGACAACCGGCTGGCGGCGATCGAATCCGGGGAAGGGCTCGACTGGGCAACGGCGGAAGCCCTGGCCTTCGGCACGCTGCTCGAGGACGGCCACCCGATCCGCCTTTCCGGGCAGGATGTCGAGCGCGGCACGTTCAGCCAGCGTCACTCGGTGATCTATGACCAGGTCAACGAGGAGACCTACACGCCGCTCAACAATCTGTCGCCCAACCAGGAGCGCTACGAGGTCGTGAACTCGATGCTCTCCGAAGAGGCGGTGCTGGGCTTCGAATATGGCTACTCCCTGGCCGAACCCATGGCCTTGACCCTGTGGGAAGGCCAGTTCGGCGATTTCGCCAATGGCGCGCAGGTGGTGGTCGACCAGTTCATCTCCTCGGGCGAGCGCAAATGGTTCCGCATGTCGGGCCTGGTGATGCTGTTGCCGCATGGCTATGAGGGGCAGGGGCCGGATCATTCCTCGGCCCGGCTGGAGCGCTACCTCCAGCTCTGCGCCGAAGACAATATGCAGGTCGCCAACTGCACCACGCCGGCCAATTACTTCCATGTGCTGCGCCGGCAGATCACCCGCGACTTCCGCAAGCCGCTGATCCTGATGACGCCCAAATCGCTGCTCCGCCACAAGAAAGCGGTGTCGGCGCTGGCCGATCTCGGGCCGGAGGCGACCTTCCATCGCCTGCTGTGGGACGATGCGGAAACCCCGGGCGCCCCCAAGACGACGATCAAGCTGACCTCGGACGACAAGATCCGCCGGGTCATCCTGTGCTCGGGCAAGGTCTATTACGACCTGCTCGAAGACCGGGAGAAGCGCGGCATCGACGACGTCTATCTGCTGAGGCTCGAACAGCTCTATCCGTTCCCGGCCAAGGCGCTGCTCGACGAGCTCAGCCGCTTCAAGGGCGCCGAGATCGTCTGGTGCCAGGAAGAGCCCAAGAACATGGGCGCCTGGGCGTTCGTGCAGCCCTATATCGACTGGGTCATGGAGCAGATGGGCCGGGCCAATGAGCGGCCGCGCTATGTCGGCCGCCCGGCCTCGGCCTCGACGGCGACCGGGCTGATGCGCACGCATCTGCTGCAGCTGCAGACTTTCCTCGAGGAAGCCTTCGCGAAATAAGCCCCCGGCCGGAAGCCGACGGCAAAATCGGCGCGGCCTCTCCGGCCGCGCCTTCGACATAACGGACAGGAACAGAGACCATGTCGGTAGAGATCAAGGTGCCCACCCTCGGCGAAAGCGTCACCGAGGCGACCGTTGGCCAGTGGTTCAAGAAGGTCGGCGACAGCGTCAACGCCGACGAGCCGCTGGTGGAGCTCGAGACCGACAAGGTGACGATCGAGGTGCCCGCACCGGCCGCCGGCACGCTCGAGGCGATTGCGGCCAAGGAAGGCGAAACCATCGGGGTCGGCGCCCTGCTCGGGGCGCTTTCCGGCGGCGCCGGCGCGGCCAAGGCGGCCCCGGCGGCAGGCGCGGCACCGGCCTCCTCCTCTGCCTCCTCGCCCGCGGCGCTTGCCGGCGAGCAGACCCCGGCGCTGGAACTGAACGGCCAGCCGGGCGGCCGCGCCGCGCCGGCCAATGGCAAGGCGGTGCCGCCCTCGCCCTCGGCGCAGAAGCTGATGGCCGATAACGGCCTCGCCGCCGGCTCGCTCGAAGGCTCGGGCAAGCACGGCCAGGTGCTGAAGGAAGACGTGCTGGCCGCGATGGCCAAGCCCGCTGCATCGGCATCGGCGCCGATCGCGCCGCCGGTGGCGGCTTCGCTGACCTCGGCCGCGGCGCCCGTCGCCGTGCCGCAGGCCAAGGCGGAAGCGGCGCCCGTGCCGGCGCCCGCCGCTCCAGCAACGGCGCGCCCGGCGGCGCCTGCCCCGCGCGCCCCCGTGCCGGCCGAGGATGCGGCGCGCGAGGAGCGCGTGCGCATGACGCGGCTGCGCCAGACCATCGCGCGCCGTCTCAAGGAAGCGCAGAACACCGCCGCCATGCTCACCACCTTCAACGAGGTGGACATGAAGCCGGTGATGGACCTCAGGAACCAATACAAGGACCTGTTCGAGAAGAAGCATGGCGTGAAGCTCGGCTTCATGGGCTTCTTCACCAAGGCGGTGGTGCACGCGCTCAAGGAAATCCCGAACGTCAATGCCGAGATCGACGGCGAGGATTTGATCTACCGCAACTTCGCCCATATCGGGGTCGCCGTGGGCACGGACCGCGGGCTGGTGGTGCCGGTGGTGCGCGACGCCGACCAGCTCTCGATCGCCGGGATCGAGAAAGAGATTTCCCGGCTCGCCAAGCTGGCGCGCGACGGGCAGCTTTCCATGGCCGACATGCAGGGCGGCACCTTCACCATCACCAATGGCGGCGTCTATGGCTCGCTGATGTCGACGCCGATCCTCAACGCGCCGCAATCGGGCATTCTGGGCATGCACAAGATCCAGGACCGGCCGGTGGTGGTCGGCGGGCAGATCGTGGTCCGCCCGATGATGTATCTGGCGCTCTCCTATGACCATCGGATCGTCGATGGCAAGGAAGCGGTGACCTTCCTGGTGCGGGTGAAGGAAAGCCTCGAAGCGCCCGAGCGGCTGGTGCTGGACCTTTAAGGCGCGGGCGCGTGTGTCAAACTGGATTCCCGCCTGCGCGGGAATGACGTCGGGTGTTTGGCAAAGCGGTGCCCCGCACTCCTGGTCATTCCCGCGAAGGCGGGAATCCAGTTCGCTGCTGCATCGGACGCTCGCTATCCATGCTAAGCTCAGGCCGCGTTGCGCTCTCAATGGGGATTGTCATGCGCCATCCTTCGGTAATGACGACAGGGGCCGCCCTTTCGGGGGTGGCCTTTTTCTTTGCCGGGCTTGCCGGGGCCGCCTTCGCCGACCCGGAGCCGATTGCGCCGGCGGCGGAAATGCCGGCGCTCGACTTGTTCGTGGACTCCCTCACCGCTGCCTATGCCGAGGCGCTGGTGTGCCTCAAGCCCGATGCGCCCCAGCTCAACCCGGTCGTCTGGTCGGCGGCCAAGGCGAAGCTGGTCGCAACGCTCTGGGCCAATGGCTATCCCGCCGATTTCGTCCATTCGGTCGCGGCGCGCCTCGAGGCGGTCAAGCCGGCGGCGGGTACGGATTGCAAGCGGTTCGCCGATGCCGCCGCCAATGCCAATGACCAGGGCGCGGAGAGCGACGTGGTCAACGTGCTTTCGGCCATGGGACTCAAGGTCGTGACGGAGCCGGTGGCGCCCGAGACCTGGCAAAGAATCGAAGCCGCCTTCGCCGCCGAGATACCGCTGCAGAAGCGGACCTTCGATTGCGTGGCGCTCGCCCTTCCCGAGGCGATGCCGGTGTTGGTGCATGACTGGGACCAGATGCTCGCCGGTATCGGCAGCCATCTGGCCGCGGCCGGCCTTGATCGCGATGCGGTCTCCAAGGAGCTGAGCGGCGCCGAGGCCAATGTATTGTGGCATCGGGCGGCGGCGGATGAAGTCGCGTTGCGGCAATCCTGCGCCGGCGACAAGAGCTGGTCCGATCGGTTCTTCCAGTTTCAGGTCACGGGGCTTGCGGGCGAGGTCGACAAGCTGCTGCCCGCCAGCATCACCAATCCCGATCCTTGAGTGCATCGCGCGGCGGGTTTGCTTTGCAATGGGTTAACCGCGGGGCCAAACCCGCTTATATGAACTGCAACGGTCCAGCTTTGCCGGTTTGAAGGGGCAGCACATCATGGCAGAAGTTTTCGATCTCACCGTCATCGGCTCGGGCCCGGGCGGCTATGTCTGCGCGATCCGCGCGGCGCAGCTGGGCATGAAGGTGGCGGTGGTCGAGAAATGGCCGACCTTCGGGGGCACCTGCCTCAATATCGGCTGCATCCCCTCCAAGGCGCTGCTGCATGCGACCGAACTCTTCGAGGAGGCGGCGCATAATTTCGAGGCGCTGGGCATCGACATCGCGGGCCCGCAGCTCAACCTGCCGCGCATGATGCAGCACAAGGACGAGACGGTCGCCGCCAATGTGAGCGGCGTCGAATATCTGTTCCGCAAGAACAAGATCACGAGCTTCCGGGGCGTCGGCTCGATCGCCGGGGCCGGCCGCGTGACGGTGACGCCGGAGCAGGGGCCGGCCCAGACCATCGAGACCAAAAATATCGTTATCGCCACGGGCTCGGTTTCGGCGAACCTGCCGGGCATCGAGATCGACGAGGAGAAAATCGTCAGCTCGACCGGCGCATTGTCGCTTTCGGCGGTGCCGCAGAACCTGCTGGTCGTCGGGGCGGGCGTCATCGGGCTCGAGCTCGGTTCGGTCTGGCAGCGGCTCGGGGCGAAGGTGACGGTGGTGGAATTCCTCGACCGCATTCTGCCGGGGATGGACAGCGAAGTGGCGCGGCAGTTCCAGCGCATGCTGCAGAAGCAGGGCATGGAATTCCGCCTCTCGACCAAGGTCAGCGGCGTCGAAAAGCAGGCGGACGGCCGGCTCCGGGCGCGCGTCGAGCCGGTGGGTGGCGGCGACGTCGCTTTCCTCGATGCCGATATCGTGCTGGTCGCGATCGGGCGGCGGCCCTTCACCGAAGGGCTCGGCCTCGATGCCGCGGGCGTGGCGCTCGACGAACGCGGGCGGGTCCGCACCGACGCCCATTACAAGACCTCGGTCGATGGCATCTACGCCATCGGCGACGTGATCGCCGGGCCGATGCTGGCGCACAAGGCCGAGGACGAGGGTACCGCCGTCGCCGAGATCATCGCGGGCCAGCACGGGCATGTGAATTACGGCGCCATTCCCGCCGTGGTCTATACCAATCCGGAAATCGCCTCGGTCGGCAAGACCGAGGACGAGCTCAAGGCCGAGGGCGTCGACTACAAGGTCGGCAAATTCCCCTTCACCGCCAATGGCCGCGCCAAGGCCATGCTGGCGACGCAGGGCTTCGTCAAAATCCTCGCCGATGTGGCGACCGACCGGGTGCTGGGCGGGCATATCGTGGGCAAGAATGCCGGCGAGATGATCCATGAGATCGTCACGCTGATGGAATTTTCCGGCGCCGCCGAAGACCTCGCCCGCACCACCCACGCCCACCCCACGCTCTCCGAAGCCGTGCGCGAAGCCGCCCTCATGCTCGAAGACGGCGCCATCCACATCTAACCCAGCCAGCCATTCGGCTGGACCTGCCTTTCGATGTGGTGATGTAGGTGCCATAAGCGCCCCTCCCCCTTGAGGGGAGGGTGGCGGCAGCCGGGTGGGGGTGAACAACGCGCGCTGGCGTATGTTGCTAGGCACCCCCACCCTTAGAGCATTTCACGTTCTGATTGCATCAGAACGTGAGCTCTAAGTTCTTGAGTTGTCGCGCTTTCGAACCGGAAAAGTGGAGCCACTTTTCCTGAAAACGCTCTAATCCCTCCCCTCAAGGGGGAGGGAGACAGTGTGGCACCTACCTGCCCGTATCGAAAATTCGGTCCAGCCGAATGGCTGGTTAAGCCACCTGTCCGGCGGCCCAGCCGGAGGACCAGGCCCATTGGAAATTGTAGCCGCCGAGCCAGCCGGTGACGTCGACGACTTCGCCGATGACATAGAGGCCCGGCACGGTGCGGGCGGCCATGGTGGTGGAATCGAGGCCGGCGGTATCGACGCCGCCCAGCGTCACCTCGGCGGTGCGGTAACCCTCGGTGCTCACCGGCTTGGCCGACCAGGCCTTGAGCACAGCGGCGGCCTCTCGGAATTTGGCGTCGGACATGTCGCCCACCTGGCCAGGGAGCGCGATTTCCTCGGCGAGCAATTGGGCGAGCCGCTTCGGCAGGCGGGTGGCGAGCACGGTCTGCAGCGCCAGCCTGGGCGTGTCCTTCCGGGCCTGCCGCAGCAGCTCTAGCGCGTCGGTCCCCGGCAGCAGGTCGATCGAAAGCGCATCGCCTTCGCGCCAATAGGAGGAGATCTGCAGGATCGCCGGGCCGGACAGGCCCCGATGGGTGAAGAGTAAGGCTTCGGTGAAACTCTGCCCATTGGCGGAAATCGTGGCTTCGGTCGAGACGCCGGCCAGCGGCGCCAGCCGTTCCAGCGCGTGCGGCTCGAAGGTGAGGGGCACGAGGCCGGGTCGCGTTTCGGTGACGGCGAGGCCGAACTGCTCGGCGAGGCGGTAGCCGAGGCTGGTCGCGCCCATTTTGGGGATCGACTTGCCGCCGGTCGCGATGACGAGCGAGGCGCAGGTGAACTGGCCGGAGGAGAGGCGGAGCGCGAAGCCGGGCTCGGCCTTCTCGACCGCCTCGACGGTGGTCGAGAGCAGCAGCGTGGCGCCGGCTTGGCGCAGCTCGCTCACCAGCAGATTGATGATCTGCTGGCTGGCGCCGTCGCAGAAGAGCTGGCCCAGCGCCTTTTCGTGATAGGCGATGCCGTAGCGCTCGACCAGCGCGATAAAATCGCGCGGCGTGTAGCGGGCCAGCGCCGATTTGGCGAAGCGCGGATTGCCGGAAATGAAGCGCTCGGCGCGCGTGCCGGT
>DASZUI010000065.1:0-8741 GCA_035547675.1 Devosia sp.
TTGCGTGGCCGTCAGCCGCGCCGGCAGCGCCTCGAACCAGGCGGCGGCCGTACGGATCGACTTTTCGGTGACCTCCCCGATATGCAGGCCATCGATTTTGACCGCCAGCGCCTCCGGCTTCAGCCGGTAGCCATTGCAGGCGATGCACGGCGCCGAGGACATGTATTTCTCGATTTCCTCGCGCATGCCCGCGCTTTCGGTCTCCTTGTAGCGCCGCTCGAGATTGCCGATCACGCCCTCGAAGGGCTTGGTCGTCTTGTAGGTGCGCATGCCGTCGTCATAGACGAAGGCGATCGGCGTCTTGCCCGTGCCGTAGAGCACGGCGTTCTGCAGCTCTTCCGGCAAATCCTCCCAGGCCGTGCCGGTCGAGGCCTTGTAGTGCTTGGCCACCGCCTCGAGTGTCTGCAGATAATAGGGCGCCGAGGTCCGCGACCAGGGCGCCACCGCGCCATCGCGCAGCGACAGCGTGACGTCCGGCACCACGAGGTTCGGATCGATCTTGGCCTCGGAACCGAGCCCGTCGCAGACCGGGCAGGCCCCATAGGGATTGTTGAACGAGAACAGCCTCGGCTCGATCTCGGGAATGGTGAAGCCCGAGATCGGATCGGCGAATTTCTCCGAGAAAATCAGCCGCTTAGGGGCGCCTTTCTCATCCGCTTCATCGGCGAATTCGGCAAAGGCGATGCCGTCGGCGAGCTTGAGCGCCGTCTCAAAACTCTCCGCGAGACGCGAGCCGAGATCGGGCGCAACTACAATACGATCGACCACCACCTCGATATCGTGCTTGAGCTTCTTGTCGAGGGCAGGGGCATCCTCGATGTCGTGGAACTCGCCATCGATCTTGACGCGCTGAAAACCCTTGCGCATCAGCTCGTTGAGCTCTTTCTTGTATTCGCCCTTGCGGCCGCGCGCGATCGGCGCCAGCAGGTAGAGCCGCGTGCCCTCGGCCAGCGCCAGCACCTTGTCGACCATCTGGCTGACGGTCTGGCTCTCGATCGGCAGGCCCGTCACGGGCGAATAGGGCACCCCCACCCGCGCGTAGAGCAGGCGCAAATAATCATAGATTTCCGTGACGGTGCCGACCGTTGAGCGTGGATTTCTGCTCGTCGTCTTCTGCTCGATCGAGATGGCCGGCGAGAGCCCGTCGATCTGCTCGACATCGGGCTTCTGCATCATCTCGAGGAACTGCCGCGCGTAGGCCGACAGGCTTTCCACATAGCGCCGCTGCCCCTCGGCGTAGATCGTATCGAAGGCGAGCGAAGATTTGCCCGAGCCGCTGAGGCCGGTCATCACGATCAGCTTGTCGCGCGGCAGCCTGACGTCGATGTTCTTGAGATTGTGCTCCTTGGCGCCACGGATGACGATTTCGCGGTTGAGGCTCGGGGCTGCGGGCATGTCGGATCCGTCGGGAATGGCGCCGCCATGGGCGCGCGCAAGCAATTTGTCGGGAGCGGCGGATGAGCGCCAGCACCAAAGTAGGCACTCCCCGCCCGCCCCGCAAGCCGGGCAGGGGCGGCACGTCGCCCGGACTCGCGGTCGCCAGAACATATGAAGAACATCGCGGCGGACGTCAAGCCGTCGTGCCGGTCGACTTGCAGCTATTCATGGGCTATTCGAACCGGAGACAGGAGTGTTGCCATGGCCGAAAATCTCACCCTCGATCGCCAGTCGACCGCCGTGCTGGCGATGGATTTCCAGAACAGCATTGTCGACAATACGCCGGATCGCGAGGCGCTGCTGGAGCGGGAGGGCCGGCTGCTCGCCGCCGCGCGCGCCGCGGGCGTGCGCGTGATTTATATCGTGGTGGGCTTCCGTCCGGGCTTCCCCGAGGTCAGCCCGCGCAACCAGATTTTCGGCGCCATCAGCCAGAGCGGCCGCTTCGGCCCCGACGATACCAGCACGCAAATCCATGCCGCTGTCGCGCCGGCAGCCGGCGAAGTGGTCGTCACCAAGCACCGCGTCGGCGGCTTCCTCGGCACCGACCTCGACATGATCCTCAGGGCGCACGGCATCGACACGCTGGTGCTCACCGGCATCGCGACCAGCGGCGTCGTGCTCTCGACGCTGCGCTACGCGGCGGACGCCGACTACCGGCTCGTCGTGGCGCGCGACTGCTGCGCCGACCGCGACCCCGAGGTGCACCGCGTGCTGCTCGACAAGGTCTTCCCGCGCCAGGCCATCGTGACCGGCGCCGACGAGGTCATCGCCGCCCTCAGGTGAAGGCAGCCGCCCTTGACGGGGCGGTCCAGGGGAACATATAGTGAACGGCAGGGTTGTGGAAGACTGCCCGTTTGCGCGGGCGTGCGGCGCTCCGGCGGCCTATGATGCCGGCAAATTGGCGGCTCGGGCCGCGTGCAGTTTCGAGGAAGGTTTCGTCATGGCAGGCAGTGTCAACAAGGTTATCCTGATCGGCAATCTCGGCGCCGATCCCGAAGTGCGCTCGCTGCCGAGCGGCGGCAAGGTGGTCAATATGCGCGTGGCCACCACCGACACCTGGCGCGACAAGAATAGCGGCGAGCGCCGCGATCGCACCGAATGGCACAATGTGGTCATTTTCAACGAGAACCTCGGCCGGGTCGCGGAGCAATATCTGCACAAGGGCAGCAAGGTTTATCTCGAGGGCGCGCTGCAGACCCGCAAATGGCAGGACCAGAGCGGGCAGGATCGCTACACCACCGAGGTCGTGCTGCAGAACTTCAATGGCCAGCTTGTTCTGCTCGACAGCCGCGGCGACGGCGAAGGCGCGCCGGCCGGCTTCTCCGGCCCCCGTTCCGAGCCGCGTCAGTCCGAAGGCGGCCGCCGCCCCGCCGCCGCCCCGGCCTTCCAGTCGGGCGGCATGGACGACGATATTCCGTTCTGACCAGGCATTCGCCCGCACGAAACTTCGCCGCGGCGCCGCCTCGCTCACGCGCGTCATTCCGGCGAAGGCCGGAATCCACATAGCGCGCTGCCCATGGTTCGAGGCCCCCTCCGGTCGCACCTCGCCATGAGGTGGTGGAAAAAGAGGCGACCTCGCTTGAGGTGCCGCTGACCGAGCAGCTTCTGCGCGCGCCTGTAGCGCCGCCCCGGCATCGTGGAGCTTTCGGCGGCACTTGTCGTACCGCCCCGCTCACAACAATGTCGCCCTCAGTGGTCGACCACGTTCACGAGGTTGCCGGCCGGGTCGCGGAAGAAGAACCGGCGGAGGCCCCACGGCTCTGTGACCGGGCCGTAGACCACCTCGGCCCCGGCGGCGCGCACGGCTGCCACTGTGGCGTCGAGATCGTCAACACCGATCGAAATGACCGGCAGTTCGGTCCCGGAGCCTCCTTCCGAAGCGGCGTGCAATTCGATCCTCTGGGTCGCTCCGCTGCCGATAAACGCGATCCAGCCCATGTCATGGGGCGTATCGAAACCGAAAACGTCCGCATAGAATTTCGCCAGCGCCACCGGGTCGCGGGCGGCGAGATTGGACACGATTCTGGTGACGGTCATCGATTCATGAATCCTTTCCGGTCGCGTTGATCGAGCCATCCAGGTGGGTTCGATTGCAGATGGGGCGTGATCCCATTTGGTCCACCGGGACGAAGGCTTGAATGCCCGACCTTGCCCGCCGAGTTAGGCTCGTCCGCGACAGCCGCGCGACCGCCTCGCTGGCAAAACAAAGGCCGGCGCCTTGCGACGCCGGCCTTGAATTGTCGGCGCCCGCCAATCAGACCTTGGCGAAGGGCACGCTGGCGATGATGACCTTGCCGGTCTTGATGTCCGTCGCCTTGAACTGCACGGTGATCGTGCCCGGCGTCAGCACGATGGCGGCGTTGATCTCGAGGTCGGTATTGTCCTGCTCGCCGCGCGACTGCAGGTTGAACACGATGCCGTTGCCCTGCTTGCGGCCGACCGCCACGCCCGTGAAATTGAGGTTCGAGGTCATGGCGCCCTCGTAGCGCGCCGAATCCTCGATATAGGCCAGCGTGCCGTTGATCGACAAATTCGTGCCGGCCAGCGAGCACCGCCCGGCATAGTTCACCTTGTCCTGGTTGCCGGGCGTCAGCGCCATGCGGCAGGTGACCTTCTCGGTGCTCGTGCCGATCGCCGTGCCCTCGCCTCGCCAATTGCCTTCATAGGATTTGAGCAGGGCGACTTCGGCCGGGCCGGCGAACGCCGGGGCGGCGACGCCCGCGAGGGCGGCAACGAGACCGGCCGCGCCGACAAGCCGCGCGAAGGGTCCGAAATTCGTCATTTCACTTCTCTCCGGGAAAGATACGGCGCCTTCCGCCGACTGGTTCGGGCGCAACATAACGAGCCAGTGAGCCAAATCCAAGTCGGCGGGCAGGGTTAGGTTCCGACCTTAACCACGCCTTGCCTGCTGTTGGCGGCGCGCATCACCGCAGGCGGCGGGCCTCAACCCGCCAAGGCGGCCTTGTTGGCGGACAGATAGTCGGCGACCGATTGCGGCGCCCGCCCCGTGAGTTCCTCGACGGCATTGCTGACGATGCCGAGCAGGCCCTTGGCCGCGTCGGTCTCGAAGGTGGCGAGCACGGCCGCCATCTCGGCCGGCACGCCGCCCGCCTTGAGCCCCGCCACCAGATCGGCGCCGGATACCGCCTGCGCCTTCACCGGCTTGCCCGAAAGCGTGCTGAACAGCGCCGCCAGATCGTCCGCGGACAGCGCTTCGGGGCCGGAAATATCGTAGATGCGCTGGCCTTCCGCCCTGAGCAGGGCGCCGGCCGCCGCGGCGGCGCAGTCCTCGCGCGTCACGAAGGCGCGCCGGCCTGCCCCCGCGGCGTGGTACAGCGTGCCGGTTGCAACGGCGTGTTGGGCCGCCGGAATCTGGAAGTCGGCATAGAGATTGTTGCGCAGCAGGGTGAAGTCGCGCCCGCTCGCGGCGATCCGTATCTCGGTCCAGTAATGCGAGTCCGGCACCAGCGCCGCCGCCGACCGATCCGGGTAGGGACTGGTGATGCTGGTATAGAGCAGGTGCCGCACGCCCGCCGCAACGGCCGCATCGACCGCGCCGACCTGTTGCCGCCGTCGCCGCTCGAGGTCATTGGTCGAAATGATCAGCAGCCGCTCGACACCGGCAAAGGCCGCCGGCAGCGAATCCGGCTGGTCGAACGACGCTGCCCGGACCTCGACGCCCTTCGCCTTGAGGTCGGCCAGCTTCGAGGGATCGCGGGTCAGGGCTACGATATGCCGTGCGCCGCCCTGGAGCAGCAGTTCCACCGTGCGCCGGCCGAGATGGCCTCCGGCGCCGCTGACGGCCAGGGTTGCATCGGTGAAGTCGGTCATGCTGGGCTCCTTCGCATCCGGGGAACAGGAAACAGGCTCTTTTGGATCGCAGGTATCGAAAAGAGATTGCTGCTACCTAGCGGCCGGCCTATGTCATGTGAAGGCGGCACCTGAGCCGCAGCAAGTTACCCGGGAGTAACCTGTGCAGCATGCGTCTCCAGCCGAGATCATGGATGCCGTGGCGGACTGGCGCGCCATTGCGGCGCGTCCCGACGGCGTCCTCGAAGACTGTCCGGTGCGCGGGGTACTCGACAAGCTGGGCGACAAATGGAGCATGCTGGTCGTGCTCACCCTCTCGGGCGGCAAGCTGCGCTTCAACCGATTGCGCCGCCACATTCCCGACATCTCGCAGAAGATGCTGACCCAGACCCTGCGCGAATTGCAGCGCGACGGGCTGGTGGCGCGCCATGTGCACCCGACGGTGCCGCCTTCGGTCGAATATGAGCTCACCGCGCTCGGCGCGTCGCTGCTCATCCCCTTCGGACATTTGGTGGTCTGGGCGGAGGCCAATGGCGACGCGATTGCCCGCGCGCGCTCGCAATTCGAGGCTGCGGCCACTATATAAGACCCGTATCCACAGCCTTTGCTGTCGGTTGCCTGCGGTTCGCGTCCTCTTGCGGAATCGCCTATAACCTCGACAGTTCAGCCAGAATCGAAAAGCTTCAGTGACAGACACGCTAGACGAGTTCGACGGGGCCGGCGGGCCCTCCGACATTCAGCCGGTCTCCATCGCCGACGAGATGCGCAAATCCTATCTCGATTACGCCATGAGCGTGATCGTGAGCCGCGCTCTGCCGGACGTGCGCGACGGCATGAAGCCGGTGCACCGGCGCATCCTGTTTTCGATGAGCGAGCAGAACTTCACCTGGAACCGGCCCTATCATAAATCGGCGGCCGTGGTGGGCGACGTCATCGCGAAGTATCACCCGCATGGCGACGCCGCGGTCTATATGTCGCTGGTCCGCATGGCGCAGGATTTTTCCATGCGCGTGCTGCTGGTGGACGGGCAGGGAAATTTCGGCTCGATCGACGGCGATATGCCGGCGGCCATGCGCTATACCGAAGTGCGCATGGAAAAGGTCACCGGCGCGCTGCTCGAAGACCTCGACAAGGACACCGTCGACTTCGTCGAGAACTATGACGGCTCGCGCATGCAGCCCAGCGTCCTGCCGGCGCGCTTCCCGAACCTTCTGGTCAATGGCGGCGGCGGCATCGCTGTCGGCATGGCGACCAATATCCCGAGCCACAATCTCGGCGAGGTGATCGATGCCGTCCTCGCCACCATCGACCGGCCGGAAATCTCCACCGAAGAGCTGATGCAGATCATTCCCGGCCCGGATTTTCCGACCGCCGGCATCATTCTCGGCCGTTCCGGCATCCGCCAGGCCTATGAGACGGGCAGGGGCTCCGTCCTCATTCGCGGCCGCGTCCATACCGAGGAAATCCGCCGCGAGCGCGAGGCGCTCATCATCACCGAGATTCCCTATCAGGTGAACAAGGCGGCCATGATCGAGAAGATGGCGGAGCTCGTGCGCGACAAGCGCATCGAGGGTATTTCCGACATCCGCGACGAATCCGACCGCCACGGCATCCGTGTCGTCATCGAGCTGAAGCGCGATGCCGTCGCCGATGTGGTGCTCAACCAGCTCTACCGCTTCACGCCGCTGCAGAGCTCCTTCGGCTGCAATTTCGTGGCACTCAATGGCGGCAAGCCGCAATTGATGAGCCTCAAGGAGATCCTGCAGGCCTTTGTCGATTTCCGCGAGGAAGTCGTTGCCCGACGTACGAAATTCCTGCTCGGCAAGGCCCGCGACCGCGCCCATGTGCTGGTCGGCCTCGCCGTCGCGGTCGCCAATATCGACGAGGTCATCGCACTGATCCGCGCCGCCCCCGATCCCGGGACGGCCCGCGAGCAGTTGATGGAAAAGGATTGGCCGGCCAGGGACGTCGCCCCGCTCATCCGCCTGATCGACGACCCGCGCCACAAGATCAACGAGGACGGCACCTTCAAGCTCTCCGACGAGCAGGCCCGCGCCATCCTCGCGCTGACGCTCTCGCGCCTGACGGCGCTGGGCCGCGACGAGATCGGCGAGGAGCTCAACGGGCTCGGCACGGAGATCGAGGACTATCTCGACATCCTGCGCTCGCGCGAGCGCATCATCGCCATCATCAAGGACGAGCTGACGGCGCTCAAGGACGAGTTCGCGACGCCCCGCCTCACCACCATCGACGAGGCGGCCGGCGATTTCGAGGACGAGGACCTCATCGCCCGCGAGGACATGGTGGTGACCGTCACCCATGGCGGCTACATCAAGCGCGTGCCGCTTTCGGCCTATCGCGCGCAGCGCCGCGGCGGCAAGGGCCGCTCGGGCATGTCGACCCGCGACGAGGATTTTGTCACGCGCCTGTTCGTGGCGAGCACCCATGCGCCGGTGCTGTTCTTCTCCTCGCTCGGCCAGGTCTATAAGCTCAAGGTCTGGCGCCTGCCGATCGCCGAGCCGCAGGGCCGTGGCCGCGCGCTCATCAATTTGCTGCCGCTCGATGAGGGCGAGCGCATCACCTCCATCGTGCCGCTGCCCGAGGACGAGAGCGAGTGGGGCAATCACGACGTGATGTTCGCGACCTCCACCGGCTCGATCCGCCGCAACAACCTGTCGGATTGCGTGCCGCGCACCAGTCTCGGCAAGCGCGTCATGGAGTTCGACAGCGAGCACCAGACCATCATCGGCGTCGAATTGTCCGGCCCGAACGACGACGTGCTCCTGACCTCGGCCCGCGGCCAGTCCGTGCGCTTCCAGGCCACCGATGTCCGCGTCTTCGGCTCCGCCGGCTCGACCGGCACCTCGACGGGTGTGCGCGGCATTTCGCTGGCCGAGGGTGACAGCGTCATTTCCATGTCGATCCTCCGCCATGTCGATGCGACGCCCGCCGAGCGCGAGGCCTATCTCAAGCAGTCTGGCGCCATGCGCCGGGCCGCCGGCGAACAGGACGAGACCGACACCGCGCCTGCGACGGACGACGCCGAGGAGGGCGGCGAGGCCGCGCCGGACATGACGCTCTCGGTCGACCGCTACGCCGAAATGGGCGCCGCCGAGCAGTTCGTGCTCACCGTCAGCGAAAAGGGCTTCGGCAAGCGCTCCTCGTCCTACGAGTTCCGCATTTCCAATCGCGGCGGCAAGGGCATCAAGGCGACCGACCAGGGCAAGCTCGGCGAGATCGGCAACCTCATCGCGGCCTTCCCGGTCGAGCACGCCGATCAGATCATGCTGATCACCAATGGCGGCCAGACCATCCGCGTCCCCGTCGACGGCATCCGCTTCGCCTCCCGCGCTACCAAAGGCGTCCGCATCTTCCGCACCGCCGGGGACGAGAAGGTGGTCTCCGTCGAGCGCATCAGCGAGCCCGAAGCCGATGACGAACCGGGCGAAGTAGCCGACGCAGAATAATGCCCAGCCATTCGGCTGGACCGGCTT
>DASZUI010000066.1:0-4459 GCA_035547675.1 Devosia sp.
TCGGCCCTGCTCTGGTCGGGCGGCCACGAGACGGTGGGCGTAATCCTCTTCAGCCTCAATGGCGCGGGGCTGGTCACCCAGGCCTCGGCGATCGCCGTCACCACGATCGCCGTCGTGGTTGCCCTGCTGCTGGTTGCCGACCGGCTTGGGCGTAGGCTCCCGGCGGGCGTGTTGCCATGGCGGTGAGCAAGAAAACTGGATTCCCGCCTTCGCGGGAATGACGTCGTGAGCGAAGCACGGCGCTGCCCCTCCACCCATGTCATTCCCGCGAAGGCGGGAATCCAGTTTCAGATAGTCCAAGCGTCCGACACGCTAAGTCTCAAGGCACTGCCGATCGCCGCCGGCTCAGGCAGGTCAAAGGTCACCACTTCGCCCTCCTCGAGTTGCGCCGCGATCTCATAACTCGGCCCTTTATAAGTTACGTCCGCCACCGTCACCGGAATGCCCCGCTCCGCTACTGCCAGTGCCTCGGGCCGCAATAGAATACTAACCGCACCGCTGGCCGGCAGCGGCCCCCGCGCCGCGAAGCGATAGCCCGCAATGTCCACCTTGCCTTCGACCGCTTGGCCCGTAACGAGGCTGCCCCGTCCCACGAAGCCCGCCACCATCGCATTGGCCGGCTCGGCATAGATCTGCTGCGGACTGCCGAGCTGCTGCAACCGGCCGCGGTCGAACACGGCGATCCGGTCGGCGAGCGCCAGCGCTTCCGCCTGGTCATGCGTCACATAGATGATCGTCGCCTCGACGCGCCGCCTGATGTCGCGCAGCGCCGCCAGCATCGAGGCGCGCAAATGCACGTCGAGATTGGCCAGCGGCTCGTCGAAGAGGATGATCTTGGCGCCGGCAACGAGGCACCGGGCCAGCGCCACACGCTGCCGCTGGCCGCCCGACAGCTCGTCCACTGCCCGTCTCTCGAAGCCCGCGAGCCCGACCAGCTCCAGCACCCGGCCGACCCGCTCGCCGATTTCGCCGGCCCCGAGCCGCAGCGTCTTCAGCGGATAGCCGACATTGCCGGCCACATCCATATGCGGCCAGAGCGCATAGGACTGGAACACCACGCCCACGCCGCGCTTCTCCGGCGGCGCCTGCCGGGCCGGCGTCGCCACGACCGTCCCGCCGAAGCGGATTTCGCCGGCCGTAGGCGCCTCGAACCCGGCCACCAGCCGCAGCAGCGTAGTCTTGCCGCAGCCCGACGGCCCGAGCAGCGCAGTAAAGCTGCCCTCGGGAAAATCGAGCGTCACGTCGTCGAGGGCGGCGAGCGCGCCGAAGCGTTTGCCGATATGGTCGAGGGATATGGCGGTCATGGCTTCTCTTGGGGCAGGCGCTTCCTTATAGCGGGCCGGCGCCGCAACGCCATGCCCGGCAAGCTTAGCCTGCCATGCCGCGCCGGGGATTAGTCACGCCGCCGCCGTCACCGCCTGCATGCCGCCGAGCTCGGCGGAAAGGTGCAGCACATCCTCGGGCGTGCGGTCGCGGCGCGGAATGTCGATATCGCGCTGTGCCACGATCCGGGCCGGCCTTCCGCCCACCAGCAGCGCCCGGTCGGCCAGGCGCGCCGCATCCTCGATCAGATGCGTCACGAGGATCGCTGTCGAGCCCTCGGATTCGATCTGCGCGGCGAACAGCGCCTCGATCTCGCCCACCAGGTGCCGGTCGAGCGACACGAAGGGTTCGTCGAGCAGCAGGAAGCGCGGATTGACCGCCAGCGCCCGCGCCAGGGCCACGCGCCGCTGCATGCCGCCCGAGAGCTGGTCGGGCAATACGTCCGCCTGCCCGGCAAGCCCCACCCGATCGAGCCAGTGCGTCGCCTCATCGCGGCTGATGTCGGGCCGCACGGCGAGGATGTTGTTGACCGCGCTGAGCCAGGGCAGGAGGCGCGAATCCTGGAAGACGAGGCCGGGCGGCGGCGCCTGGTGCGCCGGCACGCCATCGATTGTGACCGCGCCGTCGAAGCTGCTGTCCACCCCGGCGACGATCCTGAGCAGGGTCGATTTGCCGATGCCCGAGGGCCCGACCAGCGCCACGACCGCGCCGGGCGCGATGTCGAAGGCGAGGTCGCGCAGCACCGGCGCCTCGCGTCCGGCATAGCGCTTTTCGCGGATATCGATGCTTACGCGCGGGCCCTGCGCCATCCCGAAACCTTCTGCTCCAGCGGCCGCATGATGCCGTATTCGATGACGACCACGATGGCGATGAAGACCACCGTGTAGGCGAGGATGCCTTCCATGTCGAAGAACTGGAAGAAGACATTGATGCGGAAGCCCACGCCGCCATCGCTGCCCAGCACCTCGAAGACCAGCACGATCTTCCAGATGAGGCTGAGCCCCGTCCTTGCCGCCGCCAGCACGAACGGCATGAGCTGCGGCAACAGGATCAGCCTCAACCGCCGCGCGAAAGGCATGCGGAAGGCATCCGCCAGCTCGTCGTAATCGCGCGAGAAGCTTTTCACGCCCTCCCGGATCGTCGTCACCACGAGGGGGATCTTGTTGCACATGACGGCCAGGATCAGCGAGAACTCCGAGAGCCCCAGCCAGATATAGAGCACGATCGCGATCACGATCGAAGGCAGGTTGAGCCCCACCACGACCCAGCCTGCGAACAGCCGGTCGAGCCAGCGTATGCGCCCGAGCGCGATGCCGATCGCCGAGCCGATGATCATCGACAGCACGAAC
The DNA here is from genome assembly GCA_035547675.1 of Devosia sp. Classification (GTDB taxonomy): domain Bacteria; phylum Pseudomonadota; class Alphaproteobacteria; order Rhizobiales; family Devosiaceae; genus DASZTU01. Next base: position 2,673 of record DASZUI010000066.1, read on the forward strand.
GCGACCGCCGACCGCCAGAGCGTCTTGGCGAAATCGGCGACGAGCTTGTCCGTGGTCGCCAGCACCCAGATATGGCCGGCGACATCTATCGGGCTGGGGAACAGCCGGCTCGGAAACAGGCTTGCCAGGACCTGCCACAGCACCAGCAGCAAAGGCAGCGACAGAACCTCCAGCCCGAGGCCGGAAAACTGGCGCCGCCGTCTGGTCGTGACCTGTCGCCGGCGGGTCGGCGTGGCGTCTATTTGCTATATCCCTTGTAGAAGGTGCCGTCGGGCAGGGAGGTGGCGCCGCCCACGGCGTCCTTGCCGCCGAACTTCACCAATAGGTCGAAGGTTTCGGTCGCCGCCTTGGTGGCGGCCGCCGGATCATAGCCGCGCACCACGCCATTGCGATAGCCGTCGCGCATGGCCGCGAAAAGTTTATCGTTGTCGCCCACATTCATCAGCGAACGTATGCCGTTCCAGGCCGAGTCATCGGTCAGCAGCGCCTGCTTGGTGTCGAAGGAAGCGTCGAGGAAGGCTCTGAGCGCATCGGCCTTTTTGCTCGCCGTGTCCTCGGTGAACACCCAGCCGAGCAGCGGCGGCGTTTGCGAGACGCCGAGCTCCTTGAGCATCTGCTGCACGGAGATCAGCTCCGTCTTGCCGGCCACCACTGCCTGCACCGCCCAGTTCCAGTTGTTGAGCGCCGCCTGGGTCTGGCCCTTGAGCAGCAGCTGGTTGACCAAGGGCGGCGCGCCGAACTTGACCGTCGCGTCATTGCTCAGCGAGCCGCCGGTCTTGGAATTGTAATAGGCCTCGAGCACGACATAGCTCTTGTCCACCGGCGTGCCGGCCGAAGACAAATTCTTGCCCTTGAGGTCCGCCACCGAGGTGATGCCTGCGGCGGGATCGGCCACCAGATCGCCCACGGCCAGCGAATGCGGCACCATGGTGAGCGTGGCGCCATGCTGGCGCTGCAGCGCCACGAAGACGAAGTCCGAGAGGATCACGTCGACCGTGCCGGTCTGCAGCGCGATCTGGCCGGCCTGGGTGTCGGCGAGCTGGCGCGTCTCGATGTCGAGATTATGCTTCTTGTCGATGCCGAGATTGTGCATGGCCGTGAGCTCCCACTGCACGGTGCCCGTCTGCTGCACGCCGATCGTAATCTTGAGCGGATCGGCAAAGGCCGACCCAACAGCCATCGCGCCGAGCGCCATGCCGAGCGCCAGCTTGCTGAAAGTCCTGAACATTCAAGTCCCTCCCGGTAGGGCGCCTTCAAACCGAAGGCATCGTGGCGGTCCCTAGCGGAAACCGCAACAGGCCGAAATCTATGGCAGGCATAGGCATTCTCTATGCCAGCCATTCGGCTGGACCGGATTTTCGAGGTGGAGAGGTAGGGAGCGCGTTACTCATCCTTCGAGGCTCCCTTCGGTCGCACCTCAGGATGAGGTCGTGGATATGAGCGTCTTAGCACCCCCGACCTCATGGTGAGGTGCGAGGCGAAGCCGAGCCTCGAACCATGGGCAGCGCGCGCCGTGCGCGCTGCTGGATTCCGGCCTTCGCCGGAATGACGGTGGGGGCGGGGGCGAGGCGGTGCCCTGTTCCCGTGGAGTAGGGCAAGGCCGTGCCTGTTCCACGACGTCATTCCGGCGCAGGCCGGAATCCAGAAGCAGGCACGCACCCGCCATTCGGGCGCAGCCCTCATGGCCTTCTCCGCTGAAATCGCTCCACTGGAGCGATTTCGCCCCTCGGGCCGCGTCGAAGCCTCCGTTGCGACCCGGATCATCCGCAACAGCCATGCCTGCGGCA
>DASZUI010000067.1:0-3186 GCA_035547675.1 Devosia sp.
GGCAAAGCGGCGCAAACCCGGTACACGGACGCCACCTTCTCGAAGGCCGATGGTCTTCCGCGATAGCTCAGTTGGTAGAGCAAGCGGCTGTTAACCGCTGGGTCGTAGGTTCGAGTCCTACTCGCGGAGCCAATCCGGGCTTGTCCAGCCCGGACACATAGGTAACGGCTTGTACCTAAGACATGGGTGACAGCCTCGTGCCGAACGGGTTGTCGAGAGGTTGCAGGGTTTTCTGCTCCAGGTCGAAATATCCGAGATCATAGTGCATGAAGCTGACGAGCCAAATGCCGTCGTCGACTTCCTTGATGCCGAGTTTTTGGCCGGCCAGCACGAGGGAGATGTTGATTTTCTTGCGGTGCAGGCAGAGGCGGCCGCAGGAGGTGACGACGACGTCGCGATCGTGGAAGGGATAGGCCAGTTCCGGCAGGCCATCGTAGCGGCGGGTTGAGGCCGGGTAGAGGTCTGCGGGGCGTTTCATGTCGAGCGCCTCGTGCGGGCGCTCCTCGTTGAACTCGTGCAGGAAGCGGTCGAAGCGGTCCTGCTGTTGCAGGCTGTTGAACCCTGGCGGGCGGGTCGCCTCGCGCTTGAGGGTGAGATGCATGCGCTCATGACGTCCGTTCTGCTGGGGATGGCCCGGCTGGATGCGCTCGATGGCAATGCCGAGCCTGAGCCACCACACCGACAGCTTTGAGAGATTGAACAGGGCGTTGGGACTGGCGAAGGGGACGCCATTGTCGGAGCGAATGGCCAGCGGCAGGCCGCGCTCGCGGAACAGTCGCTCAAAGGCCGTTATGGCAGGGTCTTCGCGGGTGGAGTCCATCGCCTCGCAGAGCAGCAGGAAGCGCGAGGCATGGTCGGTCACGGTCAGCGGATAGCAGTATCGGCCATTGCCGAGCTTGAACTCGCCCTTGAAGTCGGCACACCACAGATCATTGGGGGAGGTGCCCGGCGACAGCGGCGTGCCGCGCGCGCGCTGGCGCGGCCTGCCGCCGCGCCTGACCAGGCCGTGGCGATCGAGCACCGCGTGAATGGTGCTTTTGGCCGGAACCCTGACATCGCCGTCGATCCGCCTGACCAGGAGCTCACGGATCTTGCGCGCCCCCCAATGCGGCTTCTCGGCCTTGAGCTGCACGATCAGGGTCTCGATCTGGACCGGCAACTGATTGGCATAGCGGACCGGGCGCCGGGAGCGATCGGTCAGCGCCTCCAGGCCATGCTCCCTGTAGCGATCGAAAATCTTGTAGCCGGTCTTGCGGGAGATGCCGAACTCCCGGCAGACCTCGGTCATGGCTTCCCCATCCAGAAGCCGGGCGACAAAGCGCAGGCGCTCTTCCATTGCCGAACTCGCTTTCCACGGCATCCACACCTCCCGCCGAACCAAAGCGGAAAAGTGTAACCCATGTGTCCGGTACGTTCTGTCACCCGTGTCTCGGGCCACTCACTCTGGCGGAATCAAGCCTGTTGGCGCGTCCGAACCGGCGCGCCCGATGCAGGAAACACGCATTCACCCGGCGCTGACGGACGGGGGAGCGTCAAGCGGAACGCGGCAAGAGGGAGCACGCCGGCGTTGACGCGCCGGGCTCAGTTCATGCAGTCGCTTGGTCCGGCCCCGCTCACTACCCCCGTCCGCGCCCCAACCAACCCGAAGCACGCCCACAAGCACCGCCCGCCCCCTATTCCCGGCCTCCTCGCCCCAAAACCTCAACCGCCACGATCGCGGCGGAAGCGCGGTTTTCCACGCCGAGCTTGGCGTAGACCTGCTCGAGGTGCTTGTTGACCGTCCTCGGACTCATCCCGAGGATGTCGCCGATGTCGCGGTTCGACTTGCCGCGGGCGATCCATAGGAGCACTTCGCTCTCCCGCAGGGTGAGGCCAAAGGCCTGCCGCAGCGTCGCCGCCTGGTCGGCTTGGGCCGCCGAGGCTGCCGGGGCGAGGCGGAAGAGATGCTCGTCGGGACCCACCGCGCCGAGGCCGGTGAGCTGCAGGGCGACCCCGCCGCCCTCGGCCGCGAGCGATTGTCCCGCGAGCCGCGGCATGCCGCCCTCGCGCTGCGCCCAGGCGGTAATCCGGCCGGCGAGGTCGGCCATCGCGCCCTCGCCGATGCCAGCAACCAGGCGGCCCGCCTGCGGCGTCGACCAGAGCACGTCGCCTGTCGCCGAGACCGCGAGCAGGTGCCGCCCGGCCGCGTCGAGCGCGATGCGCGCGCTTTGGGCGCTGCGCGCGTTGGCGAGGTGCACGCGTATCCGTGCCCTGAGCTCGTCGATGTCGATGGGCTTGGTGAGGTAGTCGACGCCGCCCGCTTCCAGCGCGCGGACGATGTGTTCGGTTTCCGTCAATCCGGTCATGAAGACGATCGGCACGTGGGCGAGGCCCGGTGCCGCCTTGAGCCGCCGGCAGGCCTCGAACCCATCCATGCCAGGCATCACCGCATCCATGAGCACGAGTTCGGGCGTCACGCGTGCGGCAATCCTGAGCGCCGCCTCCCCGCCTGAGGCGACGAGGACCGTGCGCCCGTCCGCCTCCAGGGCCTCGGTCAGGAAGCCGAGCGAGTCAGGAGAATCGTCGACCACAAGGAGGGTCTCGGCGCGTAGCGGCTCAATCATGGGCCCTCCCCTTCCAGGAGCCTCGCAAAGCCTTCGAAATCAAATGCCTGTATGCGGGCGCGCAACAGCTCGACGAACGGGCGGTGAGTCGGCTCCTCCGAGAGTTTGGCGAGCTTGGCCTCGATGCCGCGCACATGGCCGATTTCGCCAAGGCTCCTGAGCTCGGCAAGTTCCGCGGCCGCGGGCCGGGCACCGGCGGTCGCATCGGCTTCGTCTGTCGCGGCCGCCTCGAGCCACTGCAGTTTGAGGTGCAATTCGAGCTTATCGAGGAGCTGCCGCAGGTCGACGGGCTTGGCGAGGGTGTCGTTGTGGCCCGCATCGGCCGGTATGCCGTCGCCGATATTGGCCGACAGCATGATGATTGGCGCGTCAATGCCGAGCCGCCTCAGCCGGCCGAGCAGATCCCACCCCACCATGCCGGGCATCGAGATATCGACCAGAAACAGGTCCGGGACGGCCGCCTCGACCATCGCCAGGCATTCGCCGCCGCCCTCGGCCGTAAGCACGATAAAGTCCAGCGGCTGCAGCAATTCGCGCATCAGTTCGCGGTGATCGGCATTGTCGTCGACGACCATGATGGTTC
>DASZUI010000068.1:0-2900 GCA_035547675.1 Devosia sp.
CTCGGCGCCGAGATTGCCGAGCCCGCCGGCCTTGAGGTTCACGACGTTCACGAGGCCGATGAAATGGACGCCGTCCTGGTCGAACGAGTACCAGCCCTGGCCCCAGCTGTCCTTGCCGTAGCGGTCGATGAAGGCCTTGCCCTGCCCCGCATCGACCACGTCGTGCTCGCCGGGGACATAGTGGGTGAGGATGCCGGTCGAGCCGATGATCTGGTCGACGTCGTCGAACTGGTCGGGCTTGCTGAGATGGGTGATGTCGCCGGTGTGGATCAGGAAAGTCGGCTTCGTCGGCAAGGCCTTGATCCGGTCGACCGCCTCGTTGAGCGTATCGATGGCGGTGACTTTGGCTTCCTTGTCGAAGCCCACATGGCTGTCCGAGATCTGCAGGAAGGTGAATTTGCTGGTCGCCGCCTCCGCGGCCTGCGCTTCATCGAGCAGGCTGAGCGATTTGGGGATGCCACCGGACAGGGTCCAGATGACGCCGGTGCCGGCCCACACCATGCATTCGAGGGCGTGGCGGCGGTTGGGCTTGCCGGCCGGATTGGCCCCGTTTTCGTCTGTCATGACTTGATCTCCTCAGCGCCATTGGGCGCACGGTGAGGAGACCGGCCGCGTGGCCGGCAAATTCCCGGCGGCTCATCACACTGCCGTGAACAGGCAGCCCGAGCCGGAGACCGGCCGCCGCGGCCGCGGCTGACGGCAATGTCAGCCTTGGTGCTGTCGAGGGGCCCCGAACAACTCTGGTAATCAGACAAATTTCCTAGAGTCGAGCGCCCGTTCCGGTCGGCCGATGGGGCGCGAATATTTTCGCCGACGCGCTATCGGGCGAAAATGCCGGGATGTATGCTTGCACGCAATCAGGGAGGGTTAGAATGAAGAAAATATTGCTGCCCCTCGTTGTCTTCGCAACTGCCGCAGCCGCATCGCCCGTGGCAGCCGATGATCAAGAGGCTCTCGTCAAACGAGGCGCCTATCTCGTCAATGGACCGGCCGCCTGCGCCAATTGCCACACGCCGCGCAATCCCGATTTCTCGCTGATCACCGACAAGAACCTCGCCGGCGGGTTTCATTTGGTCGATCCGGCGTTCGACGTCTATTCGGCCAATATCACCCCCGACAAGGCGACCGGTATCGGCAACTGGACCGACGAGCAGATCATGCGCGCCATCCGGCAGGGTATCGACGACGAGGGCAAGGTCATCTTTCCGCCGATGCCCGTTCCCACCTACAACAACATGTCGGATGACGATGTGAAGGCGATCGTGGCCTACCTCCACACCGTCCCGGCTGTTCAGAACAAGGTGCCGGAGAGCAAGTGGAACATCCCCCAGCAGGCCATGCCGCCGCCCAAGGGCGCTCCGGCGCCCTCGGCGGAGGATAAGGTCGCCTATGGCGGCTATCTGGTGAACGCGGTGGCGCATTGCTTTGAGTGCCACACCACGCCCGATGAGCACGGTGTGCCCGATGTCGCCCATCACCTGGGTGCGGGTGGGTTCAAGATCGCCCTGGCACCGGGCATGGACGTGATGACGCCAAACATCACCTCGGACAAGGAGACCGGTATCGGCAACTGGACGGCGGCGGACATCAAGAAGGCGCTGACGGACGGCGTCACACCGACCGGCCAGCACCTCTCCCCGCCGATGCCGTTCCCGTGGTTCAAGAACATGACGGACCAGGATCTCGACGCCATCGTCGCCTACGTCCAGACCCTGCCGCCGATCAGCAACAAGGTCGAGCGCACCGATTTCCAAAAAACCGCGTTCAAGTAGGTTTCCCGCGGGAGGCAGAGGCCGGGGGATGCCCTTTCCGGCGATTGGCAAGTCGAATCTTGTCGCTCCCGGCGGCGATTGCCTCGTTTGACACGGAGCGGGTGAAGCTGGCGTGACGCCCTCCTCAAACACATGAGCCGGCCCACCGGGCCGGCTCTTTGCATTCTGGCACTGGAGGGGCCGGCCTACTGGCCGGACGAAGCGCCGGCGTTGTCGCCGCCGCCGCCGTCACCGCCAGCCCCGCCCTTGCCGCCGCCCGCCGGCTGGCATGCACCGCCGACCAGCTTCTCGCCGGGCGGGCATTTTCCCGGCGCTTTGCCGGATGCACCTCGCCCGCCGGCCCGGCCGTTGTCGCCCTGGGCTGCCGCGCCGTTGCTCCCCCCGGCCGCTGCACCGGCCGAGTTGGCGCCGCTCTGCTGCGACCCCGCGGCGTTGGCCGGGGTCTGGCCGGCGCCGGACTGGTCGCTTGCCGCCGCGCCGGAGCCCGAGGCGCCGGCATTGTCGCGATTGCCGCCAGTGGCATTGTTGCCGCCCTTGCCACCCTGGCCGCCGCCGTTCCGGCCGCCCTTGCCGCTGCCGGCGGCCACGCACTTGCCCTTCACGAGGGTCTCGCCGGGTGCGCAGTTGGCGGGCGCCTTCGCATTGCCCGCCTTGCCGGAGCCGGTTGCGCCGCCGTTCTGGCCGTTGCCCGATTGGCCGGCCGCTCCTGCGGCCGCGCCGGCCGCGGCCGCGCCGCCGGCATTGCCCGAGTTGTCGGAACCGCCTTTTCCGGAGGCGCCACCACTGGCGCTACCGTTGGCGCCGGCCGTGCCACTGGCGCCGGCCGTGCCATTGGCGCCGGCCGTGCCGCTCGTGCCCTTGCCACCGTTAGTGGTGCTGGTGTTGGCCGGGCCATTGTTCTTGGCCGGCCGGCACTTGCCCTTGGACATCTCCTCGCCTGCGGGGCAGGTGGCGTTCGCCCCATTACCGCCCGACTTCGCGTTCGTGCCCTGGGTCGTGGCCGCTCCGGCAGCGGCTCCCGCCGTACCCGGGGTGGCGGCCTTCGCTCCGCCCGGCTGCGACTGCGTCGAATTGCCGCTGGCGCCGGCCGTCCCGCCGGCATTGGCTCCGGCGCCGGCATTTTCACCC
>DASZUI010000069.1:0-18342 GCA_035547675.1 Devosia sp.
CAAGGGCGAGGTGATCAGGTGGCAAGGCCGTGCCGCAGCTTCACCTCTCCCTTGGGGGAGAGGTCGGCCGATGGCCGGGTGAGGGGGCCTTCCGCCGGAAGACCTACTGAACCGCCGACAGATGCGGCGCCGGCGCCGGCTTATTGCCGACGATCTCCTCGATTTTCGCCAGCACGTCCGGCGTCATCTTCGCCCGGGCGTCGAGCGCGGCGAGATTGTCCTTGAGCTGGCTGAGGCGCGAGGCGCCGAGGATCACCGTCGAGACATGCGGCGTCGCGAGGCACCAGAGCAGCGCCATATGGTGGATCGGCAGGCCGATCTCCCTCGCGAGCGCGGCGAGCTGCTTGACCTTCGCCAGTTGGTCCTTGCCTTGCGGGCTTTCGAGCCGCTTCTTCAGCCATTCATAGCCGGGCAGGTTCATCCGGCTGTCGGCCGGAATGCCGTCATTGTACTTGCCGGTCAAAATGCCCGAGGCGAGCGGCGACCAGATCGTGGTCCCGAGCCCGAACAGGTCGTAGAGCGGCAGGAACTCGTTCTCCACCTTCTCGCGATGGAAGAGGTTGTATTCCGGCTGCTCCATGGTCGGCGGCGTGAGGCCGTGCTGGCGCGCCACGGCATAGGCCTCGGTGAGCTGCTGCGCCGTCCATTCCGACGTGCCCCAATAGATCACCTTGCCCTGCAGGATGAGATTGTGCATCGCCCGCACGGTTTCCTCGATCGGCACGTCGAGGTCCGGCCGGTGGCAGAAATAGAGGTCGAGATAGTCGACCTGCAGCCGCTTCAGCGCCGCATGGCAGGCATCGGTGATGTGCTTGGCGGAAAGGCCCTTCTGCGTCGGCTTGTCGCCACCCCAGAACACCTTGGAGGAAACCGCATAGCTGTCCCGGCTCCAGCCGAGCTGCTTCAGCGCCTCGCCCATGACCTTTTCGGCATTGCCGCGCTCATAGCCCTCGGCATTGTCGAAGAAATTGACGCCCTGGTCGTAGGCATAGCCCATCATCGAGGCGGCGTCGTCCTCGCCCACCTGCTTGGCGAAGGTGACCCAGGCGCCGAACGAAAATTCGCTGACCTTCAAACCCGATTTGCCCAAGCGTCGATACTGCATGAGAGACCTGCCTTGCATTTGTGTTTGCATGCCGCCGCGCCGGGGAGGGGGCCGCAAGGGCGGCGGGCGCGGCTATGGGAAGCCGGCTTCGTGAGCCGGACGGCAGCAGGCTAGCAGACCGGGCAGGCTCCCTCAATCGGCAAGTGACGATATAACGCAGCGGCCCCGCTCACCCGAGGGTGGCGGGGTCGCCGGCCGGCGCGCTCCCCAGTCAAGCACGCGCCGGAATGGGTTTCAGAGCCGCTTGAGCTGCACCACCTTGCACAGCGCGCCCTTGCAGCCGTCGAGCGTCATCGTGTCGGGACCGACCATGGTGATCGTGCCCTTGACGATCTCGCCCTGATATTGGGTTTCGCCCCGCCACTTGTTGGTCAGCGCCATGCGCGCGTCCCTCAGCACATATTTGTTGAGCAGCGCCAGATTGTCGGGGGTCCTGGCGTCGTCGCGCAGCCAGGTCAGCTTGGCGCAAAGCTGGGTGCCGTCGCCGCAGAGCTCGACCTTGAAGCGCGATTCGCCCGTCGCCAGCTGCCATGTGCCCACCGGCGACAGCGGCTTGATCGTGCTGTTGGCGAAAGCCGGTGCGGCAAGCAGCGCGGCGGCGAAGAAAGCGGCGGAAAGCGTGGTCATCCTGGCCATTGGTGCCCCCTTTGGTTTCGATAGGCACCACGCTAGGCCGCCCGGCCTGAATCGCCCGGGAACGCGCCGTTCAGCCGGCGTTAACCATGTCCGTCCGGCGGGTATTGGCCGCAACGGCCCCATCTCCACTCCGTCATTCCGGCGAAGGCCGGAATCCAGCCGCAATCGCTGTGCCTGGTTCTGGATTCCGGCCTTCGCCGGAATGACGGCGTGGAGCGGGTGGGGCGCGGTCGGACATGGCGTGGTTGGGGCTATTCCGCCCGGCGGAACACCGCGACGGTTTCGCGATTGCCATCGCCGCCGGCAATGGGGGAGGGCAGGCTCAGCCGGTGAGAGAAGCCCTGGGCCCCCATGAAGCCGATGATGTCGGCTGCCGCCCGCTCGATCGCCGCCGCGTCGGTCACGATGCCGCCGCCGCCCACATGCTCGCGCCCCACCTCGAACTGCGGCTTGATCAGGATCACCGCGTCCGCACCCGGCCGGCAGAGCGCAAGCGGGGCGGACAGCACCTTGGTCACCGACACGAAGCTGATATCGCAGACCAGCAGGTCGATCGGGTCGGGCACCAGCTCACGCCCGAGGTCACGCGCATTCTGTTCTTCCAGCGCGACGACGCGGGGGTCCGCCCTGAGGCGCGGATGCAGCTGGTCGCGGCCGACGTCGACGGCGTAAACCTTCGCCGCCCCGCGCTCGAGCAGCACCTGCGTGAAGCCGCCGGTCGAGCTGCCGACATCGAGGCATATCTTTTCCGCAACCGCGATGCCGCCGGCGTCGAGCCCCGCCAGGAGCTTCAGCGCCGCGCGCGAGACATAGCCCGCCGCCGGATCGTCGAGCGCGATGGCGTCGGAGCTGGAAACCATCTGGTTCGGCTTGCCGGCGGGGGCGCCATTGACGCTGACCGTTCCGCGCAGGATGGCATCGCGCGCCCGAGCGCGGCTCGGCAGCAGGCCGCGCGCCTCGATCTCGACATCGAGCCGGCGCTTTTCGCTCAAACCCCGGCCAGCCGCTTGATCTTGGCCTTCATGTCGCTGGGGTCCTCGCCATAGGCGAGCGTGCCTTCGAATTCGCCCTGCTTGCCGAGCATGAACACGCTCGCCGTATGGTCGACGGTGTAATTGCCCGAGCCGTCGTCCTGGCCCTTTTGCGAATAGATGCCGAAGGCGGCCTTGGCCTGGTCCACCTGCGCCTGGGTGCCGGTGAGCCCGATCACCGAGCCGGAGAAATTGGACAGGTAGCTCTTGAGCTGGCTGAGCGTGTCGCGCGCCGGGTCCACGGTCGCGAACACGATCCTGAGCTTGTCGGGCGAGATCCCGAGCTGCTGGCGCGCCGCGGTGAGCTCGGCCAGCGTCGTCGGGCAGACATCCGGGCAGAAAGTGTAGCCGAAGAACAGCAGGGTCGGCGTACCGTTGAAGCTGGCCTGAGTGAACTCGCCGCCCGCCGTGGACTCCAGCGTGAACGGCGCCCCGGTGAGGCCGGCGAGCGTGGAGTTCTGCTGCGTGCGCGTGACGATCAGCATCGCCCCGGCCCCGAGCGCCACCACCGCGACCGCGATCCACAGCACGATGCGGAAAAGCGCGAGCCCGCCCAGCGGCTTCTTCGGATTTGCACTGGCATTGGTCATGTCCCGCGATCTAGCCCATTTCCGCCGCCCGGGGAACTCCGGCGGCGACAATAAATGGTGACCCAGCCATTCGGCTGGACAGGCTTTTCGAGGTGGGCAGGTAGGGTGCGCGCTGTTCATCCTTCGACAAGCTCAGGATGAGGTAGGTGGGGCTGTAAGGTCTGGATGAGGTAGGTGAGTGCGGTAAGGTCTGGATGAGGTGGGTGGGGCTGTGAGGTCAGGATGAGGTTGGAGAGGAGGTGGCCAAGCGCGTTGCCAGCGTTGACGTGGCTCGGCCCCCTATCTCAGCCGACCTTACAGCCCCCACCTACCTCATCCTGAGCTTGTCGAAGGATGAACAGCGCGCACCCTACCTGCCCACCTCGAAAAATCAGGTCCAGCCGAATGGCTGGGGGTCAGGGGTCGAGGGGTTCGGTGCCGGTGGGCTTGCCCTCGCGGGCGAGGGTGATCTTTTCGATCCGCGCTTCGGCGGATTTGAGCAGGCTTTCGCAATGCGCCTTCAGGGCTTCGCCGCGCTCATAGATGGCGATGGATTCGGCGAGGGGGGCCTGCCCGCTTTCCAGCTTGGCCACGATGCGCTCGAGTTCGGCCAGCGCCGCCTCGAAGCTCATCTCCTTCACGTCCTCATGGTTCTGGTCCGCCACGGCCTGCCTCTCGAATTGCTGCCCGGCCTCAATCGGCCCTGCCGGCCGTCCCGTCAAGCAGCATGCCGACATGGGCCGCTGCCCCGTCGCCTACCCCGCCCCGGTCATAGCCCCCCTCGAGCAGCGACACGATGCGGTTGCCGCAGCGCCGGCCGGCGAAATCCATCAGGCGGCCGGTGACCCAGGCAAAATCCTCCGCGGTCCAGTTGAGCTGCGCCAGCGGGTCGCGATAATCGGCGTCGAAGCCGGCAGAAATCAGCAGCATGTCCGGGCCGAAGGCGTCGAGCGCCGGCAGGATGCGGCTTTCATAGGCGTCCTGCATGGCCTCGGTCCCGCTGCCCGGCGGCAGGGCCGCGTTCACAATATTGCCGACGCCGGTCTCGCGCGGATGGCCGGTGCCGGGATAGAGCGGCATCTGGTGGCTCGAAGCGTAGAAAACGGACGGGTCGTCCTGGAAGATGTCCTGTGTGCCATTGCCGTGATGCACGTCGAAATCGACAATGGCGATCCGCTCGGCGCCATATTTGCGTTGCGCCTCGCGCGCGACGATAGCGATGGTGTTGACGAGGCAGAAGCCCATCGGCCGGTCGCGCTCGGCATGGTGGCCCGGCGGCCTGATGGCGCAGAAGGCGTTGTCGACTTCGCCCAAAAGCACCGCCCCGAGGGCCGTAAGCGCGCCGCCGATGCCGGTGGAAACCGCATCGAGCGAGCCCGAGGAAATGAAGGTGTCCTCGTCGATCCTGCCGATCCCCTCGGCCGGACGGGCGGCCCGGAGCCGGTCCAGATAGCCGGGCGCGTGCACCAGTTCGGCGAGGGCGATGTCGCCGCTCGGCGCCTCGCGCCGCGCCAGCGCCTTGAAGCGGTCCTCGGCCAGCGCCTGTTCCACCGCGCGGATGCGCTCGGCGCGTTCGGGATGGCCGCTCGGCGTCGCATGACTTTCGAAATTCGGCTGGCTGACGAGCAGGGTGGACATGGAGGAGCTCGGAGTGGCGCTGCAGCGAGCTTAACCGGAATTGGGGTGCGGGGGGAATGGCCCCGCGCCGCCGGCAAGGGCGGTTTCCCTTTTCGCCGGAATCTGCTGCGGCGAGGCGCCGCATGGGCTTGGGCGCTTCTCATCCGCCCTCGCCGCGGATAAGTATTTATGCGGCGGTGCTGCAAGCATCGCGGTCCATCCTCCGACGGTGAGCGATGCAGAAGCTGCCTGCCACGCCTGGAACATTGCCCGAATATGCGCAATTGCTGCGGGCGGGCGGCCTCGTCGCCATCCCGACCGAGACGGTCTATGGCCTTGCCGCGGACGCCAGCAACTCCGAGGCCGTGCTCTCGATCTACGAAACCAAGGGCCGGCCCCGCTTCAATCCGCTGATCGTGCACTGCGCCAGCCTCGACATGGCCGAGACGCTGGCCGAGTTCTCGCCCCTGGCGCGGCAATTGGCGGCATTTTGGCCGGGGCCGCTGACCCTCGTGCTGCCGAGGCGGCCGGATGCGCCGCTCTCCCCTCTGGTGACCGCCGGGCTCGATACCGTGGCTATTCGCGTGCCGGGCCATAAGCTCGCCCTCGAACTCATCGAGCTGGTCGGTAGGCCGCTCGCCGCCCCCTCGGCCAATCCGTCCGGGCGCCTGTCGCCGACCACGGCGGGGCAGGTGGTCGAGGGATTCGGCGGCCGGGTGCCGGTTCTCGACGGCGGCCCGTGCCCGGCGGGCGTCGAGTCCACCATTTTGAGGGTCGCTGGCGAGGCCGTTGTCCAGCTTCGCGCCGGCGCGCTCCCCCGGGCCGAAATCGAGGCGCTGATCGGCCGCGAAGTGTCCGATCCGGCCGCGGGCGGCCCCGTTCTGGCGCCGGGCATGCTTTCTTCCCATTACGCGCCGCATGCCCGGGTTCGCCTCGGCGCCGCCGCGCCCGGCCCGGGCGAAGCCTATCTGGCCTTCGGCCATTGCAGCCTCGACGCCGGCGGGCCGGTCCGCAATTTATCCCCAGCCGGCGACCTGCGCGAAGCGGCGCGAAATCTCTTCTCCATGCTGCGCGAACTCGACGCCTCGGGCGCGCAAACCATTGCCGTAGCGCCGATTCCGTCCACCGGCCTGGGCGAGGCGATCAACGACCGGCTGCTGCGCGCCGCCGCGCCGCGTTAGCACTTTAGTCATTCCGGTTAAGCGCCGTTAACCGCCCGCCGCCCCGGCAGCGCGCGCTGCCGCACCCGCTGCTACTACCAACGCCGTTGTGGCGCGGGGTGATTCCGGGGCAGGGGTCTGGGCAGGGATGAACGAGGTCTATCGGGGCCATGAGATCGTTTTGCTCGAAGGGCCGCCGCTCTCGGCGGTGCTGATCGAGCGGCGCTCGGGCGCGACCCTGCCGACCAAGGTGACCGCCCTGCCCAATGAAGGCGAATATGCCTGCCTGAAGCGCGCGCGGCAGCTGGTGGACCTTTATCTGCAACCCCGGCGGCACCGGGCGGCTGCGGAATGAAGGCGGGAATTAACCCGGCCGGTCGCTATTGGGGAATGAGGGGGAAATTGACCCGGCCGGGCGCCACCGGCTGGATTCCGGCCTTCGCCGGAATGACGCTGGCGGGGAGGCTGGACTGTGCCTCAAACACTTCGTCATTCCGGCGAAGGCCGGAATCCATGACGGGCAGGACGCGGGGCCATGACGCCGAAATTGTGGTTGAGGCCGCGCCAATTCCACAGTGTCATCCCGGCGAAGACCGGGATCCAGCAGCGCACGCCGTGGCGGCCTTTCCGCGCCTAATCCCGGACTTCGTACGGCTTCTGGTCGCGCCAGAAGCGCATCAGGCTTTCGAGGTCCGGATCGCCGCCCTTGGGCAATTCGATCCTGAGCGTGGCATAGAGGTCGCCGTCGCTGTAGAGCCCCTTGCCCCTCAGCCGCAGCGATTTCGAGGTATCGACGCCCGGCGGCAGGGTGATCTCGGCCGAGCCGTCCAGCGTCGGCACCCGAATCTTCGCGCCCAGCACCGCCTCATACAGCGTTATCGGAACATCCACCCGCAAGTCCTTGCCGTCGCGGCGGAATTTGCTGTGCTTCTCGAACTTGACCGTGATGATGGCATCGCCCGGCTCGCCGCCCATCGGCGAGGGCATGCCCTGGCCCTTGAGCCGGATCTGCTGGCCCTCCTCGACATGGTCGGGAATCTTGACCGAGAGCGTCTTGCCGGTGGGCAGGTGCACCTGCACCGAGCCGCCCCTGTGCGCATCCTCGAGCTTGACGGCGACGGTGACATTGGCGTCCTCGCCGCGCATGGCACGCGAGCTCGTGCCCATGCCGGCGCCCGCGAAGGGGTCGAAGCCGGCGCGCGAGGTCCGCGCCGTGCTGGCGCCGCCGAAGCCCGACATGAATTCCTTGAGGATATCCTCGGCCGAGAAATTGGCGCTGGCGCCGGCCCCGCGCGCCGTCCGGGCGCCGCGGGCCGTGCCGTTGAAACCGCCGAATCCGCCATTGCCGAAGCCGGCGAATTTGGGCTGGCCGTTCTCGTCAATCTCGCCGCGGTCATACTGGCCGCGCTTCTCGGCATCCGTAAGGAAATCGTAGGCTGCTGAAATCTCGGCGAATTTCGCCTGTGCCTTTGGATCGTCTTTGTTCTGGTCGGGGTGGTTCGCCTTGGCCAGCTTGCGATAGGCGGATTTCAGCTCCTTTTCGCTCGCCGACCGAGATACCCCAAGCACCGTATAAGGGTCGCGCATATCTTTTCCGAATCGTGTGGCGGTTGCAGCGCCGCCTGCTGCCGTCCTATATGGCGAGCGCCCCCCGCCTTGTCCAGATTGGGGGCTTCGCCCAATGCCTTGCCGAAGCTGGGGTTCGCCTGTTCATGCCGACACTCACCGACCGGCTCTATGACGACCTCGACAAGGCGCCGCTCGATCCCTTTGCGCTGTTCGAGGAATGGTTCGCGGCCGCCACGGCCATTGAACCCAACGACCCCCACGCCATGGCCATCGCCAGCGTCGACGAGCGCGGCCTGCCCGACGTCCGCATGGTGCTGCTCAACGCGCGGGACGAGCGCGGCTTCTGCTTCTTCACCAATTTCGGCAGCGCCAAGGGGCACGAATTGCTGGCCAATCCGGCCGCCGCCATGGTGATGCACTGGAAGTCGCTGCGCCGCCAGTTCCGCGCGCGCGGGCCGGTGGTGGTCGTGGCCCCGGAGGAGGCGGACGCCTATTTCGCCGGCCGCTCGCGCGGCTCGCAGATCGCCTCCAGCGCCTCCGAGCAGTCGCGGCCCTTGGAAAGCCGCGCCGTGC
Source organism: Devosia sp. (assembly GCA_035547675.1). Taxonomy (GTDB): domain Bacteria; phylum Pseudomonadota; class Alphaproteobacteria; order Rhizobiales; family Devosiaceae; genus DASZTU01. The sequence goes on from DASZUI010000069.1 coordinate 8,261, forward strand.
TCGACGCCAGGGTGCTGGCGCTCACCGAAAAGCTCGGCGAGGCGCCGGTGCCGCGCCCGGCGCACTGGTCGGGCTTCCGCCTCGTGCCGCTCGAAATGGAGTTCTGGCAGGACGGCGCCTTCCGCCTGCACGACCGCGTCGTTTTTCGCCGCGCCGCCCCGGGCGAGGCCTGGAGCCGGCAGCGGCTCTATCCCTGATCCGAGCGAGGCGGAGAGCGTTCCCGGCCCATGCGTATCCTTGTCCGCACCTCCAAATGGGCCCTCTGGTCGCGCCGCCTCGGCAGCTTCGGCCTGCCGCTCATGCTGGTGCCCGTGCTGATGCACCGGGGCGGAGGGATCGATACGAATTCCTTCGCGATCGTCGAGCTGCTGGCGCTGGTCGTCGCCGCGCTGGCGCTGCTCACCGGGCTCGTGGCCGTCATCCGTATCTGGTTCACCGGCGATCTCGGCTGGGGGCTGGCGCTGACGGGCCTGCTGCTTGGCCTCATCTGCCTGCTGCCCCTCGGCTATTTCGGTTATGCCTGGCGGACCTGGCCGATGGCCGACGACGTGACCACCGACAGCGCCGCCTCGCCGGCCCTGGTTTCGACACTGCCGGCGGCCTATGCGCTGCCCGACGATCCGGCGCGCCTCGCCGCGGCTTTCCCGGGCGTGCGCGACCGCACCTATCCGGTCGGCGCCCGCCGCGTCTATGACATCGCCCTTCAGCTCGTCGGCGAGCAGGGCTGGGCAGTGCTGCAGCAGCAGCCGCCCGACATCGACCAGCCGGAGGGCGACATCAACGCCGTGGCGACGACCCTTCTCGGCTTCCGCGACGAGGTCGCGATCCGCATGACCGCCTTGCAGGACGGCGGCACGCGCGTTTCCATGCGCTCGGCCGCGCTGGCGCCGCTGCATGAGCCGGGCGCCAATGGCCGGCGCGTCGAAAGCTTCCTCGCCGCCCTCGACGACCGCATCTCGCAATTGCAGCAGGACCAGTCCGCCGGCGCCGAAGACGACGCCGACCAGCCCCCCATTCCTGCCCCGGCGCCCCCGCGCGGCAAAAGGCGGTAGGGGTGTCCCGGAATCAGTCCGGAGCACAGCGCCCGCGGCTGGACCCCGGCCTCCGCCAGGGTGACGCCGTGGATGGGACTTTCGTCGCGGCTAACACCTTCCGCCGATTGCCGACGAGTCCCCACAGGGCAGGGTGGCCCCGCCTCCGCGCCGTCATTCCGGCGAAGGCCGGAATCCAGCCACAGGCGCGGCGCCGACGACTGGACCCCGGCCTCCGCCGGGGTGACGCCGTGGATGGGATTTTCGTCGCGGCTAATACCTGCCGCCGATTGCCGACGAGGCCCGCAGGGCAGCGCGGCCTCGCCTCCGCGCCGTCATTCCGGCGAAGGCCGGAATCCAGCCACAGGCGCGGCGCCGACCCGGGAGCCCTGCCTACAGCACCCGGTACCGCGCCCCTGGCAATTGCTCGACCAGACGCGACTGCATCAGATAGTCGAGATGCGCCTCGATGGTCTTGCGCGCGGCCGGCTGCAGGTTCAGCGGCAGGTCGGGATAGATGCGCCGCAGCAGCCGGCCCACCATGTCGTAGCCCGCCGCGAGGCCGTCGAGAATCTGCTCGTTCCGGTAGAGGCGGTGCGCCAGCAGCGCCTCGGCGAAGCCGCGCCCGTCGGCGATCGGCCCGCCATGCGCCGGCAGGTAATGGGTATGGGAGAGCGTGATCACCTTCTGCAGCGAATCGAGATAGGGCCGCATTACCCCGTCGGGCGGCGCGATCACCGTCGAACTCCAGCCCATCACATGGTCGCCGCTGAAGAGGTATCGTGTGCCGGCGACTCCGAAGGCCAAATGGTTCTCGCAATGGCCGGGCGTAGCGATGGCCGAAAGCGTAATGCCGTCCGCCGAAAGGCGCTCGCCCTCGCCGATCCGCTCGTCCGGCAGGAGGCCGAAATCGCAGGAACGCGACAAGGTCAGCTTCTCCAGCCAGCTCGCCTGCCGATAGAGCCGATGTCCATGGGCGAAGCGCAGCGGCGCCCGCACCGCCTTCGCCAGCCGCCGCCCCAGCCCCGAATGGTCGAGATGCGTATGGGTCAGCAGCACCGCCTCGACCTTGCGGCCGCCTATCGCCCTGAGCAGCGCGTCGAAATGTCCGCGGTCGCGCGGGCCGGGATCGAGTACCAGCAAACGGCTGTCGCCGATGAGAAAGCTGTTGGTGCCGGTGAAGGTATAAGGGCCGGCATTGGGTGCCGTCACGCGCACGATCCCCGGCGCGACGTCGACCGGCGTGCCGGGCTCGGCGTCGAAGTTCCTGTCGAGCGGCAGGGCATCCGGGGCAGGGACCATTGCGCGCACCATATCGACCGACTAGAACTTGGCGGAATAATCCTATTACCGAGGTATGTCGATGGCCGTGACTTTGACCACCAGCAACACTTTGCTCGGGACGCTCGCGTCCCGCACCCAAGGCAACGGCCACGCACTCGGCCAGGTTGCGCGTGGGCTAGCGACCGTCGTGCTCGGCACGGTTTTCCTGACCCTCTGCAGCAAGATCAACGTGCCGGTCTGGCCGGTGCCGGTGACGCTGCAGACCTTCGGCGTGGCCGCGCTCGCCGCCGCCTTCGGCTGGCGCATCGGACTGGCGACCGTCGCCGCCTATATTCTCGAGGGTCTTTTGGGCCTGCCGGTTTTCGCCGGCATGGCGGCCGGTCCCGCCTATCTTTTCGGGCCGACCGGCGGCTTCATCGTCAGCTGGCTGCTCGTGGCGCTCATCGTCGGCCGCGCCGCCGACATGGGCCTGTCGCGCCGCCTGCTGCCGCTCTTCGGCGTGCTGCTGCTGGGCGACGCGGTGAGCTTCGCCTTCGGCTATGCCTGGCTCGTCGCCTTCCTTTCGGCCGCCAAGGGGGTCGCCCCGGCCGCGGTCACCGGCGCGGCCTTCGACGGCGCCATCAAGCCCTTCATCGTGTGGGACATCCTCAAAATGGCGTTCGCGGCGGTCTCGGTCGCCGGCGCCTGGACGGTCGTGCGCCGCAAGGCCTGAGCGTTCGGCAATGAAATGCGAAAAGCCCCGTCGGAGCGGGGCTTTTTTATTTGCGCCGGCGGGCAGGCGGGCGTCAGAGCTCGCAATAATGCCGCTGCCCGTCATAGCCGAGATAGGTGTCTGTCGCGGCGTCGTAGGACCTGTAGGTGTCGTAGCAGGCAGCCTCATGGGCGCGCCAGCCCGGCCCCGGCCCGTAATAGACGCGATGACCGTAATAATAGTCGTTGTTGGCGGCGGCACTGGCCGCCGCGGCACCCGCCATGAAGCCGAGCACGCCGGCGGCAAAGCCGACGCCCGGGCCCGGGCCGTAATGATGCAGCGGCGCGGCCGAGGACGGCGCGACGGACGACAGCGAGGCGACGGCGATCAGACCCGCCGTGGCAACGAGCGAAACGATCTTGTTCATCTGAACCCCCGATGATTGCGTTACGAACTATGGCCGTGATAGCGGGCGCCACCTGAACCCGCGCTGAACGGTTGTGGCGGGATTGCGGCACGATCAGCGCGGCCTTGCGTGTTAAGCTTGCCGATGGAACTGGCTGGGGCGCTAGGATTCGAACCTAGGAATGGCGGTACCAAAAACCGCTGCCTTACCACTTGGCGACGCCCCAACGGGGCGGGTTCGTACACGCTTTGCCCAAGGCAGGCAACCAGCAGGCTGGCGAATGCGGCGGCTGCCGATCCCGGCTTGAACAGTGGCAAGAGCATCGCTATAAGGCCCTCAATCCGCGCCGCCCGTCCGTTCCCAGCGGCCCCAAGGCGCGCGGAAGATCAGGCGTGACGGAGTATAGCGCAGCCTGGTAGCGCACCTGCTTCGGGAGCAGGGGGTCGTGTGTTCGAATCACACTACTCCGACCACTCAAAGCCCCGGCCTTTCGCGAGGCCGGGGCTTTTCCGTCTTCGCCGGCATCGCTGCCGCCGACGAACAGGCCCAGCATCGGACGCCGGTCAGTTGACTTCGGGAATGCGCGGGTCGGGGAGGATCGGCCGCGACGCGCGAGCCTTCGGCGCGGCGAGCAGCCAGCCGAGCGCGCCTGCCGCGAGCGCAGCGCCGCACAGTTCCGCGACGATGAAGCCGGGCACGTCGAGCGGGCGGATACCGGAGAAGCTGTCGGTCAGCGACCGGGCGATGGTCACGGCGGGATTGGCGAATGAGGTCGAGGCGGTGAACCAATAAGCCGCGCTGATGTAAAGGCCGACGAGCCACGGTAGGGCGGCGGCCCGATGGCGAAGGCCCGCGAGGATCACCGCGACGAGACCGAAGGTCGCGACGGCTTCCGACAGCCATTGCGCGCCGCCGGCACGGACCGTCCCGGAAATTTCCAGCAGAGGCAGGCCGAACATGGCATGCGCCAGCAGGGTGCCGAAAATGCCGCCGGCGATCTGCGCAAGCGCATAAAGCGCCGCGTCGCGCGCGCCGATCTCGCCGCGAATGGCCAGGACCGCCGAAACCGCCGGATTGAAATGTGCGCCCGAGATTTCGGCGAGCACCGTGATCAGAACCATCAGGACGGCGCCTGTCGCCAGGGCGTCGGCGAGCAATTGCAGCGCCACGTCCTGGGTCAGCGATTGCGCCATGATGCCGGAGCCGACCACCGTCGCCACCAGCATCGCGGTCCCCCCGGCCTCGGCGGCCAGCCGGCGCGGCAGGTCCGCCGCCATCAGGCCGCCGAGCCGGTGCGGGAGGTCGAGCCCTCGAGCCGCCCGATCTCCTGCAATTTGGTGCGGAGCGCCAGGCGGTCGATGCTGGCAAGGGGCAGGGCCGAAAAGGCGGCGACACGGTTGCGCATATGATCGAGCGCGTTGCGGAAGGCGGCGCGCTGCAGCAGCGGCGAGCCGACGGCCCGCGCCGGATCCTCGATACCCCAATGGGCGGTCATGGGCTGGCCCGGCCAGATCGGGCAGGGCTCACCGGCTGCCTCGTCGCAGACCGTGAAGACGAAATCCATCACCGGCGCGCCGGCAAGTGCGAATTCCTCCCACGATTTCGAGCGCAGCCCCTCGGTCGGCAGGCCCGCCTCGCGCAGCAGTTCGAGAGTCATCGGATGGATGTCGCCGCGCGGATGGCTGCCGGCCGAAAATCCGCGGAAACGGTGGCCGGCCAGCGCATTGATCAGCACCTCGCCGAAGACCGAGCGCGCCGAATTGCCGGTGCAAAGGAAGAGGACGTTGTAGATGGGATCAGCAGGCATTTCCGGAGCCCTTCTCGGCAGCAGAGCAACAGGGAGTCAGTTCCGCGACCAGAGGCTGGCACAGGGCGGGGTTGCCGAAGCAGCAATCCTTGACGAGGAACAGCGTCAACTCCCTCAGCCGGTCCAGTTCGGCGCGATAGATGATCGACCGGCTCTGGCGTTCGCCGCTCACCAGTCCGGCTCGCGAGAGCACGGCCAGATGGTTCGACATTGTATTCTGCTGCATGCCCATCAGCCGCGCGACTTCGCCGGCGGCGATGCCGTCGGGACCATGCTTCACCAGCAGCCGGAAAGTATCCAGCCGCGCCTTGAGGGAGAGGGCGCCCAGCGCCTCGATCGCATCTTCCGATTCCATATATCCAGATTACTGGATATTGAGATATGCGACAAGTCTAGTCGGTGAGCGGCAGCGCAGCCGTCGATGTGAGCCGGAGCTCGCCGAGTACCTTGTGAAATCCTCGGGCCGCATTGGGTTCGGCCAGCTGTGCCCGATGGCCGAGCAGCTGGATCGCCCGCACATATCTTGGGCTCAGCGGATGCTTTGCGGGGAGGTGGACCGAAAGGTCGGGGGTCAGCTGTTCGCGCAGTTCAGCGCCGATGACCAGCCCGTCGAGGTAGCTCGGGATGTGCGGCGCCGCCAGCCGCTCGAACAGAGGCAGGCTCCGCGCCGAGAACAGGTGCCCGAACGGATGCTCGGCCGAGTTGGCGACCCCGAGGGCGAAGGCGGCATCATCCGGCACCGGCGCCGTCGGAATGAGCCGCGAGACGATCGATCCGGAGCGCAGGAAGCCGAGCAGTTCGCCGGTGAGATAGGTGGTAACGCTCCGGATGGCGCCATTCTCGAGCCCGATCCATTTGCTGTGCGCGCCCGGCAGCACCAGCACGCCGTCGGAAATGCCCGCGCCCAAAACGCCGATCTCTTCGCCGCGCATGACGTCGGGCAGGGGGGCGAGCTGCGCCACGCCGGGGAGGAAGACCAGCGGCGGCAAGCCATCGAGGCGCCGCCGCACGGATTTTGCGGCGATCCCGGCGGCATCTGCCGGCGTGTCGGCATAGGGTGTTTCGACCCAGCCATTGCGGCTGGTGACCATTCCCGAGAGCAGGACGGCCTCCGCCTGCGCGAGCCAGTCGCCGATTTCGCGCCGCAGCACGGCCGCGAAACCGCCCGTCTCGATGCTGTTGACGCCTGCGTCCGTGGATTTTTCGTCGGCCACGCTACCGTCCTCCGCGAGCCGGTGGGCGTGGAAGGCGGCGGAAGTCCATTCGATTGCGACAAACATTCTCAATATGCCGGTTTGACGGGGAACCAGTCGGGACGCGCCTTGTCGAGATAGGCGCCTGCAATGCCGTCGACGCGGTAGCGGTCTATCGCGCGCTCGTCGATTTCGACGCCGAGGCCGGCGCCTTCCGGCACCGCGAAGCGTCCCCCGTCGAGCACCGGCGGATTGGGCGAAATGTCGCCGCCCAGATAGGCGCGCTCGGTGTCGATGGCGATGCTCATATTCGGGATAGAGGCGGCGAGGTGGATATAGGCCGCCTGCGACAGGGCGAGCTCGGCGCCCGAATGCAGCGTCACCGGAATGCCTACGGCCTCGCAGATCGCCGCCGCCTTGATGGTCTGCCACAGCCCGCCGGCCTCGTGCGGGTCGAGCAGCACGACATTGGCAGCCGAAGCGCGCACGATATTGCCGATATCGGTCAAGGTATAGGCGCTCTCGTCAAGCGCGATCGGCACGGGGGAGGCGGTGACCAGCGCCGCATGGCCGGCGAGGTCGTCGAGCTCCAGCGGCTGCTCCACATAGGCCGGATCGAGCCCGCGCAGCTTTTCGAGCTGCCGGCGCGCCGTCGGCACCGTCCAGGCGCCATTGACGTCGAGCCGGAGCGGCTTGTCGCCGATCACCTCCCGGGCGGTTTCGGCCAGGGCGATGTCGCTCTTTTCATCAAAGCCGATCTTCACCTTGAAGGTGGTATAGCCGAGGTCGAGGAAGCGCTTGAGCCGGTCGCTCAGGCCCTGCCGGTCATTGGTGAAGAGATAGGCCGAGGCCTCGACCTTGTTGCGCCAGCGGCCGCCCCACAGGGCATAAAGCGGCAGGCCCGCCTGCTTGCCGAGGGCATCCCACATCGCCATTTCGAGCGCCGCGATCGCCATCACCGCGGCGCGCTTGTGATGGTAATAGCCGGCCCCCAGCACATGCCGGTGGAAGCGCTCGACATCCGCGACCGGATAGCCGACCGCGAGCGGCGCCACGACATCGGCAAACACCGCCGGCACCGCGGCGATGAGCGAAATGGTCTCGCCCCAGCCGGTGATCCCCCCGTCGGTTTCGATCTTGCACACCAGCCGCGTCGTGCCGATGCGCCGCCCCGAACCCCATAGAATCTCTTCGGTGAACGGCACGCGGATCAGTTGATGCTCGACCCTGGTGATCCTCACTCAGTCCCCCAAATCCCGATGCCGATGCGGCGCCGCGTTGACATGGAACTTAGTTCCAAGTTATTCCAGCGGTCAACAAGGAGGAGCGATGACGGCCGACGCCGCCACCGGCACGATGGAGAGGGACGAGGGCGAAACCCCGGCGACGCCGGGCGTTCAGGCGCTCACCCGCGGCGTGCAGCTGCTCGATCTCATCGCCGCCTCGCGCCGGCCGCCGCGCTATTCGGACCTGCTCGCCGAAACCGGCCTGCCCAAGGGCACGCTGCATCGGCTGCTGCAGGCCTTGGTCGAGGAGCGGCTGGTATCGCTCGATCCCCGCGACCAGACCTATCGGCTGGGCGCCCGGCTATTCGAATGGGCGCACAAGGTTTGGGACGATTTCGACCTGCGCGGCGCCGCCGAGCCGGAACTGGAGCGCCTGCGCGACCTGAGTGGCGAGGCGGTGCGGCTCGGCGTGCTCGACGAGGGCACGGTGCTCTATATCGACCAGCGCGAGGTCGCCCAGCCGCTGCGCCTCAACAATGGCGTGGGCAGCCGCGTCGCGGCCCATTCCAGCGGGTTGGGCAAGGCGATCCTGGCGCATCTGCCGCTCGAAAAGCGCCGTGCGCTGCTCGCCGACATGCCGCGCCACCCGACGACGCCCAACACCATCACCGATCCCGAGGAGCTGATCCGCCAGCTCGATCTCATCAAGGCGCGCGGCTACGCCGTCTCGGTAGACGAGCAGCATGTCGGCATCTCCTCGGTCGCGGCGCCGGTGCTCAACCACCGCGCCGAGCCGATCGGCGCCATCGGCATCATCGGCCCCTCCTTCCGCCTGCCCGCCGATCGCCTGCATGCGCTGGGGCGCGACGTGATCGAAGCGGCCCGTCGCACCTCCGGCAATATCGGGGAAGTCGCCATGACGCTTGGTATTCAGCCGCGCCCCCTCGGGCCGGAGCGGTCGGACGTGCGCTGCGTCATTCCCGCCAGCGCTTTCCTTGGCGAGGGGCCGTACTGGTCGGAGCGGGAGGGGAAGCTCTATTTCGTGGACATCCTCGCGCCGGCCATGCTGGCCGGCGATCCGGCGGCCGGCACCTACCGCGCGACGCCCGTTTCCGAGCTCATCGGCTTTGTGATCCCGCGCCGGCAGGGCGGCTTCGTCGCCGGCATGCACGCCGAATTGCGCGGCCTCGATGCCGAGGGACGCGAGTCCGGCGTCATCGCCCGGCCCGAGGCCGACCGGCCGGGCAATCGCTTCAATGACGGCAAATGCGACCGGCGCGGCCGGCTCTGGGCCGGCACGCTGGCGATCGACACCACGCCCGGGCAGGGGCGGCTGTGGCGCATTGATGCGGCCGCCCGCGTGGCCGAGATGGATCGCGGTTTCCACGTCGCAAACGGCCTCGGCTGGAGCCCGGACGACCGGACCTTCTATTTCACCGATACCGCCAAGCACACCATCTACGCCTATGATTTCGACCTGGAGAGCGGCGAGATCGCCAACCGGCGCTCCTTCGTGACCGTCCCCGAAAACGAGGGGCGGCCGGACGGACTGACGGTCGATGGCGAGGGCTTCCTCTGGGTGGCTCATTGGGATGGCTGGTGCGTCACCCGCTACGATCCCGAGGGCAGGGTGGAGCGGGTCATCAACCTGCCGGTGCCGCGCCCGACGAGCTGCGTCTTCGGCGGCCCGGACATGCAGACGCTGTTCGTGACCTCGGCCCGCATCCGCCTCTCCGCCGCCCAGCTCGCCGACGCGCCGCTCTCCGGCAGCGTCTTCGCCATCGACACCGGCATCAGGGGATTGCCGGAGACGGAATTCGCCGGATGAACATGAACCCGACCTCTCTCAAATCCGCAACGTCATTCCCGCGAAAGCGGGAATCCCTGTTGTACCGCGGCGGCAGCCCCGAAACGGAGATTCCCGCTTTCGCGGGAATGACGGAGCGGATGGACGCAAGCACTGCGCTGCGTAAGGAGCGTCGCTGATGGCCAAGCTCGAACTCAGCGGCATCCGCAAATCCTTCGGCGCGACCGAAGTGCTCAAGGGCATCGACCTCACCGTCGAGGATGGTGAATTCGTCGCCTTTGTCGGCCCGTCGGGCTGCGGCAAATCCACCCTGCTGCGCCTCATCTGCGGGCTCGATGAAATCAGCGCCGGCCAGATGGCGATCGATGGCGAGATCGTCAACGACGTCCCGGCCGCCAAGCGCGGCATCGCCATGGTGTTCCAGTCCTATGCGCTCTATCCGCATATGACCGTCGAGCAGAACATGGGCTACGCCCTGCGCCTCGCCGGCACGCCCAAGGAGGAAATCCGCCAGCGCGTCGAGGCGGCCGCCAAGGTGCTGCGCATCGACCAATATCTCGCCCGCAAGCCGCGCCAGCTCTCGGGCGGCCAGCGGCAGCGCGTTGCCATCGGCCGCGCCATCGTGCGCGAGCCGCGC
>DASZUI010000070.1:0-13450 GCA_035547675.1 Devosia sp.
AGCGCCAGGAAGCCGAAAAGGCTCAGCCAGAACAGCCAGCGCCAGCGGGCGAGCAGCACGCACAGGGCAATGCAGAGCGGCGCCAGCGCCACGGTAAACCGAAGCATGGATTCGACCCCCTGGGTCAGCGCCAGCACCAGGCAGAGCGTCGAGAAGAGCGCCATTGCCCAGCGCCGCTGCGCCGCCAGAACGGCGCAGAGCGCCAGGCCGGCAAGGCCCGCCAGCGCCCAGTCCCAGGTGGCATCGAGATGGCCCGCCGGCGCCGTCAGCCCGGACCACAAGGCGATCAGCGGATTGACCGATTCCCTGTCCCAGGCCCGCTGGATATGGGCGAAGCCCAAGGCGTCCCCGGTGACGAAATAGAGCCAGGCCATGAAGGCGAAGAGGCCGAGCGGGGCGAGGAAAATCGCCAGCACGATATCCGGGCGCCCCAGAAGGGCGCGCGGCCGCCTGAGCGCGAGCAGGGCCTCGAGCGCAATGGCGAAGACGAAGAGCACGCCGACGGTACGGGTGGCGGCGAGCAGGGCGCCGGCCAGCCCCGCGCCGATATAATTGCGCTCCCTGAGCGCGACGAAGCCCAGGACGGTCAGCAGCAGGAACAGGCTCTCCGAATAGGCGATGGAGAAATAGAAGCTGAAGGGCCCCGCAAGCAGCAGCGCCGCGAAGAGGTAATAGGCGCGCCGGCTGCCGGAAAAGAGCGGCCAGGAAAACAGCACCGCCCCCAGGGTCAGAAGCGGCGAGACGATCATGCCGAGGACGGGCGGCGACAGCGGCAGCAGGCGTCCCACAAGGGCCAGCAGCGCCGGATAGGCGGGAAAGAAGGCCCAGTTGGCGATGCCGGCCGGGCCGCCGAAGGTTTCGGTGAACGGATAGGCCTGGTAGCCATTGGCCGCGACGTCGCCATACCAATAGCAATCCCAGATGCAGAGGGAATCGACATAGCCGGCCGGGGTCCCGCCCGGATTGCCGGCCAGATAGGCGAGGAACCGGACCACGAGGCCCAGCAGCAGCAGGCCGAGGGGAATGGCGATGAGGGCGAGGTCGCGGCGCGGCGCGGCAGCGAACGCGTTCTCCCTCGTGTCTTCTGCGAAGCTCAAGAACTGTCCAGCCTGGTTACGGGCGAGCTTTGCTGCGGGAATGGTCGGCTACCGATAGCAGGTTTTGGCCCGGGCGGCTCTTGCAAAAATCCCGGTGGGGCGCGATGCAGATGAGCCTCGAATTCTGCCCTTTCCACCCCCCGCCGGCCCCTGATCACCAGCAATCGGATTCCCTCCCATGACGCTGACCCATGCGCAACGCCTCGACCGGGTGAAGGTGCGTATCGCCGAACTCGCGCTGTGGCGGGCCCGCGAAAAATCGCCGGTCACCGGCTGGACCTTCGAGGGCGCGCCGATCGAAATCGGCGCCGCCTGGCCGGATAGGAACGGCGTGAAGCACCTTGCCGCGTCTGCCGAGGTGCCGGCGCACTGGCCACTCGAAGAGGCGCGGCTCAGCCTCAATGTCGGCGGGGAAAGCCTGCTGTCGCTCACGAGCGGCGGCCGCACCATCCGCTACGGGCTCGATCCCTTCCACGAGGAGTTCCCGCTGCCGGGGCGGGCGGTCGCGATCGCGACCGAAAGCGTCAACCGCCTGCCCTTCGGCGAGCCGGTGCAACAGCCCGCGCTGAACCGGGCGGAGCTGATCTGGGTCGACGTCGAGGTCGACCGGCTGGCCCTGCTGCTCGAGCAGGTGGCGGAGGCGGCCGAGGTGCTGATGGGGCATGAGGTGGTGCCGCTGCTGCTCGATGCGGCGGAAGCGGCGCAGCGTTCGCTCGACTGGCCCTCGGCGACCGAGGACTATATCGCCCGCTTCGGCGATTTCACGCAGCACCGCAGCATCTGGCAATTGCCGCCGCTGATCGACAACCCGGCGGCGCTCAACCAGGCGGAGCGCGGCAGCGTCACGGCGGCCTTCGAGCGGCTGACCGCCGAGCTGCGACGGCTGCAGGGACTTTATCCGCCGCAGGGCGACATCCTGCTCACCGGCCACGCCCATATCGACCTCGCCTGGCTCTGGCCCTATGCCGAGACGCGGCGCAAGATGCGCCGCACCTTCCATACGGCGCTGGCGCTGATGGACGGTTCGGCCGATTTCCGCTTCAACCAGTCGACGGCGCATTATTACGCGCAGATGGAGGCGGACGATCCGGCGCTGTTTTCGGCCATCGCCGGGAAGGCGAAAGCCGGCCAGTGGGAGACGATCGGCGGGCTCTGGGTCGAGCCGGACACCAATATGCCCACCGGCGAAAGCCTCGCCCGGCAGGTGCTTTATGGACAGCGCTATTTCGAAGCGAAATTCGGCACCCGCCACAACATCTGCTGGCTGCCGGACTGCTTCGGCTTCTCGGGCGCCCTGCCGCAGATATTGAAGCTCGGCGGCATAGAGAACTTCTTCACCATTAAGGTGAACTGGAGCGAGACCAATAAATTCCCCGCCGATCTGTTCTGGTGGGAAGGCCTCGACGGCAGCCGCGTGCTCGCCCACACCTTCGACAATCCGGTCGGCGGCTATAACGGCTTCGTGCGGCCGCGGGCGCTTTCGGCGACCTGGCAGAATTTCCGCGGCAAGGCGCAGCACGGCACGACGCTGCTCGCCGTGGGCTATGGCGATGGCGGCGGCGGCGTGACGCCGGAAATGGTCGAGCGCGAAGTGCAATTGCGCGACTTCCCCGTGCTGCCGAGGGCGCGCTGGGGGCAGGTGCGCGATTTCTATGCCGGCGCGCAGGAGACGGCCAAGGCGAAAAAACTGCCGGTCTGGCAGGGGGAAATCTATCTCGAACTGCACCGGGCGACGCTGACCACGCAATCGGGCGTGAAGCGCAAGCACAGGCAGGCCGAGCGGGCGCTGATCACCGCAGAAACCGTCGCGAGCCTCGCGCATCTGATCGGCGGGCCGGCACCCAAGAGCCTCGAGGGCGACTGGCGCGTGGTGCTGAAGAACGAATTCCACGACATCCTGCCCGGCTCCTCGATCCGCGAGGTCTATGAGGATGCCGAGCGCGAGCTGGGCGCGGCGATTGCGGCCGGCAAGGCGGCGCAGGGGGCGGGGCTTCAGGCGATCGTCTCGCAACTGCCGAAGGGCGGGATCGCTGAGGCGCTGGTCGTGGTCAATCCGTCGCTGGCGGAGCGGCAGCTGCGGCTGACGCTGGAGGACGGGACCGTGATCGCTACGGCCGACCGCGTGCCGCCGCTCGGCATCGCCGTGCTCGATCGGCAGGCGCTCAAGCCCTTCAGCGGACTTTCGGTGAGCACCAGCCATATCGAGAACGATTTTCTGCGCGCCGAGATCGGCGCCGACGGCACGGTGGCGCGGCTCGTCCACAAGCCGACCGGCCGGGATGCGCTCGCCGGGCGCGGCAATCAGCTCTGGGCCTATCCCGTCGATAAGCCGCGCAACTGGGACGCCTGGGACATAGAGGAAGACTATGCCGAACGCGGCGAGGAGATCACCGCCGTCGAGAGCATCGAAATCGTCGAGCGCGGCCCGCATCGGGCGGCGCTGCGGGTGACCAGGACCTATCGGCATTCGCGGATCGTCCAGACCTATGCGCTCAGCGCCAATGGCCTGAGGCTCGACATCGAGACCGAGCTCGACTGGCACGACCGCCGGGTGTTCCTGCGCAGCCTGACGCCGGCCGATGTGCGGGCGAGCGAGGCGGTGTTCGAGGTGGCCTATGGCGTGGTGAAGCGACCGACGCACCGCAACACGTCATGGGACCAGGCGCGCTTCGAGGTGGTGGCGCATCGGTTCGCCGATCTCTCCGAGCCGGGGTTCGGGTTGGCGCTGCTCAACAATGCGAAATACGGGCATTCGGCGGAGGGCAATGTGCTGGGGCTGAGCCTGGTGCGCTCGCCGGTCTATCCCGATCCGCTCGCCGACGAGGGCAAGCAGGCCTTCACCTATTCGCTCATGCCGCACCAGGGCGACTGGTATGAGGGACGGGTGCGCGTCGAGGCGGAAGACCTGAACCAGCCGCTGCTCGTCGCCGAGGCGTCGGGGCTGGCGGCGGCGGCGCTCACGCCGCTGACGACCCGCGGCATCGCCGCCGCGCTCTCGACGCTGAAGCCGGCCGAAGACGGCAAGGGCCTCGTGCTGCGCGTCTACGAGCCGGCCGGCCGGCGCGGCGACTTCGCCGTCGAGGTGCCCGAAGGCTGGTCGCTGGGCGAGGCGGTGAACATTCTCGAGGAGAAGCTGGATCGCGGGCCGGGCGCGGAATTGCGGCCGTTCGAGGTGAGGAGCTGGCGGTTGGCACGGCGCTGAGGCGCGCTGCCCGTGGTTCGAGGCTCGGCTTCGCCTCACACCTCACCACGAGGCGCGGTTATTCCACCAGCATCCTTGGGTGGGGTTATTCCACGATCTCATCCTGAGGTGCGACCGTAAGGGAGCCTCGAAGGCTTCGAGCCGTGCCGAAGGCTAAATCGATCCGGTGGATCGATTTGAGGCGAGAAGGCCATGAGGGCTATGCCCGAATGGCAGTGGGCAGCGCGCGCTGCCGGATTCCGGCCTTCGCCGGAATGACACCGTGAGCTTGGCGGGGCGGTGCCCCAGCTTCCCGCCCCCTTGCGGGGCTTTGAAGCGACCCGAAGGGGCAGATCGATCCTGTGGATCGATTTGAGCGGCGAAGGCCCCGGCAGGGGCAGGGGATCAAGGGTGGGGGTGCCTTGCAGCAAACGCCCGCGCGCGTTGCCCACCCCCACCCGGCTGCCGCCACCCTCCCCTCAAGGGGGAGGGGGCCACGCCCGGGCGTCGCTGCTCCGTCATGCCGTTACACCCCCGGCGGCCAGCCTTGTTTCCCGCTGCGGCATTCAATATTCTCGGGCCGAATTACGAGTCCTTCCCAACTGCCGGTCCTTCCCTGCCGCCCCGCAACGGGGCGTGCCGTGTCGCTCCTCGCCCGGGCCGGCGACCCCGCGGGTGCGTTATGACGATCCAGCCGCAATATCGGCTCTATGCCTGTTTCTTCCTGTTTTCGACTATCACCGGGGCAATGTATTCGCGCCTGCCCGACATCCAGTCGGCGCTCGGCGTCAACGAGGCGCAGCTCGGGCTGACGCTGATCGGGGGCGCCGTGGGCTCGCTGATTTCGCTGACCTTCGGCTCACCGCTGATCGAGCGGCTCGGGGCGCGGACAACGGGACTCATCACCGTGATCGGCTCGACGGCCTGCTATTCGGCCGTTGCCTTCGTCCACAGCGCGCCGCTCGCCTTCACGGTGCTGTTCCTCGCCGGGCTGATCGCCGGCGGCCTCGAGATCAACCTCAACGTGCAGCTCGGGCGGCTCGAGCAGCATCTCGGCCGCTCGCTCATGAGCCGGGGGCATGGCTTCTGGAGTCTCGGCTTTTTCGTGACCTCGCTCCTCGCCGGGCCGATCCGGCAGGCGGCGATCCCCGCCGCATGGCACCTGGGCGGGCTTTTCATCGTGGTGGTGCTGGCGGCGATCTTCTTCATTTCCGGCATGGAGGACGCCCCCATCTCGCCGCAGGCGGCGGACGAGAAGCCGCCGCTCATCGCTTTTCCCAGCCTGGCGCTCCTGCCGCTTTGCCTCATCGGCATCGCCGCTTTCCTCATCGAGGGGGCGGGCGTCGACTGGTCGGCGATCTATATGCGCGACACGTTTCACGCCGAACCCTTCATCGGCACGCTGGGGCTGACGCTCTTCACCTTCCTGATGTCGTTGGCCCGGCTCTATGCCGGCCCGCTCGTCGATCGGTCGAGCCCGCGGCTCGTCGTCACGATATTGCTCGGCATCAGCCTGGTTGGGCTGTTCGCCGTGTGGCTGGCCCCCCATCCCTATGTCGCCGTGGCCGGCTTCGCCATGCTGGGCGCGGGATGCAGCGCGGTTTATCCGCTCGTGGTTTCGGTGGCGGCACAGCGCACCGACCGGCCGGCTTCGGTCAATGTCGCGGCGGTGGGGCAGATCAGCTTCATCATCTTCTTTCTCGCGCCCCCGACGCTCGGCTTCATCGCCTATCATTTCGGCATCAGACAGTCCTATCTTCTATGCCTCGTGCTGGTGGTGCTCAGCCTGTTCTTCGTGCGCAGCCTGCCGGCGCGGGAAAAGACGGTGCCGCTCGGCCGGGTGCTGCCGGAGCCGCTGACGCCCAATGGATAGGAAATGGCGGACGAGCCGCAAATCGTCGATCTGAGGCAATCGCCGACGGCGCTCCGCGTGCAGCGCGGCGTGATGCGGCTTTTGCGCGACCAGTACGATTTCGCCTGCTACACCGAGGTGCCGCTCGCCAATGGACGGCGCACCGACGTGCTGGCCGTGGGGCCCAGGGGCGAGATCTGGATCGTCGAGATCAAGTCGAGCCTGACGGATTTCCGGGCCGACGCAAAATGGCCGCATTACAAGGAATTCTGCGACCGCTTCTATTTCGCCAAGCCGCCCGAGCTCGACCCGGACATTTTCCCGGCGGAGGAAGGGCTGATCGTCGGCGACGGCCACGATGCGGCGCTGCTGCGGCCCGCCGCGGAAACGCCGCTGCCGCCGGCCCGCCGCAAGGCGCTGCTGCTGAAGCTGGCGCGGCTCGGCGCGGACAGGATCCACACGCTGATGGACCCGAGTCCGGGGCAGCCGACCTAACCAGCCATTCGGCTGGACCGGACTTTTGATTCGGACAGGTAGGGTGGTCTAAGCGCCCCTCCCCCTTGAGGGGAGGGTGGCGGCAGCCGGGTGGGGGTATAACGCGCGCTGGCGTTTGCGGCGAGGGACCCCCACCCCGTCCCTCCCCTCAAGGGGGAGGGGGGTCGCGCTACATCCTCCTGCCCAAAAGCAAAGGGCGGCCGTGGCCGCCCTTCGGACTCCGCATCGACCGATCGTCAGTCGAGCTTCACCTTGTCGGTGATGACATGGGTGACGGCGTCGGCGTCGGGTTCCTTGGTGATCGCGGGCTGTTCGTCCGCCTTGGCGGCGGAGAGGAGGGTCGCGACCGATTCCTTATAGGCGGCATCGTCGAGGGCGCCGTTGCCGGTGGCATCGATGAGCTTGGCGACGCCGGCCATCATGAATTTCTGATGGTCGAGGGTCGCGGCACCCGAGTCGTCGGCATCGACCACGATCTGGGCCGCCTCGTCGGGATGGGCGACCGCATAGCGCCAGCCCTTCATCGAGGCGGTAACGAAGCGGACCAGCTTGTCCTGGAAGGCCGGGTCCTGCAGCTTGTCCTGCATGACATAGAGGCCGTCCTCGAGCATGCCGACGCCTTCGTCGCGATAGTTGAAGACGGTGAGCTCATCCGGCTTCAGGCCGCCATCGAGCACCTGGCCATATTCGTTGTAGCTCATGGTCGAGACGCAGGCCGCCTGCTTCTGCAGCAGCGGATTGACGTCGAAACCCTGCTTGAGCACGGTCACGCCATCGGCGCTGCCGTCGGTCTTGAGGCCGAGCTTGGCCATCCAGGCGTAGAACGGATATTCGTTGCCGCCGAACCAGACGCCCAGCGTTTTGCCCTTGAAATCGGCCGTGGAATTGACGCCCATGTCCTTGCGGCAAGTCATCCAGAGGCCGGAATTCTTGTAGGGCTGGGCAATGTTGACAAGCTTGACGCCCTTTTCGCGGGCGGAAAGCGCGTCGGCGATCCAGTCGATGATCACATCGGCGCCGCCGGCAGCCAGCGCCTGGACCGGCGTCACGTCGGTGCCCGAGGGATTGATGGTGACGTCGAGATTGGCGTCGGTGTAATAGCCCTTGGCCTTGGCGACGTAATAGCCGGCGAATTGCGCCTGCGTCACCCATTTCAGCTCAAGCGTGAGCTTGTCGGCGGCCTGCGCGGCGGCGGCGGTGCCGGCGGCAAACATGGCCGACAGCGCGACGCCCAATACCAGTTTCTTCATGTCCGTTCCCCGTTATTAGTTTTGAGTGGTCGCGCTTTCGAACCGGAAAATCGGTATCCACTTTTCCTGAAAGCGCTCCCTGTCATCATCACCCGCGTCCACCACGGACGGACGGATGCCAGAACGTGACGCCCCTCTCGATGAGGGCCACCACGGCGTAGAAGACGGAGCCCGCAACCGCCGCGACGGCGATCTCCGCCCAGACCAGGTCGACATCCATACGGCCGACCGCGGTCGAAATCCGGAACCCCATTCCCACCACAGGGGTCCCGAAAAACTCGGCTACGATTGCGCCGATCAGCGCCAGTGTCGAGTTGATCTTCAGCGCATTGAAAATAAAGGGCGCAGCGGCGGGCAGGCGCAGCTTCAACAGCGTCTGCCAATAGCTCGCGGCATAGGTGCGCATCATGTCGCGCTCCAGCGCGCCGGAGGCATTGAGGCCGGCGACCGTGTTCACCAGCATGGGAAAGAAGGTCATGATGACGACGACGGCGGCCTTGGAGGGCCAGTCGAAGCCGAACCACATGACCATGATCGGCGCGATGCCCACCATGGGGAGGGCCGACACGAAGCTGCCGAGCGGCAGGAGCCCCTTTTTCAGGAAGGGCGAGCGGTCGATGGCAATGGCGACGATGAAGCCCAGCCCGCAGCCCATGGCATAGCCGGCGAGCACCGCCTTGAGGAAAGTCTGGGCGAAATCGGCGGCGAGCATGGGGACGGACGAGACGAGCCGCGCCCAGATTTGCGACGGCGCCGGCAGGATGACGAAGGGCACCTGCCCGCCGCGCGTCGCGGCTTCCCAGAGCACCAGCACGGCGGCCCCCAGCATGAGCGGGGTCAGCGCGGCGGCCACATCGGCCTGAATCCGGCCGGCGCGCACATAGGCGGAAAGCCGCTCGGCGAAGAGCCAAGCCAGCACCCACCCCAGCAGCAGCAGCACCCAGAAGCCGGCCCGTGCCTCCTTGATCGCGCCGAGGCCGGTCAGCAGCAGCACGCCGGCGACGATCGCCAGGAGGCCCGCCAAGGCGGGGTGCAGGCGGCCGCGCAAGATGGCGAGCACCAGGAGCGTCACGATGTAGAACGCGCCGAGCCACGGCCAACCGAGGGGCGTGGTGACATATTCGCCGGCGACGCCGAAGGGCAGGAAGAGCCCGACCAGCGCCAGCCCGCCGGCGACGACCGCCAGGTAATATTGAAACTGCGTCATGCCCGCGCTCCCATGCGCCGCACCACGAGGCGTTCGGCGAGGCCGACGGCGGCAACGAGGATGCCGGCGAGGATGGCGCCGGTGAGAAGGGCGGACCAGATCTGGATCGTCTGCCCATAATAGGAGCCGGTGAGAAGCTTGGCACCGATGCCGGCGACGGCGCCGGTCGGCAGTTCGCCGACGATGGCGCCGACAAGGCTCGCGGCGACCGCCACTTTCATGGATGTGAAGAGATAGGGCACGGCGATCGGCCAGCGCAGCTTCCAGAAGGCCTGCGGGCGGCTGGCATTATAGGTCCGCATGAGGTCGAGCTGGATCGCCTCGGGGCTCCTGAACCCCTTCACCATGCCCACCACGACGGGGAAGAAGCTCAGATAGGTGGAGACCAGCGCCTTGGAGACGAGGTGGGCGCCATCGGCGGAGAGGTGCAGCGCATGGGCCACGATATTGTCGCCGGTGAGGACGTTGTAGGTCACCACGACCATGATCGGGGCGAGCGCCAGGATCGGAATGGCCTGGCTGGCGATGATCCACGGCATGAGCGAGCGGTCGGAAGCGTCGTTGTGCACAATGAGCACCGCCAGCAGGATGCCGAGCACGCTGCCGATGGCGAAGCCGAGAAGCGTCGCCGAGAGCGTCACCCAGGCATGGTAGATGAGGCTGCGCTTGGAGGTCGGCTCGGTGAGGACGGTCGATTTCCAGAAATCCGCCAATATCTGGTGGGGCGCCGGCAGCGACGGCCGGTCCTGGCTCCACACGTCGGCGAGGAACTGCATCCAGCCGACATTCTGGACGTGATTGCGCGCATAGGCGTCGAACTGGAACGGCGCATTGAGGAAAATCGCTGCGACGTACCAGACGACGATGAGCGCCAGCACGATGATGACGACGGGGAGGATGTTTTGTCGCATGGCTAGACCCCGCCTCTATTGCGGGGGCGGTGCCCGCGGCTGGACCCCGGCCTTCGCCGGGGTGACGTCGTGAGTTTGGCACGGCCTTCGCCCCACCGCGGCGTCACTCGTTCGGAAGTGGGAATGCCTGTTTCCTCAAGGCCGCGGACCTGCAAACGGAGATTCCCGCTTTCGCGGGAATGACGAAGTGCCGGGGGGGGATGGGGTGCCGGATGGAAGCGCGTCCGCCGAGGCATGTGGCTACACCTCGTAGCTGTGGCCGGACCGCAGGCCTTCGCGGACGCGGTGGGCGATGGCGAGGAATTCCGGCGTCTCGCGGATTTCGAGCGGGCGCTCCTTGGGCAGCGTCGATTCGATGATGTCGGTGACGCGGCCGGGGCGCGGGCTCATCACCACGATCTTGGTCGAAAGATAGACCGCCTCGGGAATCGAATGGGTGACGAAAGCGATGGTCTTTTGCGTCCGCGCCCAGAGCTTCAGTAATTCGGCGTTGAGGTAGTCGCGCACGATCTCGTCCAGCGCGCCGAAGGGCTCGTCCATCAGCAGCAGGTCGGCATCGAAGGCGAGGGCGCGGGCGATCGAGGCGCGCTGCTGCATGCCGCCCGAGAGCTGCCAGGGATATTTCTTCTCGAAGCCGGTGAGGCTCACCAGGTCGAGCACGCGCTGGATGCGCTGCTGCCGCTCGGCCTTGGGAAAGCCGATGATCTCGAGCGGCAGCGCCACGTTCTTCTCGATGGTCCGCCAGGGGTAGAGCGCCGGCGCCTGGAAGACATAGCCATAGGCGCGGGCGATCCGCGCCTCGCCCGGCGTCATGCCATTCACCCGGATGGTGCCGGCGGTCGGCTGCTCGAGATCGGCGATGGTCCTCAGGAAGGTCGTCTTGCCGCAGCCCGAGGGGCCGATGAAGGAGACGAACTCACCCTTGCCGATCTCGAGATCGACATTGGACAGCGCGACGACATCGCCATCGCCGGTGTGGAAGGTGAGGCCCAATCCCTTGGCGGAGACGACGCTCGCCGGCGGCTTTACGGCGGCCGTGGCAGGTCTCGATGCAAGCGTCGTGTCGACTATCGGAGTGCTCCCTGTGTCGTTTCGTGCCGACCGATCATACGCCGCTGACCGGAATGCCGCTGCGCTCGATCTTGCGCGGCGCGGTGATTTCCTTCCACTGCGACAGCGCGCGGTTGACCGGGTTGTTCGGCTCGCGGGCGACGAACTGGCCATGGCCCTGATGCGCATCGACCTTGTCCTCGGTGACCGCCACTTCGCCGCGGGTGAGGGTGAAGCGCGGCAGGCCGGTGACCTCGAAACCTTCGAAGACATTGTAGTCGATGGCCGATTGCTGCGATTTCGCCGAAATCGTCTTCTTCCGCCTGGGGTCCCAAACGACGAGGTCGGCATCGGCGCCGACCAGCACGGCGCCCTTCCGCGGATAGAGATTGAGGATCTTGGCGATATTGGTCGAGGTCACGGCGACGAACTCGTTCATGGTCAGCCGGCCGGTCGAAACGCCATAGGTCCAGAGCAGCGGCAGGCGCTCCTCGAGGCCGCCGGTGCCGTTCGGGATTTTCGCGAAATTGCCGATGCCGGTCCGCTTCTGCTCGGTGGTGAAGGCGCAATGGTCGGTCGCCACCACCTGGAGCGAGCCCGCCTGCAGGCCCGCCCAGAGCGAATCCTGGTGCTGCTTGTTGCGGAAGGGCGGGCTCATCACCCGGCGGGCGGCATAGTCCCAGTCCTTGTTGAAATATTCGGTCTCGTCGAGCAGCAGGTGCTGGATCAGCGGCTCGCCGAAGACGCGCATGCCCTTCTGGCGGGCGCGGCGGATCGCCTCATGGCTCTGCTCGCAGGAGGTGTGCACGACATAGAGCGGCACGCCGGCCATGTCGGCGATCATGATGGCGCGGTTGGTCGCTTCGCCCTCGACCTCGGCGGGCCGGGAATAGGCATGGCCCTCGGGGCCGTTATTGCCGGCCGCCAGCAGCTTTTCGGTCATGGCGAGGACGACGTCGCCGTTTTCGGCATGGACCAGCGGCAGCGCGCCGAGCTCGGCACAGCGCTGGAACGACGCGAACATCTCGTCGTCGTTCACCATCAGCGAGCCCTTATAGGCCATGAAATGCTTGAAGGAGGTGATGCCGCGGTCGACGACCTCGGCCATTTCCTCCCAGACCTGCTTGTCCCACCAGGTGATGCACATATGGAAGGAGAAGTCGCAACTGGCCTTGGCGGTCTTGTTGTCCCACATCGAGAGCGCTTCGAGCAGCGACTGGTTGGGGCTCGGCAGGCAGAAATCGACCACCATGGTGGTGCCGCCGGCCAGCGCGGCGCGGGTGCCGGATTCGAAATCGTCGGTCGAATAGGTGCCCATGAAGGGCATTTCCAAATGGGTATGCGGGTCGATGCCGCCCGGCATGACATAGCAGCCGGAGGCGTCCAGCACCTCGTCGCCGGAGAGATTCGGCCCGATCTCGACGATCTTGCCGCCCTCGATCTTGACGTCGGCGGTGTAGGTAAGATCGGCGGTAACGACCGTGCCGCCCTTGATGACTTTGCTGCTCATTTCGTTCCCCTTATTCGGCTACGCCTCTTCACCTCTCCCTTCGGGGGAGAGGTCGGGCTTCGCGAAGCGAAGTCCGGGTGAGGGGGCCTTAGCCTTCGCAACCGCATTCACTCCACGATCTCCGCCGTTTCAAGCACTGCGCGCAGCAGCACGTCGGCGCCGGCTTCGGCCCATTCCTTGGAGATATTCTCCGCCTCGTTGTGGCTCAGGCCATCGACGCAGGGGCACATGATCATGGTGGCGGGCGCGACTTTGGCGGCCCAGCAGGCGTCGTGGCCGGCGCCGGAGATGATGTTCATGTGCGAATAGCCGAGGTCCTCGGCCGCCTGGCGGACGCGGGCGACGAGGGTCGGATCGAAAGTCACCGGATCGAAATGGCCGACCGCCTCGATGGCGCAGCCGACGCCCAGGGCTTCGCAGATTTTCGGCGCCTCGGCCTCGATCCTCGCCCGCATGCCGTCGAGCTTCTTCTGATCCGGCGAGCGGATATCGACGGTGAACACCACCTTGCCCGGCAGGACATTGCGCGAATTGGGCGAGAAGAACATCTGCCCGACGCCGCCGACGGCGCCCGGCTGGTTCTCCATGGCGACGGCCTGCACCATCTCCAGAATGCGCGCCATGGCGAGACCGGCGTTCACCCGCATGTGCATCGGCGTCGAGCCGGTATGGGCTTCCTTGCCGGTCAGCGTGAATTCGAGCCACCAGAGGCCCTGCCCGTGGGTGACGACGCCGATCTGCCTGTGTTCGGCCTCGAGGATCGGCCCCTGCTCGATGTGATATTCGAAATAGGCGTGCATTTTCCGCGCGCCGACCTCTTCGTCGCCGACCCAGCCGATGCGCTTCAATTCGTCGCCGAAGGTCTTGCCCTCGGGGTCCTTGCGGCCATAGGCGTAA
>DASZUI010000071.1:0-38982 GCA_035547675.1 Devosia sp.
ATCCGCCCCCGACGCGGCATCTATCGTGATGTCGGCATAGGTGCCCACCCCGCCATGCGGACCCGTGAAGTTGAGCTTCAGCGGCGTCGCGCTCGGGGGCACCTGGGTCAGCCCGACAGTGAGTTCGTCCGCCGAGAGCGAAGCGCCATCGGCCACCTCGAGATCGGTCAGCACCAGGCTGCCACCGCCATCGAGCACCACGTTCTTGGCCTTGAGCTTGTCGATGCCGAGATTACCGGCCGCCTCGACCGTGGCCGTACCATTGGGTGCATAGATCAGCTCGGCGTGGAAATCGGCATCCGCCGTGATGTCGATATTGTCGAGCAGCGCGCTCACGCTCGCATGCTGCACAGTCTCCAGCGCCTCGATATCGACGTCCCCGGCATTGGCCGTAAGGTCGAGCGCGCCCGAACGGATGCGCAGCGGATTGGCGACCGCGGTGATCAGATTGGCGCTGCCGGGCGCGTCGCCGATCCCGTCCACCGCCTTGTCGTCGGCTTCCGTTTCGTCGCCGATGCCGAGGCCGGCGACGATCTTCACGCCGCCACCACCGGATGTCGTCGTGATGTCGGTGCGGCCCGGCGCCGTGCCCCCGAGCACATGCCCGCCGGCCGTGATCGAGACTGCATCGGCCGCACTGGCGCCGGCCGTAACGCCCGTCACCAGCGCGTCGCCGGTGGTCGAGATCGCCACGGCGCCGAGGTCGGCCAGCACCGTCGAACCATTGAGCATTTTGAGCACGCCGGCATCGATGGTGATGGCGCCGGTACGCGCTTCGCCGGCCTTTGAGACCACCAGCCGCCCGCCGGCCGAAAGAGCCACGTCCGTTCCGGCCGTGGTGGCGCCCGCCAGCGTCATGTCGCCGCCCGAGGACAGCGCCACCTTGCCATTGGCGGTGAGCGCGCCGCCAAGCACCGCATTGCCGCCCACGGTCCCGGTTACGTCCCCGCCCGCCGCCACATTGCCGCCGATCGCCGCATCGCCTGCTACGGTCATGCCGAAATCCGTGCCGGCCGTGACATTGCCGCCGACGGTCGCGTTCCCGCCGACCGTCGCCGAGATCGCGGCGCCTGCCGTGATGGTGCCGGGCGTCGTGAAATCGCCGCCGATCGTCATGTCGATATTGCGTCCGGCGCTGAGCGGCCCGGCGACGCTCGCGTCCGTGCCGATGTCGAGCCTGACATCGCGGCCGGCCGTCACCTTGCCGATCACCGCGCCATCGCTCGTCGTGACCTCGATGTCGCCGGCGTCGGCCAGCAATTCGCCGCCTGCCGCCATGGCCAGCGACAGGGCACTGAGATCGATAGAGCCGGCGACCGATTCCACCTTGGCGGCGCCGGCCAAGTCGATCGCCCCGCCGGCGGCGAGCGCCACATTGCCATAGGCGTCGACCGTGCCATTGATCGTGGTGTCGCCAGTGGTGGTCACGTCGATATTGCCGGCACCGGCCAGCATCTGCCCGCCTGCCAAGTCGAACGAGGCGGCCGTCACATCGATATCGCCCGCAGTCGATGTGACATTGGCCGAACTGGTGACGTCGATGGCCCCGCCCGCGATGAGCGTGACATCGCCGGCGGCGGTCACCGATCCGTTGATCGTCGCATCGTCGGCGGCGGTCAGCATGGCGGCGGCGCCCGCATCGACGGAGTCGATGATGAACAAATTACCCGCCGGGCCAAAGAGATATACGGAGCCGCTCGCCTTGGCCGTAATGCCGCCGCCGATATTGACGCCCACATTGAGCGCATTGCCCGGTGCGCCGATATTCCCGCCATTGGCGGCGAGCGCCACCTTGGTGCCGAGCACATTGATCAGCAGGTCGCCATTGGCATTGAGGAGGGAGCCCGCGGCGGTGAGATTGACGTTCTGCGGCGAATAGACCGTGTCGATATTGCCGTCGCCCGCGAAGGCGATGTCGACCCCGTTCTGCGCCCGCGCCGTGAGCGTGGCCCCGGTGCGGAGCGCCAGGTTGAGCGGCGCCGTCGCGGCCCCGATCGAGCCCTGCGCCGCCTCCAGGATGAGATTGCCGGTAATGACCGAACTGGTTGCGGCGTTGCTGATGGAGCCCAGCACCTTGATACGGGTCTCGCCCGGCACGCTGATGTCGCCCAGCACGCCATCGCCGCGCGAGGCGAGATAGGCGTCGTTATGGTCGAGCGTCGTATCGCCGGCATTGCCGGCCACGGTCACATTGAGCCCGTCCGGCGCATTGAAGTTGAGCGGCCGCTTGCTCAGCACCCGGATAACGAGGTCGCTCGATGAAATGAGCCCGTCCGCCGCCGCGCGCAGCACTGCCTGCTCCGCCGCCGACAGGCTCGAAACGTCGTCGCCGAGCGCAATATCGATATTGGTATAGCTCTTGGCCGCGTCGAACTCCGCCTGCTGGGCGGCGGTAAGGCTGGCATAGGTCTTGCCGGCCGGCAGCACGACCTTGTCGACCAGAAGGCGCAGGTCCGAGCGCTCGGCCGTCGCCAACGCGATCTTGTCGGCATCGGTCAATTGGCTCGGATCGAGATCGGCCGCGATGTCGACTCCGACATTGGCCGTTCCGGCCCCCACCGTCTCGCCCACGCCGAGCCCGGCATTGATGGTGACGGTGCGGCCGGAAACGTTCGGATCCTTCACCACAGGATTGGTGTTGGTGATGGTCTTGAGCGCGCCCGGCGACAGCGAGAAGGCAAGCTCGCGCGTCGTCCACACGGCGCCGTCGGTCAGCGCCGCCTTCTGCGGATCGGTCGCTACATAGGTGAAGCCGGGATCGAAACTCGCGGTATAGCCGCCGACCTCGCCATTGAGCTGCTGGTAGAGCTGCGTCTGCGACTGGGCGTACGCCGTGATGTCGTCGTCGATCTCGCTCTGGTTCGCCGAGGGATATTCGGCGGCGAACTGGGCCGCGAGCGCCTTGTATTCGGCCGAGCCGGGCGCGATCGTCACCACGAAATTCGGATCGTAGGCCGCCCCGCCATCCGGTTGCGTCAGCCGGATCTGCCAGTATTGCCGGTAAGCCGCGGTCTGGCTGTTCTCGAACGCGGTAATCTGCAGCGCCTGCTTGGCGCTGTTGTTGGCGCCCGCCGTGAGCCCCAGCGAATCCCAGTAGTCGAGCAGCTCCTGGTAAGTCCGCGAGTCGATCGTCTCGAGCGGCTCATTGTCGAGGATCTGCCCGGGCGCCGACAGCACGACGTTGCCCCCGCGCGAGATCACCTGGTCGACGAGCATGTTGCCGGCCGTATTGCCGCTCCAGGCAGCCGAGGTGATGGAGATGTCGTCCGCCGCCGAGGCGCTGAGCCCATAATGCGGATTGAGGTCGAGCGTCGGATCGACGGCCGGGTCGCCGAAATCGCGATCGGTCGCCGAGAAGCCGGTATTGACCTTGATCGCCTGCCCCGCCGTGCCGATCGAGCCATTGGCGGCGCTGAGGATGACGCGCGGCGCCTGGATGAGGCTGCTCGAATTGGCCGCCAGGATCGAATTATAGGCGGAGAGCGTGACGACGCCCGCCCCGGCGGTGACATCGCCGCCCGCCGTGATGGTGCCGACCGTCAGATTGCCGCGCGCCGAGATGTCGACCACGCCATTGCCGGCCTTGGCCGTCAGCGCGCCGCCGGCGGTCTGCGAGACCGCGACCGCAGCCTTGGCCGGCGCCCCCGAAATCGTGCTCGCCGTGACGCCGCCCACCGAGCCCGCCGCCTCGAGATCGATGGTCTTGGCGTCGACCTCGCCCGCGAGATTCCCCTCGATGATGGAGCCCGTATTGCCCGTCTGGCCCGCCGAGATGGCGACCGAACCCGAGCTCGCGCTCACCTGCCCGGTCAGCACCACGTCGCCCTTGCTCGATACCGCGACCGACCCCGTATTCGAACCGATGAAATTGATGCCGATCGGGTTGTCGGCCTTCAGCGACTTGGTCGTGATGACCGTGTATTTCTGGTCGAGCGAGTAATAATAAGTGTAGTTGGACGTGATGCAGATATCCCACCAGTCGCAATGGCTGTCCGACCCGGTTTCCGTCAGTACCGAGGGAGAGGACTGGTAGGCATAGCTGGAGGTGACGAGGTCGGTACCTTCGAGCTGAGAATTCAGCGTGGTGGCGACCGTATTGTTCAGAATGACGCCGTTGACGTCGTTGCCGACGCTGGTGTTGCCCGTCTGCGTCTCGACCGTCGTTACATAGGTGCCGTTATCGAGCCGCGTCGAACTCAGCGTGTTGGGTCCGCCCGTCGCCGTGAGGTCGGTGACACTGGTGACCGTCAGATCGCTCGAACCGAAGAATTCGTGCCCGGTCGTTTCGTAATAGGTGATGGTCTCGTACTCGGTTCCCGTCGTCCAGACATAGCGCTGCCCGGCGGTGGGATCGTAGCTGGCCGTGCGGTCGCCATAGGTGGAGTCGTCTATCGAAACGGCCGTGGTGGGATCGATCGCGCCCGTTGTATTGTTGATCGTGCCGTCCTGCGAAAACACCACGACCTGCCCGCTGGCGTTTCCCGGCGTATATTCGCGGGCGTAAAGGGTATGCGTCACGTCGACGATCGGCGAGGCGGGGTTGCTGGTGTTCACCCCGGTGACATCAGTGATGTCGATGACGCCTGAGGTGCCGCGCCCCGCCGCATTGGGATCGCCATTGGTGGCGAGATAGGCGCTCGCCACCGAATAGATGCTGTTGGGATCGGCATCGGCCTGGATGCCGCCGATATGGTCGGCGCCGGCGCTCACCGTCCCCAGCACCACAGGAATGGTGCTGGTATTGGTGATGTTGATCGTCCCGAACCCGTCGAGCACGTTGAGCTGGCCCACCGGCGCATTGCCCGCGCCCGGATCGGCCGTGTTCATGATCTGGCCGTAGAGCTGGATATAGCCGCCCTGAACCTGGGTGCTGTCGACGATATATTGCGTGTTCCGCGCGTCGTAGGCGACCCCGATATTGTCCGTCGGATCGACGACGCTATAGACGGCAGTCCCCGCCGTATTGCCCGGCACCGCCAGATAATCCTTGGCCGCCGTCGCCGTGAATTCCAGCCGCCCGGTGACATTGCCGGAAATGTAATCCTTGATGTTGAAGGTCTGCCCGTCGACCGTCACCACCGGGCTGGTCGTCGAATTGGCCGCAACCGCCGTGAGGTAATTGGCGATCGCCGTCTGCAGATCGGCCGGGTTGATCCCCGCCGGACCCATATCGAGATAGATCGTATCGCCCGTGCCATTGCTCAGCGCGATGCGCGGCAGCGGCGCCGCGGACGGATTGGCGGCCGCCGCCGTCAGCTCGTTCAGATAATTCTGGGTCGCAACGTCGATGTCGTGCTGGCTGATGCCGATGGTGCTAGGATCGGTCGCGGTCAGCAGCGGATTGTCGCTGAGGTTCAGATCCCACTCGGCGATGCCGCTCTGGATCGTCGAGTTGATGTTGATGTAGCGCGCCGAGATCGACACCCAGCCATTGGCCGTAATGCCGTTACCGGCTTCCGCGGCCCGGGTCGGGTCGTTGAAGCTCGCCGGATCCCCGCCGATGGGGTCGAACCCGTCCACGTAGCTCGAGACGAAATCGCCGTTCTTGGCGAGGATACTGACCGAGCCGGCGTTGATCTTGCCGTTGATGTAGATATTGCCCGAGGCGCTGGTGATGCTTACCGCGCCATTCTGGTTGTCGATGACCGAATTGCTGGCGAGGATGATGTCGGGCGCCATCTCCTGATGCGTCAGGTAATAGGGCGACCCGGCCGGCGCGCTCGGGTTGTAATAGACCGCCGAGCCCGCATTGTAGTTGGAGGTGATCGTCACCTGCGCCCGGCTGGTATCCGCCCCGGTGACCACCGAGGCCAGCGCCGAGCTGGCGCCATCCGGATTGAGCGCATTGATCGAGGCGTTGTCGGTGACCAGCACGCCGTTGAACCGCACATGCCCGGAATCGTAGTCGGGAATGATCAGATTGTGCAGGTCGAGCGTATCGGCCGTGTTGTTGGTAATGACGATCTGCGCGTCGCCCCGCGCCGACAGCGCCCCGGTCGAGCCGCCGACGAGCTCGTCGGCATCGATATTGATATTGCCCAGCCGCGCCTCGGTATTGGCGATCTCGATCGTATAGGTCGTCGGCTGGCCATTGGTATTCGGATCGGTAGCCGCTTTGACCGTCGCCGTCGCGTAGGCCTGCGAATAGGTGTCGAGCAGGCTGACATACTGGCCCAGCGAATTGCCGGTGCCGATCGTGCCGCCCGTCGTGGTCGAGGCTTGCAGCGAGGTGATCAGCCCGTTCGAGCCGGTGAGATAGCTCGATATATTGCTCTGCTGCGTCGCGACATTCGTCGCCGCCGTACTGACTCGTGTCAGCTGCCCGGTATCGGCCGGTGTGCTGCTGGTGGCGAGCAGTGCATTGTAGATGGTCTGATCGCCGCTCTTGCTGCTGTCGTAGAAGTCCGACAGCATGGCGCCAAGCTTGGAATTGATATCGGCCGCGCTGCTGTTGGCGGTGGCGATGTCGGTCTGGATCGCCGAATTATTGCCGGCGATCAGGCTGAGTTGGGTGCTGATTGCGCCCTGCGCATTGCTGATCGCCGTGAGCGCCGCCGTCTGGCCGGCCGTATCGCCATTGACCAGAGCGGTCGCGTAGGCTGCCTGCGCATTGGCGAGATTGGCCGCCTGCACGGTGATTGCCTGCTGCGCCGTGACGTTGGCGGCCAGCTTGGTCGCGATATCCGCCGCCGCATTCTTGCCGGCCGTGATATCGGCCTGGACCGCCGCGATCCGGGAATCGCTGCCCGAATATTTGCTCAGACCGCTGAGGCTCGACAGCACCGACGCCGCGGTATTGGCAATGCCGTAATTCGCATCGGTGTAGTCGGAATTGACGGCGCTGCCATAGCCCGGCGCCGTGCTTGGCACCACGCTGCCCGTATCGGTAGTAAGCGCATTGTTGATCTTGCTGATCTTCGTCTGCGCCGTGCTGGCGTCGGCGAGATCCTGGTCGCGCGGTGACGGACCGGCATAGCTGCTCGGCACGAAATTGCCGCTCGAGTCGAAGCTGCCGAGGCCCAGGGCCACCAGCTTCTTTTCGAGGAAATTGATCTCGCTCTGGTAAGCGCCCTTGGCGACGGGGTCGTCGCTGTATTGGCTGATCAGGCTCTGCAGCTCTTTCAGCCGGTTGATGATGTCCGTGCCCACGGGGTTCGGGCCGGACAGCGACGCCGAGATATTGCCGTCGGGCGTCGCGAGGCACGCCTGCGCGCTGACGTCGCAGCTCGCATTGGCCGACCAGAGCTGGCTGTCGCTGTCGGCATAGGAGATGGTCAGCGTCCGCGCCCGCTGCAGGCTGGTGTCGACCAGCCCGTCCACCTCGACCTTCCCCGCACCGATGCTCGAGGTCGAGCCGCCATGGTGGTCGAAGGTGATGTCGCCGCCGCCGAAGATATTGCTGATGGCGCTTGCCGCCTCGCTCAGCGTCTCGAGATAGATGTCCTTGCCGGTGCCTACCGCCGTGGTCGAGATATCGCCCCGGTCGGCGACGAGCGTGATGTCGCCCGCCGCGTTGACGCCATAGAGCACGGCACCCGTCGGCGCGCCTTGGTCAGAGGCGATCGTGACCGTGGCATTGTCGGTGAGGTTCGACTGCGCATCCGGCGTCGTGTCGATCGGGATCGCGGTCTTGTTGTAGAGGTCGACGGTCGTATGGAGCAGCAGCCCCTGCTGGACCCCGGCGAGGCTGTGGCCCGCGGCGAGCGTGATCGTGCCGTCCGTCGGCACCGAGCCATCCGCCGGGTCGAGCCCGTCCGTCGCCTGCAACTGCGTCGCCTGCCCGACATCGACCGAATTGCTGACGGTGAGGTTCGCGTAGGACTTGCCCGAAGGCGCGCCGGCAAGGCCATAGGTCGTGGCAGCGGCGCGGCCGTCGAGGTCGGCATTGCCCCAGGCGGCCGCATCGATGTCGCCGACGTCGACCACGATGTTCGAATGGTCCCCGCCGCCCAGGGACACCGTCGCGGTGTCGGTTCCCACCTCGATATCGACATCGGCCGCGGCGGTGGCGATGGCGCCGCCCGAATCCAGCTTGGCCTTTTCGTGGCTGATGATCTCGTTATAGGCCTCGACCGACAGCTTCGAAACGCCGCTCGAGGGCGCCAGCAGGTGCACATCGGCGTTGGAGCCGATCGAGGCATTGGTGGTGTGGCTGATGCTGACATTGACGCGGCCCGCCGGCAGATTGATCAGCCCGCCCGAGCCGGAATTGACGTTCCAGCCGGCATTGTCGCCGTCATAGCTCGAGGGCGTGCCGGGGGCGGCGCGGAGGCCATAGGCCGCCTCGCCGATGAAGTAATTATGCGTGAAATTCTGCGCGGTGATCGTGAAATTCTGTGCACGAGCGACCGCGTAATCGCCGAGATGCGCATCGACAATATTGTCGACGACATGGTTCAGCGTCGCCCCGCTCGCCCCCACCACCGAGGCCTGGGTGCTGTCGACCGAGCCGCCGAAATTGGTGGTGTGGATGGCTTCGATGTCGATCAGGCCATCGGCCTGCAGCGTGTATTGGGCGCTCTGTGAACTCGTCTCCGCCGTCGCCTTGGTTACGCTCGTCGCGTTGGTATCCGCCTCGGCCGCCGAGCCCGCGACCACGCCGCCGCTGCCCGCCGTGGCATTGGCCACATTGCTGTCGCTGCCGGTGGCGTTGAGCGTGAGCGAGCCCGCATGCAGGGCCGAAAGCCCGCCGATAGTGACGAGGTCGGCAAGCGTCGCCAGCGTCTGGGTGTTCGACGTCGCCCTGGCGATATTGGCGCCGACCGCCACGATCCCCACGGCAAGGCCGGAAGCGTCGGCGGTCTGGGCGGTGTAGTTGCGCGCCAGCAGCGACATGGCGCCGGTGACGGCGAAGGTGCTGCCCTCGGCCGAGGCATGCGCAATGCTGCTATCGATCGCCTGCGCCAGCGTGGCGTTGACGCCGATCAGCGCGCCCGAGGAGCCGGAAGCCGAAGCGCCGACGGCGTCGGGCGTCCCCGACTGGCCGGCCGCGGCGCTGAGCGCGAGGCTCCCGGCCGTGATCCGGCTCGAATTGCCGATATCCGCGGTAACGGCCGCCGCAAGCGTCGCGTCCGCTTCCGAGCCGCCCACCGCGAGCCCGCCCGCCACGGCATAGCCCGTCGCGCCGCTCGTGGCGCTGTCCTGGGCGAGCGCACTGAACCCGGCATTGCCGCTGACATAGGTCGTGACATCGTTCGCCGTCGCCGCGACGGTCGGGGCCGCGTATGCGGAGGCAAGCGAGCCCTCGAGCGCCGCACCCAGCCCGCCCGCGACCGCCGTCGCCTTGGCGGTGGCGTCGTCCGTCGATTGCGCCGAAACCGAAAGGCTTCCCGCCTTGGCCGTTGCGCTGCCGATATTCACCGCGCGAGCGCCGTCGCCGAGATAAGCCTTGGCTTCGCCGCCCAGATGCGCATTGGCCGAGGAGAGCCCCGCGCCCACGGCGATGCCGACCGCCCCGCCTTTGGCTTCCGCGTCCGCATGCCGGGTCACCGTGACGCCCACCCCGACCGCCCCGCCGGTGGCGATGGTCGTGCCGGTGATGAAGGCGTCGGTGGCCGAATTATCAGTGAGCGCGACGATGTCCGCCTCGGCGGCCGCGGCCAGCGCCGCCGCGCCGGCTAGGCTGGTGCTGTCGAGCGTATGGCTGGTCGTCGCCGCCACATTGACGCTGCCCGCCCCGATCGTGCTGCCGCCGCCGACGATGCTCGCCGTATTATTGGTATCGAGCGTCACGACGCCGACGCCGGCGCCGAGCCCCGCCACGCCACCCGCAATGGCGCCCGTCGTCTGGCGGACGCTCGCATCGTCGAGGCTCTGCACCTTTAGGGCGCCTGTCGCCGTGATCGTCGCGGTGCCGATCGTCGCCGAGGTGCCGGCCGGGATCGTCGCAGGCGTCGCGGCACTCGCCACGTCGAGCCCCGACCGGCTGCTGTTGAGCTGGCCCGCTGCGCCTTTGACGTCCGAATCCGACGAGCTGGAAAGCAGGCCGCCGACCTGATTGTCCTGTATCTGCCCGTTGATCTCGCCGACGATGTCGGTGAGCTTGACGCCCCCCGTGCTGGAATTGGCCGAGATATGCCCGGCCGCGTCGCCATTCGGATCGACGCCATTGCCGTAATCATAGATCGAAATGCCCGCCGCCACCGCCACCAGGCCCAGCGAGCCGCTGATCACGGTGGAGTCGCCGGCCTTGTTGGCAAGCGCGTTGACGAGGACATTGCCGCTCGCCCCGATCACGGCGCCATTGTCGATATAGGCGGCCGTCGAGTTCCTGAAGACGCCGATGTCGAGGCTGCCATTGATGCCGGCGAGCAGGCCGGCCGCGAAGCCGCCGTCGAGGGTGAGGGTCGTGGCGCTGTCCCGTGCCGCCACCGACACGTCCGACGCCGTGCCGCCGGCGGTCGCATGGGCGTTCGCCCCGATATAGGCACTGGTCGAGACATTCTCGAGTTCGAGCGAAATGACGCCCGAGAGTCCCATGTCGAGGCCGGCCGCACCGGCCACCGCCACCGTGAGGTCGCTCTCGCCGGAATCGGCCAGCACATTGATGCCATGCGCCGTGTTGGCGGAAGTGAAGTCCGCCCCGCTATATTCGCTGAAGCTGGAGCCGCTGCTGCCGGCGGTAACGCTGGAGCCAGCCGCGATATCCGCCCGTACCGTCTTGTTGAGATCGACCACCACGATCGAGGCGCCGACGCCGAGGCTGCCCGAAACCGCCACCGAACCGGCCAGCATCGCCGTATGCGTCTGGTCGTCCGCGGTGACATTGACGCTGCCCCCGGCGGTGGCCGTGCCGGCAAGCTCGGCGATCGTGCTGTCGGTGAGCGCTATGGTCGAGACGCTGCCCGCGAGCGAGGCGAAGCCCGCCGCCGAAGCGGCCGCCGCGGCGAGGCCGAAATCCTCCTTGGCATCGGCGGTGACGCTGATGTCGCGGCTCGCCGAAAGCAGCGCCGCGCTCGAAACGAGCGCCTTGGTCGTGTCGTTGACGATGGCCAGCGACAGGCCGGCGCCCGCCCCGGCAACGCCCGAGCCGGCGGCCGAGCCGGATAGGCCGAGATCGTAGAAATCGCTCGCCGCCGCGACGGTCACCGATTGGGCGCCGGTCGTGCCGCTGCTCTGGTTGATCCTGGCCGAACCGTCGATCCGTGCCTCGGTATCGGCCGTCACCACCGGCACGGATGCCGAAAGCGAGGCGGCGACCCCCGCCGCCAGCGTGCCGCCGATGGTCAGCGTCCTGAGTTCATTGGCATCGGCGGCGTTGACGATGACGCCCTTGGCCGAAGCCGCATGCGCCGCCGCTCCGCGCTGCTCGGTGAGGAGCGCGAGGCCGACCGCTTCGGCATCGCTGGCGCTGACCGGATCGAGCCCGCCATTGGCGCTGCCCGAAACCTTGCTGGTGTCGATCGAGGGCCCTTTGAACAGGTTGCCCACCGAATAGGCGCTGTAGGTAACGTCGTAGCCGGAGGTGTAATCGAGCGCGGCGGTGTTGCCGAGCGCCGTCACGTCCGCGCCGCTGTCGATCAGCGCCAGCGTGGTCGCCGAAATCACCGTGACGCCCACCGACGCGCCGATGCCCGCCGCTGCGCCGGCCCCGCCGGCACCCTCGAGCGAGTCGACGCTGGTCAGGTCATTGGCCAGCACCGCGGCATTGCCCTGCGCCAGCACATAGGCGCTGCCGCCGATTTCGGCCGTCGTCGCCGCGGATACGTCGAGCACAGCGAGGGCGCCCGCGCCGCCCGCCAGGCTCCCGACGCCCAGGCCCACGGAATCGAGCGCGACTTCCTCGCCGCTTTCGGCGTCAACGATCAGATCGCCGGCATAGATATGGGCCGCCCCGATCACATGGGCGGTGGTCGTCTTGTCGAGCACCACCACGCCCGCGCCGGCGCTGGCCGAGGCACCGCCGAACGAAATGCCGACCGCGCCCGCCGTCGCCTCGACGATGGTGTCGTTGACCGCCGCGACGCGGAGCTGGCCGTTGAGATGCAGCGTGTCGTTGTTGAGCGTCGCGACCGCTATCGACTTGTCGCTGATCGCCGAAACCGCAGCCTGTGCGGCGAGGCCCGCCGCCGCCGTGCCCGCCAGGCCCGCGCCGGTGAAATCGTGGAGGCTCGTGGCCACCACATGCGCCTGCGACGCCGTGATGCTGCTGCCCGTATTGCCCTGGATTTCGGCCGTGTTGGTGGTGGAGACGGTAACCACCCCGATGCCGGCGCCCAGGCCCGCCGCCCCGCCCGCCACCGCGCCATCCGCCGCGTCGGCGTTGAGCAGGTCGAGGCTGAGCACGTCGAGGTCGCCGCTGGTCGTGGTGATGCCGGTCGTGCCGATATGGGCCGAGGTGCCGGCCGGCAAATGGGTTTGATCGGTCAGCGCCGAGGCGATCTGGACGCCGTTGCGCTTGGCCTGCATCTGGCTGGCGATCGACTGCACATGGCTGTCGGACGAGCCGGCGAGCAATTGCTCGACCGAGCTGTCGCCGACCTGGCCCTGCGCATAGCTGCCGACATCGCCGCCATTCGAGCCCTTGAGGTAGGAAGCCCCATTGCCCGAGGGATCGAGCCCGTCGCCGATCGAATAGACCGAAATGCCCGCCGCAATCCCGGCGAGCCCGCCCGAGGCGCTGAACACGCCGGAATCGACATCGACGTTCTCGAGCCCGTCGACCCGCACGCCGCGATGCGCGGCGACCGAGCCGCCATCGCCGATCGAAGCCGAGGCCGTGTTGCGCAATATGCCGACATCGACGGCGCCCGACACGGCGACCGCGCCGATCGACAGCGCCCCGTCATCGACCGCCACGCTCGTGCTGTCGCGCGCGGTGACCGTCACGTCCTGCGCCGCATTGGCGCCGCTCTCGGCATAGGTGCCGCTGGTGTCGCCATTGATGACGACATTGTCGTCGACATGCGCCGTGGTCGTGGTGGTGAGCAGCTGGACGGTCGCGACACCGGCGAGCCCGCCATAGAAGCCGCCCGCGCCGGCGATGCCCAGCGTGAAGACGCTCTCGTTGGAATTGGCCTCGACGAGCAGGCCCTGGCCCGTCTGCATCGCGGTGAAGGCATCGGCCGGCGTCGCTCCGGAACCGAGATATTCCGTCAGCTGCGCCGCGCTGTTGCCGAGCGCCACGACATGGGCGCCGCTTTCGATCTCGGCATTGACGGTCTTGGTCAGCAGCGTGAGGCCCACGCTGCCGCCGACGCCAACCCCGCCTGCGCCGATCGAGACCGTGCCGGGGAGCGAAGCGGTGCGCGTCGCGTCTTCCGCGTCCACCGCCACATTGCCCAGCGCCTTGACGCTGGCGCCGGCGCCGATCAGCGCTTCGGTGTCCGTCGTCAGCACCAGGGTGGAAAGCCCGCCCGCGACCGACGCCGTGCCGGAAACCGCCGCCGAGGCGGCCGCGCCGGCCACGTCCTCCGTCGCATGGGCGGTGACGGCGACATCGCCGCGCACCTGCACCGTGCTGCTGTCGCCGATCGCGGCGATGGTGGTGGGCGAAAGGATCGACACTTCCGCGCCGCCGCCGACGCCCACCGTGCCGCCCCCGGCGACCGAACCCGCAACGCCGAGGTGATAGAGGTCGCTCGCGGCGGCGACCGTCACCGATTGCGCGCTGCCCGCGCCGGTATTGTCGCCATTGACCGTCACATGCTGGCCGATCGTCGCCTCGGTATCCGAGCTCACCACCGGCACGTCGCCGGAAAGCGAAACCGCGCCGGCACCGGCCACCGCGGCGCCCACCGACAGCGCCTGCACCGAATTGTGGTCGGCGGCATTGACCACCACGCCCTTTGCGGAAGCGGTGACCGGCGTGGCGCTCCGCTCCATGGTGAGCAGCCGCAAGCCCTGCCGCTCGGCTTCCGCCGCCGACAGCACCTCGCCGTCGGCGCCGGCGCTCGGCGTCAGATTGCCGGTGCCCGGCGCGGTGATGGTCGTCGCGCCGGTCGAGCCGAACGGATTGAGGGCCGCCGAATAGCCCGAGACGTAATCGACCGCATTGCCGAGCCCCAGCGCCGTGACGCTGGCATTGTCGTCGATCTGGGCCAGCGTCGTGGCGCTGATGACGGCCACCCCGATCGAGGCGCCCACCCCGACGCTGCCGCCAAGCCCCGCCGCACCAGCCACGAAGGCGACATCCGTCGCGTCGTTCGCCAGCACCGCGATATTGTCGTCCGCCACCACATCGGCGCCGCTGCCGATCGCAGCGGTCGTGGCATCGGTGATCGCATAGACCGAGACGGCGCCCGCCGCGCCGGCCTCCCCGCCGATGCCGAGGCCAACGGCGTAAGTGGTGGCCGTTTCGGCCGCCTGTGCGGATACGCTGACATCGCCGGCGTTGACCGCCGCATCCTCGCCGATGGAGGCGGTCACGGTCTTGCCGATGACGCCCACCGCGGCGCCGGCGCCCGCGCCCACGCTGCCGCCCCCCGCCGCCGCGCCGGCGAGCGTGTCGAGCGTCGTGATGTCGCTGGCCGAAATCGCGACCGAAGCCGGCTGGCTGGCGGCGCCCTGCTGGCCGACTTGCACATTGTCGCCCAGCAGCGCCTCGGTATCGGTCGACAGCACATAGACCGCCGCGCCCACGCCGGCCGCCACCTCGCCCGCGGCCGCGCCGGCCGCCGTGAACACCTGCCCGCTCTCGGCCGCGTCCGCCGAAATATCGAAGGCGCCGCCGGCATTGATCGTGCTGTTTTCGGCGACTTCGGCGATGGTCTTGTCGTCGATGGTGACCGTCGAGGCCGCTGCCCCCACGCCAACGCTGCCGGAGGCGCCGAGCCCGCCGGCAATGCTGAGCGTGGTAATGTCGTTGGTCGCGCCCAGCGTGACATCGCCCGTCGCGGTGATCGAGGCGCCGGCGGCAAGCTGCGCCTCGACCGTGTTGGCCGAGGTGATGACCGTCGCCACGCCGCCGACGCCGACATCGTCGCCCGCCCCGGCGCTGATGCCATAGACCGAAATGTCCTGCGTCGAATCCGCGCTGGCGCCGAAGGAGGCGGCCGCCGAAACCGTCGTATCGCCGGTGAGGAGGCTTTCGACCGTGCCGCGATTGACCACGACCGAGCTCGAAATGCCCACCCCGACATTGCTGCCGAGCGCCAGCCCGCCGGAAAGCGCCGTCGAGGTCACGTCATTGCTGGCCGTCAGCGACACGGCGCCCGCGCCGGCGTCGATCGTGCTCGCCGCCGCCGCCGAGCCGTTGACGCTCTGGCCGATGGTTGCGGTCACGCTGTCGTCGAACACCATGACGACGAAGGAGCCCTGCACCGCCGCGTCGCTGGCCTGGGCACCGCCGATCGCCTCGCCGTAATAATTGCCCATGCCGAGCAGCGGCGTCGTTTCGAGCTGCGTCTCGAAATCCTTGAGGCTGAAGCTCTTGATGTCCGAGAACGTCGTCGGAACCTTGAAGTCGGTCGGGACGCTCGCCTTGTGGTTCTCCGCCGAAACCTCGAGCCCGTCCGAGGTGATGGCCACGCCGGTGCCCACCGCCGCCGAATAGGTGTTGTCGGCATAGATGGTCGCGATCGACGCGCCCACGCCCACCTGCCCGCTGCTCGTCGCCTTGCTCGCGGCGAGGGTCGCGAGCGAGGAGGTGTTATCCGCCGTGACGCTCACCGCCCCGGTGCGCGATAGCGCGCCGATCTCGACGCCGTCGCCGATGCTGGCCGTGGTCCTCGCCACCGAATATTCGACCGCGAGCGCGCCGGCCACCGCCACCTTGCTGGCCGAGGCGCCGGCATAGGCCTCGGCGCCGACCAGCGGATGCGCCGGATCCTCGGCCAGCTCGCTCTCGCCATTGGCCTTGTCGACATTCTCATACGAGGTAGCCGAAACGCCGACCGTCCCCGCCGAATTGATCACCGCGCCCTTGGCGATCGAGGCGGTGGTGCTGTCGGTGTCGATGGAGAGCGCCACGCCGACGCCTACGCCGACCTGCGCCTGTGACGCCTTGGAGCCGACCGCCGCACCGCTCCCCAGCGTGGTGATCTCGGTCGCGCTTTGGGCGGCGATGTCGAGGTCGTGCGTGAGCGTTACGCTGACGCTGTCGAGCAGCGCCGAAACCACGTCCTGCGCCTGCGCCACGCCGACCGCCGCGGCGACCGCGACCTTCTGCCCGCCGCCCTGGTCGCTGCCGCTCGTGCCTTGCTGCGCCGATTCCGTGCTGGCCAGGGTCTTGGTGCTCTGGGCGTTGCTGCCCTCGGTGCCTTCCTTGCCGCCGCTGGCCGTGGCGGTCGCATCGGCCTTGTAGCTGCGATCCGCCTCGGCCGAGAGCGTCAGCGCGCCGGCGGTGACCGAGCGCGCCAGTTCCGCCGTGGTGACCGACGTGTCGGCAAAGGCCGTGCCATGGAAGCTGCCGCCGCCCGCGATCACCGCCGCCGCGGCGCCGACACCCACGCTCGACGCCTTGGTGTCGCCCGTCGCGGTCGCCTCGTTGTCGCCGGCGAGCGTCGCCTCGATGTCGAGCGCATCGGCGAGGAAAAGTTCGCCGCCCGTTCCGACCCGCGCCGTCGTCGTCTCGTCGAGGGTCGCCAGCGCCACCACGGCATCGATGGCAACGCCGCCGCCGGCGCCCGCCTCGGCCTCGGTCGTGGTGCCGATGTCGGAGGCGGCCTTGACCGACAGCGCGCCGCCCTGATGCGCCACATCGGCATCGATCGTCACGCCGTCGTCGATCTGGGCGATCGTAGTGGTGGTGATAAGGTTGAGCGCGACCGAAGCGCCGATACCGAGCTTGCCGCCCACCGTGTCGCCATCCGGCTTGGCCGAGGCGCTGGCCGTCATCGTCTTGGCCGCCGAAATCAGCGAGGCGCCGCCCGAGCCGGTATCGACCGTCGAGCCATTCATGATCTCGGCGGTCGTGTCGGCGGTAACGAGGTTGAGCGCCAGCGCGCCGGCAATGCCGATCTTCTTGCCGCCCGCGCCCGATTTCGCCGTGGCCGAAAGCGTATCCGTCGCCGCTGCCGTCGGCTGCAGCGCGCTGACCGTCACCCCGTCCGCGGCGCTGTAATGGGCGGTATTGCCGGCCCCGTCGCCCAGCGTCGCCTTGTTGCTGGCATTGATGGCGTTGACCGCCGCGGCGGCCGAGACGCCGACGCCCGAATCCGCCGCCTTGGCATCCGCCGTCACCGCGCCGCTGACCGAGCCGGCGCTTTCGACCTTGAGCGCGCCGCCCGTCGAGGTGACGTCGAGCCCGTTGGGCAGCACCGCCGCGACATTGGACTTCACCACATTAACGGCAACCGCCGCGGCAACGGAAACCTTGCCCTCGCTCGACTGCGCCGAATGGTTGGTGCCGGTCTGCGTGTCCTTGGCGCCGGCCTGCTGCTCGCTGCTGCCGACGCCCGCATCGGCCTGCTTGCTTTCGGCATCGTCGAGCTGGCCGTCGACTTTCTGGTCGACATTCGTGCCGTCCTTCGACGAGCCGTCGCTATTGGCATCCTCGGCGCCTTCGGCGCTCGCATCCGCCTCGAGCGTCCCCGCCGAAATGCCCGAGGCCGAAAAAGTGATGTCCCCGCCCGCCGTCAGCGCGCGATGCGTGGTCGCGGACACTTCGTCATCGATCAGCGCCAGCGCCAAGGCCGCGCCCACCGCGGCCTTGCTGCCCGCCGCCTCGCCCGAGGCCTTGGTGGTCGTCGTCTCCGACTGCTCGGCTTCGATATCGACTTCGCCGTCGAAATCCTGCGTGTCGGCGAGCGTGCCGAGATCGGCCGTCGTGGTGTTGGTGACGAGCGACAGCGCCAGGGCCGGCGTCACCGCCACGCCGCCGGCCGCGCCCGCTTCCGCTTCGGTTTCGATCTCGTGGTCGGCGCTCGCCGAAAGGCTGAGCGAATCGAAGCCGGTCAGCGTCGCGCCGTCGCCCACTTCGGCCAGCGAGCGGTTGCCCAGGATATTGAGCGCGATCGAGGCGCCGATGCCGACCTTGCCGCCCGAGGTGCCGTTCGGAACCGGCAGCGCCGAGGCGGTGGACTTGGTCGCATCGACCGCCTTGATCGTGACCGAACCCGCCGCGCCCGCATGGTTCACCGTCGCATTGGCGGCAATGGTCGCGGCGCTTTCGGTATCCACCAGGTTGAGCCCGAGCGAGCCGGCAATGCCGATGCTGGTGCCCCCGGCACCCGAAGTGGCGCTCGCCACATACTGGTCCGCCAGATCGCTGCCCGGCGTCGCGATATTGTCCTTCAACGCCTCGAGGTCGAGCGCGCCGATGGTGTAGGTGCCGTCGCCCAGCGTCGCGTCATTGCTCGAATGGACGAGGTTGACCGAAACCGCCGCCCCGATCCCCACCTGCGCCGCGCTGGCCCCGCCGACGGCCGTGCCGTCCGTGGTCACCGAGCCCGTCGTGTTGTTGGTCGCCTTGACCGTCAGCGAACCGGCCGTGATGTCGATGCCGTCCGGCACCTCCGCCTTGACGCTCGCCGTCTGCACGTTGACGCCGATGGCGGCAGCCACCGACACTTTCGACCCGTTGGAGGAGGCGGACCGCGCCTTCTGGCCGCCGGCACTGTTGGCGTCGGCCGTGTTCTGCTTCTGCTCGCTGTCGCCGATATTGTCGCTGGCCTGCCGGTCGCCGGCGCCCGAAAGCTCGGTGTTGACCTTGTCGTCGACATTGCCATTGCCGTCCGAGCCGCTGCCATTGTCGGCCTTGGCGCCGGCGGCGCTGGCCGAGGCCGTGACGGTCGAGAAGGAAGCGCCCTTGGCGTCGAACGTCACCGCGCCGCCGGCATCGATCGCGCGATGGGTCGTCGCCAGCGCCTCGTCGTCGATGAGCGCGATCGCCAGCGCCGCCCCGATCGCCGCCTTGCTGCCCGAGGACTTGCCCGAAGCGATGGTGGTTTCGGTCGCCTGCTGGCTCGCCGAAATGGTGATGTCGCCACCCGCATCCTGCGTGCCGCCGGTGCCGAGATCGGCCGTGGTGGCATTGTCGACCAGCGCCAGGGCGAGTGCCGGGGTCACAGCGATGCCGCCCGCCGCGCCCGCCCGCGCCTCGGTATCGATGGTATGGACCGCCGAGGCCGAGAGCGAGAGGTCATTGGCGCCTGTCACCACCGCGCCGCTGCCGATTTCGGCGATCGCGCGATTGGCGAGGATGTTGAGCGCGATCGATGCGCCGATGCCGACCTGCCCGCCCGCCGCCGGCGTATCCGGGTCGCTGGCGTCCGGCGCGAAAGGCAGCGCCTTTGCCGTGAAGCTGGTTTCGTTGTCGGCCGAAAGGCTGACATCGCCGCCCGTGACCGTGACGCCGGCGCTGGGCGCGATCGAGGCGACGCTTTCCGTATCCACGAGATTGAGCGCCAGCGCGCCGGCGATGCCGACCTTGCTGGCCCCGGCGCCCGCCGTCGCAATGGCCGAATAATTGTCCGCCAGGGGGGCGGCGGGATCGGCCGGATCGTTGGCGACGAGCTTGGCGACATCGAGCTTGGAGGCTTCGAGATCGACGCCGCCGACC
Source organism: Devosia sp. (assembly GCA_035547675.1). Classification (GTDB taxonomy): domain Bacteria; phylum Pseudomonadota; class Alphaproteobacteria; order Rhizobiales; family Devosiaceae; genus DASZTU01. The sequence continues at coordinate 19,442 of DASZUI010000071.1, forward strand.
GTATAGGTACCGCCGCCATTGGCGTCCGGCCCGGCGAGAACTGCATCGTTGCGCGTCTTGACGGCGTTGACCGCGACCGCGGCGGCAATACCGACCTTGGAGGGGTCGGCACCATCCGTGCCCACCGCCGTGCTGTCGGCGGTGATGACGCCGGCGGTATTGTTGGCCGTCTTGACCGTCAGCACGCCGCCGCTGGTGATATCGAGCCCCGCCGGCACACCGGCCGAAACGCTCGAATCCTGCACATTGACCGCGATCGCCGCCGCGACCGACACCGTCGAGCCGTCCGAGGACTTGGCCGAATGGTCGCCATTCTTGGCGGTATTGGTGTCGGCCTTCTGCTGGCTGTCGCCGATATCGGCGCTCTGCTGCTTCGTCTGCGCCGCGTCGAGCTGGCCGTCGACCTTCTGGTCGACGCTGCCGTCGCTGGAATTGCCGCTGTCGTCCGCCGCCTCGCCGCCCGAGGCGCTGGCGGTGGATGCGAGCGTGCCGAGCGATGCGCCATAGGCGGTGAAGCTCACCGCCCCGCCGGCGTCGATCGAGCGATAAGTGGTCGCAATCGCCTCGTCATTGATCAGCGCCAGCGCCAGCGCTGCACCGACCGCCGCCTTGCTCCCCGCCGCCGCACCCGAGGCCGTGGTCGTTTCGGTCGCCTGCTGGGCGGCATAAAGACTGATGTCGCCCGTCGCGTCCTGCGCGCCGCCGGCCAGCACGCCGAGATCGGCCGTCGTCGTGTCGTTGACCAGCGACAGCGCCAGGGCCGGCGTCACCGATATGCCGCCCGCCGCGCCCGCGTCGGCAACCGTGGTGATGGCATGGACGGCATTGGCCGAGAGCGCGATGCTGTCCGCGCCTGTAAGCGTCGCGCCGTCGCCGATCTCGGCTATCGACCTATTGGCGACGATGTTCAGCGCCAGCGACGCGCCGACGCCGACTTTGCCGCTGCCGGAGACCTTGGCCACCGCCGTGGCGGATTCCGTCGTTTCGTCATCGGTGGCGAGATTGACGGCCCCGAGACTGCCCCCGCCATAGCCGGAAACCGAAATGCCCGGCGCGACCCTGGCCAGGCTCTCGGTATCGAGCAGGTTCAGCGCCAGCGAACCGGCGATCCCGACCTTGGTGCCGCCGGCCCCCGAGGTCGCGCTGATCGTGTAATCGTCGCTGTGCGCTTCCTTGTCCGTGGGATCGGCCACGAGCTTGCCGATGTCGAGCTTGAGCGCCTCGACGTCGAGCCCCCCCAATTGGTAGCTGCCGCCGGTACCCGTGCCGCTGCCGAGCAGCGCATCATTGACCGTGTGAACGGCATTGACCACCACCGCCGCGCCGATCCCCACCGCCGAGGGATTGTCGCTGACCGCGCTGCCGTCGGCGCTCGCCTTGCCGTCGGTATTGTTGACGGCCTTTATGGTCAGCGTACCGGGCGTCGTGATGCTGACATTGGCGGGGACGCTGGCGGTGACATCGGCATTCTGGATGTTGACGGCGATCGCCGCCGCGACCGAAACCTTCGAGCCGCCCGAGGAAGCCGAATGTTCCTCGTTCGACGCGCTGTCGGTGGCGCCCTGCTGGTCGGCATCGCCGACGCCGGCAGTCGTTTCCTTGCCCTTGGCGTCGGAAAGCTGCGTATTGACCTTGCTGTCGACATCGCCGCTGCCATCCGCCGAGCCGCCGCTGCCATCATCGGCCGCCGCACCCGCCGCACTCGCCGTCGAGCTCAGCGTATCGAGCGAGGCGCCCATGGCGACAAAGCCGACATCGCCCCCGGCCGAAATCGACCGATAAGTGGTCGCCGTAGCGCTGTCGTTGACGATGGCGAGCGCCAGCGCCGCGCCGATCGCCGCCTTGCTGCCCGCCGCCGCGCCCGAGGCGGTGGTCGTCTCGGTCGCCTGCTGCGTGGCCGACAGCGTGACCGCGCCGGTCGCATCCTGCACGCCGCTCAGCGTGCCCAGATCGGCCGTCGTGCTGTCGTTGACCAAGGACAGCGCCAGCGCCGGCGTCACCGAGACGCCGCCGGCCGAACCGGCATCCGCCTCGGTGCTGATATTGTGGACGGCATTGGCCGACAGCGCGATGCTGCCGGCATCGAGCAATTGCGCGCCGTCCCCCACTTCCGCGAGCGCGCGGTTGGCGATGATCGAGAGCGCGATCGAAGCGCCCACGCCGACCTTGCCCGTGCCGGTGACATCGGCATTGGCCGTCGCCGACGAGGTGGTTTCGTCGTCGGCGGCCAGATTGACGCTGCCGAGCGCTGGCGTCGCGCCATAGCCCTCCACGACCGCCCCGCTCGCGATGGTGGCAAGGCTTTCCGTGTCGATGAGGTTGAGCGCGAAGGAGCCGGCAATGCCCAGATTGCTGGCGCCGGCACCCGACTTGGCGCTGATCGTATAGCTGTCGGCGCGTGCTTCCTTGTCCGTCGGATCGGCGACCAGCTTGGCGATGTCGAGCTTCAGTGCCTCGATGTCGAGGCCGCCGAGCTGGTCCGTCGCGGCCCCCAGGGTCGCGTCGTTCCGCGCATGGACGACATTGACGACCACCGCCGCGCCGACGCCGATATTGGCCTGGGCATCCGGGTCCTCGCCCACCGCGCTGCCGTCGGCGGTGGCATTGCCGTCCGTATTGTTGATCGTCTCGATGGTCAGCGTGCCCGGCGTGCTGATCGCCACCCCGGCCGGTACGAAGGCCGAAACGTCGGCGTTCTGCACATTGATCGAAACCGCCGCCGCCACCGAAACCGACTTGCCGTCCGAGGAGGCCGAGCGCGAGCCCGGATCGTTGGCCGCGTCCGTCTCGCCCTGCTGGCTGCTGTCGCCGACGCCCTCGGTCTTCTCCTTGCCGACGGCGGAGGCAAATTCGTCATTGACGGTTGTATCGACGTCCTTGGAGCCCGCGCCGGCGTCGCCGCCCGCATCGGCCTTCTTGCCGCCGGCCGCGCCCGCCACGGACGAAAGCGTGTCGAGCGAGGCACCCATCGCCGTGAAGCCGACATCGCCGCCGGCCGAGAGCGCGCGATTGGTCGTCGCACTCGCGCTGTCCGTGACGATGGCGAGCGCCAGCGCCGCCCCGACCGCCACATTCGCGCCCTTGGCCTGGCCGGTGGCGCTGGTCGTCTCCGTCGCCTGCTGCGTGGCTGAAACATCGACCGCCCCGGCGACCGACTGGGCACCCGAAAGCGTGCCGAGATCGGCGGTCGTACTGTTGTTGACCAGCGACAGCGCCAGCGCCGGCGTGACCGCGATGCCGCCGGCCGCGCCGGCTTCCGCCGTCGTCTCGATATCGTGCGCCGCCTCGGCCGAAAGCGTGAGGCTCGCCGGATCGGAAAGGCCGACACCATCGCCGATCTCGGATTTCGTCCGGTTGGCGACGATGTTGAGCGCGATGGACGCGCCGACGCCGACCGTGCTGCCGGTCGCCCCGCCGGTCTTGGCGGGGGTGGCGCTGGCGGTCGAAGTCGTGTCGTTGGCGCTGTCGAGCTCGACGGTACCCGTAACCGTCGCCGTGCCGGCGGTCATCGTCGCCGTGCTCTGCGTATCGACGAGGTTCACCGCCAGCGAACCGGCCACGCCCACCTTGGCGCTTTCGGCACCCGCGCCCGAGGACGCTGCGGTCGTGAAGACGTTCTTGTCGGCCGCCATTTCGGCCTGGAGCAGCAGGCTCGGCGCCGTGACCGAGCTCGCCAGCGTCGCGTCATTGCTGACTTTGGCAAGGTTGATGCCGACCGCCACGCCCACCCCGGCCGTGCTGCCGGCGGCGGAGCCGTTGGCGGTCAGCGCCGCCGTGTTGGCGGTGGTGCTCTCGAGCGACAGCGCGCCCCCGGCGGTCACGCTGCCATCCGTAGAGATGCTGGCGAGGGTATGCGAGGTGAGGTCGGAGATGACCAGCGCGCCCGCGACCGAAACCTTGCCCTCGCCGGTATCCGCCTCGTCCTGGTATTGCGTCAGATAGGTCGAGGCCTCGCCGTCGCTGCCCGAGGAGCCGTCATTGGCATTGGCGGCCGCCGCCTCGGCATTGAGGGTCGCGGCCGTCGTGGTCGTGGCCGAAAGCGCCAGCGTACCGCCGCCGGCGCTGGTGTCGATGACGGCATGGCCGTCGATCGTCGCGCCGGTTTCGGCGTCGATCTTGCTCACCGCCACGCTCGCGCCGAACTGCGCCGAGGTGGGCGTGGCATCGAGCGCAACGGTGACATCGTTGGTCGCCATCAGCGACAGGCCGCCCGAAGCGGTGGTCGTGACCTGCGCGGTGCCGCCGATATGCACCTTGGACGTACTGTCCACCGTCGAGATCGCGGCCGCCCCATCGGCGGGCGAGCCGGACGGCACCAGCGAGGCCGTCGTGATGTTGGAAACCGCCGTCGCCGCCGAACTCAGCGCCGCACTCGCCGCCGAAATCGTCGTGTCGCCGATGATGTCGACCGTGGCGCTGGCCGTGTTCACCACCACGCCGAGCGGCAGATGGGTGAGGTCGCCCGAGGAATCGGCCGTGGCCGAAATAGTCAGCGTGCCGGCCGTGACCTTCGCGCCGTCGAGGCTGATCGCCGCTTCGGCGTCCGGCGCCGTCGCGAGCAAAATGCCGCTGGCGATGCTCGAATTGGCCTTGAGCGTGACGCTGCCGCCGCGGATGACCGCGCCTTCGCCGGCATTGATCTGCGCCAGCCCGCCCGAACTCTGCTCGGCATCGAGCACGATGGTGCCCGCCGTCGCGCCCACGCCGGCATCGAGCCGCGAACCCGCCTGAAGCTCGATGTCGGGCGCCTTGAGGGTGATGTTGCCGGCCTGGCCAGCCCCGTTCGTGGTGTCGATGAAGCCGGTCGAGGCTATGGTGATCGAAACATCGGCATCCAGCTCGACATCGGCGCCGCCGGTCGTGATGGCGTTCGCGCTGGTGATGTTGAGCGTGCTGGGGTCGAACAGCAGCTTGCCGGCGGCACCCTTGTCCGAGCCGAGATTGACCGCGATCGCGCCGATATTATCGACGTGGCCGGACAGCTCGACGAAGCCGCCCGCGCCGGTCCCCGCGCCATGGGCCGAAAAGCGCGCGCCGTCCATCGCCCTGGTCGTGCCGGCCGAAACGATGGAGATCGCCCCGCCCGCGCCCGACGGTCCCTTGCCGTTGGCGCTGAATTTCGCGGTCGAAGCGATGGTGGTGTTGCCCCCAGCCCGTACGGTGATGTTGCCGCCCGCGCCGCGCCGGTGCGCATTGGCGCTGACCCGGCCGGCGACCGAGACGTTTCCTGCCGCGACGATCGAAATCGAGCCATTGCGGACGACCAGCCGGCCGCCCTCGACAACCCCGGAACTGTTGACCGTGGCCGCGAATTTCTGCCGCTGGCTGAGTTTCTTGCCGTCGACCGTCCCGCCCGGCCCGCTGATGACGACGTCGCGGCCCTGCAGCGTGATGCCGCGGCGCGCATTGACCGTGCCCGAGATCGAGATGACGCCGTCGTCCGAGATCGGAATGTCGCCATGCATCAGCGCGGCGGCGGCGGCGTCATTGACCTTGCCGTCGGCGCCCACCACGCCGTCGAGGAATTTGTCGGTCGGCGTGTTGACCGTCAGCGAGCCGACATTGACGGTGCCGCTCTGCCCGACGATGAAGCCGTGCGAGTCCGAGAAGAAGACGTTGCCGCCGATCTTGCCGCTCTTATAGGCGTTGAGCACGCCATTGACGACGACCGGCCCGTTGCGGACGATGTTGACGAGATTGCGGGTATGGGTCGGCAGCTGCAGGTCGACCGTCTGCCCCGCGCCCTCCTCGAAATTGGAGAAGGTATTGAAGCCGGTGCGGCCCGAAACCGTGCGCGTGGTGATCGAGGTGTGCGTGCCGCTGACGCTGACATGCGTCGCCGTCCGGCCGTCGGGAATGATATTGTTGGGCTGCGCCCCGCCGAGATTGACCGCCTGCGCATGAGCGAGCCCGGGACTGGCCAGCGCGGCGACCAGCCCGAGCGCCATGGGGCTCGCGCGGCCCAGCAGCGCGGCACGCAGCGGCATCCCCCTCCCCCGGGGCGTCGCCAACAGTATCGGTCGGCCGGCACCCCAGGGCGCCGTCATCAGAACTGGCCCGGGCTGATCTTGAAGACGTCGGGATTTTGCGGATTGGCCGAGTAGAGCAGCGCCAGGCTCGTCGGCGTCAGCACCTGCTGCTTGCTGGCCGCATCCGCCTTGAACGAGCCCTGCAGGATAAGGATCGTGGCATGGCCCGCCTCGTCCTCGCCCCGGAACAGCAGCAGTCCGTTGGGCAGCACCAGCCCGGTCTTGACCGTGTCGGGCTTATAGCCTTCGGTGACGAAATGCGCCCGGAGCGCGTCGCCGTCCGCATAGAGCTTGGCCGGCGTCATCGTGGGGTCGGTCGCCTGGCTCCAGGAAATACCGACCTGGATCAGCGTCTTCGACTTGTAGCCGAACACATAGGAAACCTGCGCCGTGCCGCCATCCTGCAGCAGGTCGGGAACCGATATGCCCAGCACCGCCGTGCGCTCGGCCGTATTCTGCCCCGTGCTGATCGCGGTGGGCTTGACGCCGAAATCCTTGACGATGGCGGCCTTCACCTCGTCCACGCTCATGCCGAACTTGGCCGAACGAAACCCGTCCACATTGACCACGGCCGGCGCCGTACTGGCATCGGACAGGCCCGCGCCCGGCGCGGCGGTTGCCGCAGCAGGGGGCGGCGGATTTGCGGGAGCGTCCGCCCGGGCAAGACCCGGCACAACGACGGCCGGCGCACAAAGCGCCAACAACAGCAACCGCATCCGCAGTGCATTCACGAACACAACAGAACTCATTTGGCTTCAAGCGTCCCCGTCGCGGGCGTTGGCCGCCCACCGCACCGGGCGCACGCGACGGCGCCATAATTTACTGATTTGTTACCATCCGCAAGGCTTAAGCTTGCTTCAAATCATCACTTTTGTTCTTCAAGTTGTCATTATGGCAACGACTGCCCTGGCCGTTAACGGCCAAGTTTAAGTCTTTACTGGCTCTTGGGCCGGTTTCGCCCCGCCTGGCCGCTACACTGTGCCGCAGGGCGGGCCCGACAAACGCACCCTTGCCGCCGCTGCCGGCCTTACGACAGGCCGGTGATCCGCCCATCCGGCCCCACGGAAATGTCGAGCGCCGCCGGCCGCCGCGGCAGGCCTGGCATGGTGAGGATGTCGCCGCAGATCACCACCACGAACTCCGCCCCCGCCGAGAGCCGCACATCGCGCACCGGGATGATGTGACCCGAGGGCGCCCCCTTGCGGGTGGGGTCGGTCGAAAAGCTGTATTGCGTCTTGGCGATGCAGACCGGCAATTGCCCGAAACCCTCGCGCTGCCAGGTGTCGAGCTTGCGCGCCGCCGCGCCGTCGATGGAAATGTCCGCCGCCCCGTAGATCTCGCGCGCGATGGTGCGGATCTTTTCCTCGAGCGGCATGGCGTCCGGATAAAGCGGGCGATAGGCCGGCTCGTCGGGGATCGCCGCGATCACCGCCTCCGCCAGATCGACCGCCCCGGCGCCGCCGCGGCTCCAATGGTCCGCCAGCACGCAGGGCGCGCCCTGCCCTTCGGCCAGCTCGGTAAGGAGCGCGATCTCGGCCGGCGTGTCGCTGCTGAAGCGGTTGACCGCGACCACCACCGGCAGGCCGAATTTCCGCATATTGGCGATATGCCGCTCGAGATTGGCAAAGCCCGCCCGCAGCGCCTCGAGGTTCTCCGCCTTGAGGTCCGGCAGCGCCACGCCGCCATGCATCTTGAGCGCCCGGATCGTTGCCACGATCACCGCGCAGGAGGGCTTGAGCCCCGCCTTGCGGCACTTGATGTCGAGGAATTTCTCCGCCCCGAGATCGGCGCCGAACCCGGCCTCGGTCACCACATAATCGGCGAGCTTCAGCGCCGTCCGCGTCGCGATCACCGAATTGCAGCCATGGGCGATATTGGCGAAAGGCCCGCCATGTACGATCGCCGGATTGTTCTCCAGCGTCTGCACCAGATTGGGCGCCAGCGCGTCGCGCAGCAGCGCCGTCATGGCGCCTTCCGCTCCCAAGTCACGCGCCCGCACCGGGCGCCGGTCGCGCCCCTGGGTCTCGCCGACGATGATATTGCCCAGCCGCCGCTTGAGATCGTCCAGATCGCGGGCGAGGCAGAAGATCGCCATCACCTCCGAGGCCACGGTAATGTCGAAGCCGTCCTCGCGCGGAAACCCGTTCACCGGCCCGCCCAGCCCCTGCACGATGTCGCGCAGCGCCCGGTCGTTCATGTCGAGCGCCCGCTTCCAGCTGATCCGGCGGGTGTCAAGCCCGAGCTCATTACCCCAATAGACATGGTTGTCGATGAGCGCGGCGAGCAGATTGTTGGCCGCCCCGATGGCATGGAAATCGCCGGTGAAGTGGAGGTTGATCTCCTCCATCGGCGCCACCTGCGCGTAGCCGCCGCCCGTCGCGCCGCCCTTCTGGCCGAATACCGGCCCGACGCTCGGCTCGCGGATGCACACCAGCGATTTCCGCCCGATCCGGTTGAGCGCGTCGTTGAGGCCGATCGTCGTGGTCGTCTTGCCCTCGCCCGCCGGCGTCGGCGTGATCGCCGTCACCAGGATGAGCCGGCCGTCGGGCCGGTCGTCGAGGCCCGCAATGTAGTCGAGCGCGATCTTGGCCTTGGTATAGCCATAGGGCACGAGGCTCTCGGCCGGAATGCCGAGACGGTCGCGGGCGATCTCGGCAATGGGCAGCAGGCGGGCCGATTGCGAAATCTCGATATCGGTCAGGGGTGCGCTGTGCTGGTCGTTCTGCCCCGCCGATACCGCGTCCTGCATGCCTTTTCCTCCCCATACGATCGCCGCCAAACGCTACACGAGCCGCCCGAACCTGTCTCGGTTCCCGTCTCGCTTCGGTTTGGTTTGTTCAGCACTGGTTCAGGGCGCCCCAAGCACCTATCTGTCCTTCGAATCGGATGATGGAGGCTCAGGGTTGGACGCCCGGAACCCTCGGATCGCTGGACGGCGCCCTGCGCCTGCTTCCTACGCCCTGCCGGCCGAGCGGGCCCGCGCGCTGTGGCTCCATGCGCAGCGGCTCGATACATTCGCGCCCTTCGGCGCCGGCCCCGCCGCGACGCTCGAGGCCGTGCGGCACCTCGGCTATGTGCAGATCGACACCATCAACGTCATCGAGCGCTCGCACCACCACATCCTCCATACCCGCATTCCCGCCTATGCGCGCGACGACCTCGCCCGCGCCCAGTCGGCCGACAAGACCGTCTTCGAATATTGGACGCACGCGCTCGCCTACGTCCCCGCCGAGGATTATCGCTTCTTCATCCCCGCCATGCGCCGCTATCGGCAGGAGCCGCCGACCTGGTTCGGCACGGTGGAACCCGCCGAATATCGCCGCCTGATCCGCCGCATCCGCGACGAGGGCCCGCTTTCGATCCGCGACATCGACGACGACGTGCTCGTGGAGAAGCACCACCCCTGGGCCAGCCGCAAGCCCTCCAAGCGCGCGCTGCAGGTCGGCTTCTTCAGCGGCGATCTGACCATCTCGGCCCGCTCGGGCATGGTGAAGACCTATGAGCTGACCGACCGTCATTTCGGCTGGCCGCCGCGCCCGCGCACCGCCACCGACAACCAATATGCCGAGTATCTGCTCGCTCGCGCGCTGCGCAGCCAGGGACTGATCACGCTCGAATCCGCCAGCCGCGGCGATGCCGCCTTCAAGCCCGCGATCCGCGCGCTCGTCGAGGCCGCGCTGCGCCGCAAAAGACTGGTGCCGGTACACTTCGAGGGCGATGAACGGACGCGGTTCTGGGTCGAGCCTTCGCTGCTGGAGACGGCGCCGCAAAGCGCCGCCGACGGGCCGGTCCACATCCTTTCGCCCTTCGACCCGCTGGTCATCCAGCGCCGGCGCCTGGCCCTGTTCTTTGGCTACGAACACCGCTTCGAGGCCTATCTGCCGGCCGAAAAGCGCGTTCTCGGCTATTTCGCCCTGCCCGTCCTCGTCGGCGACAGGATCGTCGCCGCGCTCGACCTCAAGACCGATCGCCAGGCCGGCCGGCTCCTCGTGCAGAAATGGACATGGATCGCGGAGGCTTCGGCCGCTCTTAAGGTGAAAATTGAAGAAGCCCTGGCCCGCTTCGAGAGATTTCAGCTGGATAGGGCGGCTTCGCAAGGTGCTGAATTAAGTCTTTTACCAATCGAGACTGGCCAGCAGGGATAAATCATGCGTTTTAGCCCATGGATGCAGGATCTGGAGAAGCCGCTGATGGCGCGATCGCGCTATGGTGGGAACCGTGACGGGGCCTGCCTGATTTCTCTTGAGGAAGTATGAAGGGAGCTTGAGATGTCGCCCTTCCGGCGTAGGCGAATTTGGCAATTGATGCCGCTGCTCTTGTGCGGCGCGGCCGCTTTGGCATTGCTTCCGGCTGGCAAGCCGGCGGTCAACCATGTCGAGGCGCCCGGTGTCGCGCAGGCGGCGAGCAAGCCGGCGGCGGCGACCGCGAGCGCTGCTGCTCCGGCCCAGCCCGCCAATGCCGCGCCCAGCCTCTCGGATGCGGCGGCTTCGGCCATCGCCGCCTCGGGCGGCAAGCCGGCGGCGCCTGCGCCCGGCGTGACCCAGGTGGCCGCCGTCGCGCCCGTGCCCGCCAACAATTCTACCCCGGCGGGCCCCGACAATGCCCTGCCTTCGACCGCCGATCTCAGCGCGCCCGCCGCTGCAGCGCCGCCCAAGCTGCCGGACGGCTTGACCGATGGCCATATCGGGTCCTCGGCGGTGAACGTTCGCGCCGCGCCGGTCGCCGGCAGCGACAAGCGCTTCGTCGCTTCCGCCGGCGAGGCGGTCAAGATCGGCGAGACCAATGGCAATTGGGTGCATGTCTATCTTCAGGACGGCACCGACGGCTGGGTCTTCGGCCGCTACATTGCGGGCCATGAACCGCCGCCCACGCGCACCGCGGATGCGCGGCCGGCCTATGATCCGCGGCAGGACTATGCCGACCAGCCGGACGATCCACCCGATCAGGTCTTCGTGCGCCCCGCTTCGGCCGACCCGGTCGACGAGGCCCCGCCGCGCGCCCTGCTTGGCCGCTATGGCGAAGCCCATTCCCTGATCACCGCCCGCGTCGGCCCGAACGGCGCCGCCCCGCCGGCCTTCCTGCTGCAGCCGGGCGACCGCTTCCGCATCTCGCAGTCGCGCGGCGGCTGGATTCTCATCGTCACCGAAGACGGCATGTCCGGCTGGATCGCCTCCTGAGGCGATCCTCCCCGCACCGGGTTGACTTTCTGACGCGCTCATCATAACCATAACGTTATTAAACTTTATGGTTATGAAATGACACCTTCCGAACAGCTCGACGCCACTTTCCTGGCGCTCGCCGACCCTACCCGGCGGGCCATCCTCGCCCGGCTGGCGCGCGGCGAAGCCTCGGTTGCCGAGCTGGCCGAACCCTTCGCCATCAGCCAGCCGGCGATTTCCAAGCATCTCAAAATCCTGGAACGCGCCGGACTGGTCACGGCCAGCCAGAGCGCCAGCCGGCGCCCGCGCCGCATCGAGGCCGCCCCGCTCAAACAGGCCAATGCCTGGATCGAGCGCTATCGTGCCCTTTGGGAGCAGAACTTCACGCGGCTCGACGGCCTGCTCGACGAAATCCAGGCACTCGCCCCCAATACCGAGACCAAGCAATAGGAGGAGACCATGCAGAAGACGATGACCTGCCTTTGGATGGAGGACTGGATCGAGGAGGCGGTGAATTTCTACGTGTCGCTGTTCGACAATTCGCGCATCACTGAGGTGTCGCGCTACAACGAGGCCACCCCCGAGATGGCCGGCAAGGTGCTGGTGATCGGCTTCGAGCTCGCCGGCACGAAATACATGGCCCTCAATGGCGGGCCGGTCTTCAAGCCCAATGAAGCCATGTCGATCTTCGTCAACTGCAAGGATCAGGCCGAAGTCGACCGCCTGTGGACCGCCATCGTGGGCAATGGGGGCGAGGAGAGCCAGTGCGGCTGGTGCCGGGACAGATACGGCTTCTCCTGGCAGATCGTGCCCGAGGCGATGTCCCGCTATATCACCGGCCCGGACAAGGCCGGCGCCACCCGCGCCATGCAGGCCATGCTCACCATGAAGAAGCTCGACCTCGCCACCCTCGAACGCGCTTATGCCGGCGCCTGAACCGCCATCAAGGAGGAATCGCCATGCCCGCTCCCGCGGAAGTGACCCTGCTTAACGACACGCAGATCGAGGTCGTGCGCAACTTCGATGCGCCGCGTAGCCTCGTCTACATGGCCTTCGTCACGCCGGCGCTGGTCAAGCGCTGGCTGCTCGGGCCGCCGGGCTGGACCATGCCCGTCTGCGACATCGACCTGCGCATCGGCGGCCAGTATCGTTATCGCTGGGAGAACGAGAGCGGACGCGCCGGCTTCGGCCTGCACGGCACGTTTGAGGCGATCGAGCCGGAAGCCCGCCTCCTCGCCCGGGAATCCTTCGAGGATACCGAACCGGCCGGCGAAGCCGGGGTGGAGACGCTCTTCACCGACAGCGGCGTGGCAACGCGGGTCCGCTACGTCATCACCGCCGCCTCCAAGGAGGCCCGCGACGCCGCCCTGGCGACCGGCATGACCGACGGCATGGAGATGAGCTTCAAGCAGCTCGACGAGGTGTTGGAAGCGGTCGGGTAGGCAGGGCGTTTGCGACTGGATTCCGGCCTTCGCCGGAATGACGTCAGGGAATTCGGCAGGTCCTCGCCACATCCCGGCGTCATTCCGGCCAAGGCCGGAATCCAGCCGAGTGCACGTCCTACGCCGTCGGCGCCCCCGCCACCGGCTCGAAGCGGCCCGTCGCCGGATCGCGCACCAGCAGCCGCCCGGCGGCGACGCCGAAATAGGCGCCATGCAGCTCGAGCTTTCCCGCCTCGACCTTGTCCCTCACCCAGGGGAAGGTCATCAAATTGGAAAGGCTCAGCTCCACCGAGGCGAATTCCAGCCGGCGCTGATAGGCCGCCGCATCGTAGCGCGCATGCGGCCCCAGCGCCGCCGCCGCCGGCGCGATCTGGCTCATCCACTGGCTGATGAAATCCCCCTGCGACAAGGGCGCGCTCTCCCGCGCGAAAAAGGCGATGCCGCCGCATTGGGCATGGCCGAGCACGACGATGTGCCGGACGGCCAGCGCCTGCACGCCGAACTCGAGCGCGGCGCTCGTGCCGTGCTGGGTCGCCTTGTCCGGCTGATAGGGCGGCACGATGTTGGCGACGTTGCGCACCACCAGCAACTCGCCCGGCGCCGCGTCGAAGATCACCTCGGGCGAGACGCGCGAATCCACGCAGCCGATGACCATGATCTCGGGCTGCTGGCCCCGTTCCGCCAGCATGGCATAGCGCGATCGCTCCCGGGTGAACCGCCCCTCGACGAAGCTCTGGTAACCGTCCGTCAGCCGCTCGGGAAACATCTGAGACCTCACGCAAGAATGTCACGTGCGGTCTAGCAGAGGTTGCGCAATTCCCTCAACCGGCTGCGCAGGAGCGCGCTGCCCATCCTTCGACAAGCTCAGGATGAGGTGGTGGTATCTGTAAGCTCCGGATGAGGTGGCGGGTTTGTAAGCTCAGGATGAGGTGGTGTCTGCAGGCTCGGGACGAGATGGTGTCTGCAAGCTCAAGATGAGGTGGTGTCTGCAAGCTCAGGATAGGTGGCGCCTGTGGGCTCAGGATGACGTGGTGTCTGTAAGCTCAGGACGAGGTGGTGTCCGCAAGCTAAGGATTAGGCCACATCCGTGCGACCGTACCCAAATTCCACGACCTCATGGTGAGCCTGTCGAACCATGAGCAGCGCGCACCCTACCTGCCCACATCGAAAAAGTTCGGTCCAGCCGAATGGCTGGTGGCTGGGTTATTGCTTGCTTATGCGCCAGATGGTGCCGTTGCCGTCCTCGGAGACGAAGAGCGAGCCGTCCTTGCCCACCGCAAGCCCGACCGGGCGGCCCCAGACATCGTTGGCGCCCAGCACCATGCCGGTCATGAAGTCCTCGTAGTCGCCGGTGGGCTTGCCGTTCTTGAAGGGCAGCAGCACGACCTTGTAGCCGGTGCGGCTGCCGCGGTTCCACGAGCCATGCAGCGCCACGAAGGCATCGCCCTTGTAGTCCGGCCCGAACTGGTCGCCCTCGTAGAACACGATATTGAGCGGCGCGGAATGGGCCTGCATCAGCACGTCGGGCACGGTCGCCTTGCCCGCGAGGTCCGGCCGTTCGCCCTTGTGGCGCGGGTCTTCGTGATTGCCGAGGTAATACCAGGGCCAGCCATACCAGGCGCCCTGCTCCACATGGGTCGCATATTCGAAGGGCACATTGTCCCCGAGCTCGTCGCGCTCATTGACCGCGCACCAGACATTGCCGGTCTCGGGCTGCACCGTCATGCCGGCGCAGTTCCTGAGGCCGGTGGCGTAAATCTTCACATCCTTGCCTTCCGGGGTCATCGACCAGATGGCGGCGCGGCGTTCCTCGCTGCCCCACGCTTCGCCCAGGGGATGGTCCTTGGCCCAGGCGGCGACGCCGCCGGGCGGCGTCTTGCTCATATCCTCGGCGACATTGGACCCCGACCCGACCGAGAGATACATGGTCTTGCCGTCCGGCGAGAACACGATGTCCCGCGTCCAATGATGGTTCGAGGGAATGCTCGGCACGATGGTTTCCGGCTTGCCGGCCGCCTTGAGGTCGCCCGAACCATAGGGGAAGCGCACCACCGAATTGGAATTGGCGACATAGACCCATTTGGGATTGTCGGCGGGATAGAAGTTGATGCCGTAGGGCTGGTGCAGGCCGCTCGCGAACACCGATTCGGTGGGCTTGGCGCCCGCCGCGCCGAAATGAAACACCAGCACTTCATTGGCCTCGCTGTCGGCGACGAACAGATCGCCGTCCGGCGCGACGCGCATGGCGCGCGGATTCCGGATTCCCGAGGCGACGAGGTCGACCTTGAAGCCGTCCGGCACCTTGGGCACCAGGTTGTCTGGGCGCTTGCGCGGCTGTGCATTGTTCGCCGCGGACTTGCTGGCATAGGGCGGCGGCAGATCATCCAGCGTCAGGTGCCGCACCACGCCGGGCGCGTCCTTGGTCCAGTCGCCGAAAGCGGCCTTTCCGGTCAGCACGGGGGCCGCGGGACTCGCGCCCGCGGCGACAAGCAGCGGCAGCGAAACGATCAGGCTCAGCGGGCGCATTCGGTCCTCCCTCTCCGGCGTCAAATCGGGAACGTGGACCGAAAAGCCGCCGTTCCGCCCCACACGCATTGGTGACGCGCACCCACCCTTCCTTCCATCGTTACTTGACGATATAAGGCTCTCTCCCTTTCGACATTTCCGAAGAGTACCGATGTCCCAGCTTTTCACGCCCTATGCCCTCAAGGACATGACGCTGCGCAACCGCGCCGTGGTTGCCCCCATGTGCCAGTATTCGTCGCGGCACGGCTTCGCCAATGACTGGCATTTCGTGCATCTGGGGCGTTTCGCGCTCGGCGGCTTCTCGCTGGTGATTCTGGAGGCGTCGGGCGTGGTGCCCGAGGGGCGCATCACCTATGCCGATCTCGGCATTTGGGACGATGCGCACATCCCCATGCTCCGGCGCATCGTCGATTTCCTGCACGAGCACGGCGCCAGGGCGGGTATCCAGCTCGCCCATGCCGGGCGCAAGGCCGCGACCCCTGTCCCGTGGCGCAATGGCTTCGACGAGACGCCGGAAGACAAGGTCAAATACGCTTTCGAGGACTGGACGCCCGTCGCCCCGAGCGCCCTGAGCCACAATCCTGATGATCCCAACTACAAGCTGCCCATCGCGCTCGACCGGGCCGGCATGGACCGCGTGCGCGACGGCTTCGTGGCGGCGACCCGCCGGGCACTCGAGGCCGGGTTCGACACCATCGAAATCCATGGCGCGCACGGTTACCTGCTCAACCAGTTCCTTTCGCCGCTGGCCAACAAGCGCACCGACGAATATGGCGGCACGCGCGAGAACCGCATGCGCTTCCCGCTGGAGGTCGTCGAGGCGGTGCGCGCGGCCTGGCCGGCCGAAAAGCCGCTGCTCATGCGCATTTCGGTGAGCGACAACCATCCCGAGGGCTGGCAGGTCGAGGATTCCATCGTGCTGGCCCGCGAGTTGAAGGCGCGCGGCGTCGATCTCGTCCATTGCTCCTCGGGCGGCTTCCATGGCGGGTCGATCAAGTCGGAAGCGCTCTACCAGGTGCCCTTCGCCCGCGCCGTGCGCCAGGGCGCCGGCATCCCGACCATGGCCGTCGGCCTGATCGCGACGCCAGAGGAGGCCGAGGGCATCCTCGCCAATGGTGATGCCGACCTCGTCGCCTTCGCCCGCACGGCGCTCGACGATCCCAACTGGGCCCTGCACGCGCAGCACGCGCTGGGCGGCAAGGGCTACGCCCTCTGGCCCGTCCAGACCCAGCGCGTCCGCGAACGCGACCGCGCGCTGCACCTCAGGGAGTTTGCGTAAAGGCGGGGTGGAATACCCCCACCCCCGACCCCTCCCCTCAAGGGGGAGGGGAGCCATGTGGCACCGCCGTGGCCACAGGGCCCCTCCCCCTTGAGGGGAGGGTGGCGGCAGCCGGGTGGGGGTGCGTCACGGACTCTGCGATAGGCCCCTGCCCGGCATCCCCGTTCAGCCGCCGTTAACCTCCCGTTTGCCATCGCTTGAACGAGAGGTGAGCGTTGCCGTTCGGTAACGGCAATTGCGCAAATTGGTCGCAATTACCGGGCTCCCTCTTGTCGCCTCACGGCACGACCACCATGTGCCGAATCAACACCGGGAGCTGCGCCATGACCTCCAAAGCCGCCCTTTTCGCCTTGCTCGCCGTCTGGGGTGTCGGCCTCGGTGGCACGCTGCCGGCCCGCGCGGACGACGCCATGCCCGAAGGTCCGGTGACCGAAACCAAGACCGATTGCGGCACCACCGCGCCGGGCCTGGTCAACCGGCTCTGGCAGAAGACCGACGATGCCGGCGTGCCGAGCGAAGTCCGCATC
The DNA here is from genome assembly GCA_035547675.1 of Devosia sp. Taxonomy (GTDB): domain Bacteria; phylum Pseudomonadota; class Alphaproteobacteria; order Rhizobiales; family Devosiaceae; genus DASZTU01. The sequence continues at coordinate 36,404 of DASZUI010000071.1, forward strand.
TTCCTCGCCGACGGTACGCTCGTGGTCGACGACAGCTGGGAAACCCACCACCTGTCCGCCTGGAAACTCACCGGCGTCGACGAGCTGAGCTGGAACGAGGACGGCAAGGCTGTTTCCGCGCGCATTGCGCAATTGAGCGACGACCAGCTGACGCTCGTCTTCGACCGCCGCGGCAAGCCGGTCGAGGTGCACTACACCGCCGCCCCGCTCGGCCCGGTCTGCGCGGATTTGCCCAAGGCGTGAATGAACGGAGATTCCCGCCTTCGCGGGAATGACGTCGGTAGAGAGGCACGGTGTTGCCTCGCTCACTTCGTCATTCCCGCAAAAGCGGGAATCTCCGTTTCCGGCATCCACACACAAGGCGCGGCACCCACGACGCCGCGCCTCAAATCAGGTCCAGCCGAATGGCTGGCTACTCCGCCGGCGCCTCGACGATCGACGGCTCGGCGTCGCGGATGGTGAGGAGCGTCAGCGCCAGCACGATCACGCCGCAGCCGGCGAAGCCGGCGACCATCGGCATTGCCGTGCCGTTGAAGAAGGCGGCGACAATGCCCATCACCACGGCGCCGGTAATGGTCTGCAGCGTTCCCATCAGCGCGGAGGCGGTGCCGGCGAACTCGCCATGCTCCTCCATCGCCAGCACGCCCGTCGCCGGCATCACCACGCCCAGGAAAGCGAAGGCGATGAACATCAGCACCACCAGCGTCGTCAGGCTTCCGGCCCCGGCAAGGAACAGCGCGAAGAGCACGATCATCGCCGCCGAGAAGCCATAGACGCCCCCGCGCACCACCCGGCTCATGCCGAAGCGGCGGACCAGCCAGCTCGTCGTCTGCGAGGCGGCGAAGAAGCCGACCGCGTTGATCGAGAAGGCGAGGCTGTAGAGCGTCGGCGACAGGCCGTAATGCTCGATATAGACGAAGCTCGACGAGCCGATGAAGGCCATGAAGCTGGCAAGGCCGAAGCCACCGATGAAGCAGAGGCCGAGGAAGCGCACATCGCGCAGCAGCACGCCATAGCCGCGCAATGCGCTGCCGAGACTGCTCTCGACCCGCGCCTCCCTGGCCCGGGTCTCCCTCAGCGCCACGGTGGCGAGGATCATCGACAGCGCGCCCGAAGCCGCCATCACCCAGAAGATGCCCCGCCAGTCGGCGAACTGGATGACGAGGCTGCCCACCGACGGCGCCAGGATCGGCGAGATTGAAAACACCAGCATGAGCAGGCTGAAAAGCTGCGTCGCCGGCGCGCCGGTATAGTTGTCGCGGACGATTGCCCGCGGCAGCGAAAAGGAGGCGCAGGCGCCCACGCCCTGCACGAAGCGCATGGCGACGAGCCATTCGATGTTCTGCGCCAGGGCGCAGCCGATCGCGCCCACGACATAGAGCCCAATGCCGAAATAGAGCGGCGGCTTGCGGCCGATCATGTCGCTCACCGGGCCGTAGACGAGGGTAAACACCGCCGTCGCCAGCATGAAGCTCATGATCGAGAGCTGCACCTGGGCGGTATCGGCGGAAAGCGCCTTACTGATCGAAGGCAGGGTCGGCAAATACATGTCGATGGCGAACGGGCCGATCACCGACAGCAGGCCGAGCACGATCGCGGCACGCAGGATCTTGGTATCCATGGTCGACTCTTTCCGGCCCATTGGGCCGATCAATTGGTGTATGGCGTCGCGGAGCGGGCGGCCTGCACATGGCCCGCCCGCCCGGATGCTCTCGCGCCGGATAGCTCCTACCCCGGCGCACTGCCAATTAGTGGCAGCAGCATCCCTGTCTTCCGATCACCGCCTGACGAATCTGGATGTCCATAAAAGTGGACAGGAGCGTCCAAAAATCAGAATGGACACTCTTGTCCATTTCGTCAAGCGAGATTATGTTACGGCGCATGGAATTGAGCGATGACCCGCCGCGCAATGCTGGCATGCAGCTGCGCGGCAACTACAACAAGCGCTGCCGCATCATCGAGGCGGCGACGACGGTTTTCTGCCGCGACGGCTATATAGGCGCTAGTATCGACGGGGTTGCCTGCGAGGCCGGCGTTTCCCGCCAGACCATTTACAACCAGATGGGCGACAAGGAACGGCTCTTCGCCGAGGTCGTCCGCGCGATCAGCGAGCGCTCGAGCGCCGCCATGGTCAAGACGCTCGCCACTTTTCCCGACAGGCCGCACGATATCGAAGCCGAGCTCATCGAGTTCGCGATGCGCCTGACGCAGAACTGCATCTGCGACGAGGATGCCGTCGCCCTGCGCCGCTTGATCGAAAACGAGGGCCGGCGCTATCCCGAGCTGTTCGACGCCTGGCGGCAATATGGACCGCGCAAGAACTGGCCCGCCATTTCCGCCCGCTTCGCCCGCCTTGCCCGCGACGGCCGGCTCATGCTGGACGATCCGGACCTCGCCGCGCGTCAATTCATGGCACTGATCAACGCCGACCTGCCGGACCTCCCGGCCCCGGACGAAGCACCGACCGGCGAGGAATTGCGCCGATCCCTCACCAATGCCGTTCGGACCTTCCTGCGGGCCTATCCGCCGTGCAGCGCGGAGCGATCGGCCAGTCCCGCCTGAACTTCAACCGCCTGCCG
>DASZUI010000072.1:0-22858 GCA_035547675.1 Devosia sp.
GATCCTGACGGGGCAGGCGCAGGCCACCGCCGGTTTCGACATCGACAGCTTCCGAGGTGCCGTCTGCGACGGGCTCTACGGCATGTTCGACTGCTCGAAGCTGGAAATCCGCGTTTCGACCGTCGACAATTTCGCCAGCGCCCAGATCGCGCCGCCGCTCGACCCCACCGACCCCACCAAATGGAAGCTGGAGCAGGCCTTCATCCCCGGGGGAGGGCTGCAGGTGGTGATGGTGCAGGTCTATTACAAATGGCCGGTCATCCTCAATTTCGGCGGCTTCAGCCTGGCCACCAGTTCGGACGGCACGCGCCTGCTCGGGGCGGTGCGCGTATTCGCCAACGAACCGTTCAGCAGCGGCGCGGCGGTGTCGGGATGAGCGTGCGATCCGTCCTTCGCAGGCTGCTGCACCACGGGCAGCGCTTCACGCTGGCGCGCGAGGCCGTCGCGGCGGTGGAGTTCGCGCTGGTCCTGCCGATCATGCTGGTGATGTATGTCGGCTCGGTCGAGCTGAGCCAGGCCTTCAGCGTCGACCAGCGGGTGATTACCATAGCCGGCACGGTCGGCGACCTCGTCGCGCGTACGCGCGACAGCATCAAGCAGAACTCGACGCTGCAGGACTATTTCGCGGCCGCGCAGGCAATCATCGCCCCCTACCCCACGACCGACCTCGCCCAGGTGGTGAGCTTCGTTTCGGTCGACGCCACGGGGAAAACAAAGGTGCTGTGGAGCGTGGGCTATAATGGCGGCTCGGCGCAGACCGCCGGCCAGCCTTATGGCGGCACCCACCCTATCCCGCAGGCCATGCTCGACATTTCCAAGGGCAAATGGGTGGTCGTGTCGGAGGCGAGCTATCCTTTCCTCCCCATGCTCGGCATGTTCTTCAACAGGCCGTTCTCGCTCTACCACCAGAATTTCTACATGCCGCGCTATGGCGCGGCGATCACGCTCGACACCAGCGGCTAGAGCATTTCACGTTCTGATTGCATCAGAACGTGAGCTCTAAGTTCTTGAGTTGTCGCGTTTTCGTGGTTCGACGAGCTCACCATGAGGCCGGAAAAGTGGAACCACTTTTCCTGAAAACGCTCTAGTCCGGCTGCGGTGGCGCAAAACTGGATTCCCGCCTTCGCGGGAATGACGTGATGAGGTGGAGGCATGGATGACGTGCGTGGTGGGGCAAGTCCCCGCAGCGAACCCGACGTCATTCCCGCAAAGGCAGGAATCCAGTTTCGATGTACCCCTGCTTGCCGGCCTCTTCCCGCCATGGCATAGGCTCCGGCATTCGTCCCACCGCCGGAAATCAGCAATGTCCGAACCGCTCGTGCCCGTCTTCGATCTCGGCGGGGTGTTCGTCGAGTGGAACCCGATGAATCTCTTCCGCAAGCTCTTCGAGAGCGAGGAGGAGGCGCAGTGGTTCCACGACAATGTCTGCACGCTCGAATGGAACCTCGAATTCGACGCAGGCGACATCTATGCCGAGGGCGTGGCGCGGCTGATCACGCGGTTTCCGAAATACTGGCGCGAGATCAAGGCCTATGACGAGCGCTGGAAGGAAACGCTGGGGGTGTTCATCGAGGGCACCATCGACATCCATGACGAATTGATCGCCGCCGAGGTGCCGACCTTCGCGATCACCAATTTCTCCTGGGAAAAGTGGATGTCCTGCCTCGGGGAATGGCCGTTCCTGGAAAAGTTCGACGGCGTCGTGGTCTCCGGGCTGGAGCGCTTCGTAAAGCCCGATCCCCGAATCTTCCGCGTGTTCTGCGAGCGCTACGGCCTCGCGCCGGAAAGCTGCGTATTCATCGACGACAACGAGCCCAATGTGGTCTCCGCCCGCAAATACGGCATGGCCGGCATCCACTTCACCTCCCCCGCCGCCCTCCGCGCCGAACTCATCAGCTACGGCCTGCCGCTCAGGGGCTAGGTTTGCCGGTTGGATCGGCGCCGTCTATATTGGTAGCCATTGCCGGGGACAGACCAATGCAGAAGCTGCCGATCGACATCATTGCAGAGTGGGATCCAGAGGCCTCCGTCTGGGTTGCTACCAGCGAGGACATAGGCGGCTTCGTCATGGAAGATGCGACCATCGAACGACTGATTTCGCGCATCCCCGACGTCCTCGAAGACCTCATCGAGTTGAATAATGTCGAGCTGCCCGCCGGCATGACCGAGGTGCCGTTTCAGGTGCACGCGCTGCAGACCGGCTTTGCCGTAGCCCGCAGAGCGTAGGATTGAAGGGCTATTATAGGCAGCTGCGAAAGCTGCTCGAAGAGGCGGGCTGCACGCTGGTTCGTTACGGCAAGGGCGACCATCAGGTTTGGTATAGTCCGGTTACCAAGCAAAACGTAATCGTCGATGGCGGTGTCGTCTCGCGCCATAGCGCAAACGGCGTACTCAAGCAGGCCGGGCTCAAAAAGGCCTTCTGACTATTTGGTCCCGTACATGCGGTCGCCGGCATCGCCCAGGCCGGGGACGATATAGCCGTGCTCGTTGAGGTGGTCGTCGATGGCGGCGGTGAAGACGGGCACGTCGGGGTGGGCGCGCGTGAATTTCTCGATGCCTTCGGGGGCAGCCAGAAGGCAGAGGAATCGCAGATTGTTGGCGCCGCGATCCTTGAGCCGCTGTACGGCGGCGATCGAGGAATTGGCGGTGGCGAGCATGGGGTCGACGACGATGATGAGGCGGTTGTCGAGCTCGGCCGGCGCCTTGAAGTAATATTCCACCGGCTGCAGCGTCTCGTGGTCGCGATAGATGCCGATATGGGCGACGCGGGCGGCGGGCACGAGGTCCAGCATGCCGTCGAGCAGGCCGTTGCCGGCCCTCAGGATCGAGGCGAAGACGAGCTTCTTGCCCTTGATGGTGGGCGCCTCCATCTCCCCCATCGGGGTTTCGATGGGAATGGATTCGAGCTCCAGATCGCGCGTCACCTCGTAGCAGAGCAGGTGCGCGATCTCGCGCAGCAGCCGCCGGAAACCCGCCGTCGAGGTCTGCCTGTTCCGCATGATAGTGAGCTTGTGCTGGATCAGCGGATGATCCACGACGGTGACATTGGGCATTGAGCGCCTCTTGCTAGAGCGCCTCCGGGAAAAGTGGATACCGCTTTTCCGGTTCGGAAGCGCGACAACTCAAGAACTTAGAGCTTACGGTCCGATTTCACCGGAACGTAAATGCCCTAGAGGAAGGAGCGGCCGTGGGGCCCGGGCGGGAGCCCGAGCCAGCGGGCGCACGTCTCGCCAATATCAGAAAAGCCGGGGCGAATGCCAATCTCCCCTTTCGACAGGCTTGGGGAAAAGAGCAGGATCGGCACCTGCTCGCGGGTATGGTCGGTGCCTCCCCGGGTCGGGTCGTTACCATGGTCGGCGGTGAGCACCACGAGGTCGTCATGGCGGAGCCGCGCGACCAATTCCGGCAGGCGCGCGTCGAACGCCTCGAGCGCCGCCGCGTAGCCGGCGACATCCCGACGGTGGCCGTATTCCTGGTCGAAATCGACGAAATTGGTGAAAATCAGCGCCCCGTCGCCCGCCATGGAGAGGGCGTCGAGCATGGCGTCGAAGAGCTTCATATTGCCGGTCGCCTTGAGGCGATGGGTGACGCCGTGGCCGGCGAAGATGTCCGAAATCTTGCCGATGGCGAACACCGATCGGCCCGCCTGCTGCGCCCGGTCGAGCAGGGTCGGCTCGGGCGGCGGAATAGCAAAATCGCGCCGGTTGCCGGTGCGCCTGAAGGTTTCGGGCGTCTCGCCGATGAAGGGGCGGGCGATCACGCGGCCGATGCGGAGGGGCGTGGTCATCCAGAAGGCGATCTCGCAGACACGATAGAGCCGCTCGAGGCCGAAATGTTCCTCATGCGCTGCGATCTGGAAAACGGAATCGGCCGAGGTGTAGCAGATGGGCTTTCCCGTCCGGATCGATTCTTCGCCGAGTTCGGCAATGATCGCCGTGCCCGAAGCGTGCTTGTTGCCGAGGATGCCCGGCAGCTCCGCCTTCTGCACCAGCGCATCGATCAGCTCGGGCGGGAATGTGGGCTCGGTCTGCGGGAAATAACCCCAGTCGAAGGGCACGGGGACGCCGGCGATTTCCCAATGGCCGGACGGCGTGTCCTTGCCCTTGGACACTTCCCTGCCTACTCCCCAGCGGCCGCCGCGCGGCTCGTCCGAGAGGCCGGGCGCGAGCGTGCCCGAGGCGAGGAGGCCCGCCGCGCCGAGGCCGAGCATGTCCATATTGGGGACATGCAGGGGCCCCGAACGCAGCCCTTCGCGGTCGGCGCGGCCGGCGGCGCAGGCCTCGGCAATGTGCAACAGGGTATTGGCGCCGCGATCGCCATAATCGGCGGCATCCGGCGCGCCGCCGATGCCGAAGCTGTCGAGCACGGAAAGGATGACACGACCCATCAGACCGGCTCCGGCAGGATGCGCTCGAGAATGAGCGGCCGTGGGGGCGGCGCTTCGCCGAGCACATAGGCGGCGCGCAGGCGGGCAGCGGCAGCTTCGGCATCGGCCTCGGTGCGGGCATGGATGCGCGCCAGCGGCGTCTTTGCCGTGATGGCGGTCCCCAGCGGTTGCAGCCGATCGAAACCGACGGCGTGATCAATGCGATCGTCGGGACGGGCCCGGCCGCCGCCGAGACCGACGACGGTCATGCCGACCTCGCGCAGGTCGATCGCGGAGACATAGCCCTCATCGCCGGCCGGAACGTCGCGGATGACCGGCGCGGCCGGCAGGTATGAGGCAAGGCATTCGACGAGGTCATGCGGGCCGCCGAGCGCCGAAACCATGCGGCCGAAACGCTCGACGGCATTGCCGCTGTCGAGGGATTGCTGCAGGCGGTGGCGGGCGGAGGGCGCTTCGCCATCGACGCCCGCGAGGACGAGAAGCGTTTCGCCGAGCGAGAGCACCACTTCGAGCAGGCGCGGATCGCGCCGGTCGCCGGTCAGGAAATCGACGGCGTTGCGGATTTCGACGGCATTTCCCGCTGCGCTGGCGAGCGGTTCGCTCATGTCGGTGATGAGCGCTGCCGTCCTGGTGCCGGCGCCATTGGCGACGGCGACCATGGCCTGGGCGAGATTCCAGGCGGCATCGAGGTCCGCCATGAAGGCGCCATTGCCGGTCTTGACGTCGAGCACCAGCGCCCCGAGCCCCGCCGCGAGCTTCTTGGACAGGATCGAGGCGACGATGAGCGAGAGGTTTTCGACCGTCGCGGTGACGTCCCGGACGCGGTAGAGCGCGCCATCGGCCGGGGCGAGGTCGGCGGTCGGCCCCACGATGGCGCACCCCGCTTCCGCGACGGCGCGGCGGAAGACGGCGCTCCCGGGAAAGCAATTATAACCGGGAATGGATTCGAGCTTGTCGAGCGTGCCGCCGGCGTGCCCCAGGCCGCGGCCCGAGATCATCGGCACATGGCAACCGGCAGCGGCGAGCATGGGCGCCAGCATGAGCGAAACGTTGTCGCCGATGCCGCCGGTCGAGTGCTTGTCGACGACGGGGCCGTCCAGATGGGGCCAGGACAGCACCGTACCTGAATCGCGCATGGCCAGGGTGAGCGCCACGCGCTCCCGGGCATCCATGTCGTTGAGATAGACGGCCATGGCGAAGGCGCCGGTCTGCGCGTCGGAGACGCTGCCATCGGTAAGGCCCTGGACGAAGCGGCGGATTTCATCCGCCGACAGCGCTTCGCCGTCGCGCTTACGGCGGATGATTTCCTGCGGGAGGAAGGTCATGCGGCCTTCGCCCCAAGTCGTGCCTGCGACACCCCCACCCCATCCCTCCCCGCAAGGGGGAGGGAGTGCCCCATGGCAGGGCGATGCAACGCGTCCTCCTCCCCCCTTGCGGGGGAGGATGGGAGGGGGGTCGCCTTACGCGCCATAGGGAATCCAGATGTTCTTCACCTGCGTCGCCTTGGCGAGGAGATAGGGACCGGCGAACTTTTCGGTATCGGACAGATCGAAGCCTAGGCCGCGTGTCGTCCAGGTCTGCTTGAGGTTGCCGATCGAGGCCTTTTCCACCATGGCGGAGGCCTCGGCGGAGCCGCAGAACCAGAGCGCGTCGACGCCGTCATGCTCGGCCAGCGTCCTGGCGAGGCTTGCCGCATCGCCGGTGACGACATTAATGATCCCTGCGGGCACGTCCGAGGTCTCGATGACCTGGTAGAGGTCGGTGGCCGAAAGCGGATGCGGCTCGGAGGGGACCAGCACCACCGGATTGCCCATGGCGATGGCCGGGGCGAGCAGCGCGACCGAGCCGAGCAGCGGCAGTTCGGCTGGCGCGACGATACCGAGCACGCCGATGGGTTCGACCATGGCGGCGGCGATGGCGCGGGCCGGCGGGTTATGGATGGCGCCATCATATTTGTCGGCCCAGCCGGCGAAGGCGAACAGCCGCTCGACCGATTGGGCGACCTCGCGGTCGGCCGCGGCGGCCGAGGCGCCGGTCTGGGCGCGCAGGCGGTCGGCGAATTCCTTGCGGCGATAATCGAGATTTTCGCCGAGGAAATAGAGGATTTGCGCGCGATTATGGGCTGAGGTCGTCGCCCAGCCGAGGCCGGCGCGGGCGGCCTCGACGGCGTTGCGGATGTCCTTGCGGTTGCCCTCGCCGACTTCACCGAGGGTGGCGCCCCTCGGGCCGAGCACGACGCGGGAATAGCCGCTGTCGGGCCGCGCCTGCTTGCCGCCGATATAGATTTTCGCGGTCTGGTCGATGGCGCTTTCCCTATCCAGGGGGTTCGGGGCGCGGTGGCCATCCTTCGGGGCTCGCTGCGCTCCCGCCTCGGGATGAGGGCGCAGGGACTTCTCCCAGGCGGGCTTCAGATAGACCGCCATGCCTTCACGGCCACCCTCACGGCCGAAGCCGCTTTCGCGATAACCGCCGAAGCCGACGGCCGCGTCGAACTGGTTGGTGCCGTTGATCCAGACGACGCCCGCCTTGAGGCGCGGGGCGATGTCGAGGGCGAGGTTTACGTTTTCGGTCCAGAGCGTCGCGGCGAGGCCGTAACGGGTGTTGTTGGCGAGCGCCACCGCCTCATCGGGCGTGCGGAAGCTCATCTCGACCAGCACGGGGCCGAAGATTTCCTCGACCGCGACCGTGTTGGCGGGCGAAATATCGGTGATGAGCGCGGGCCTCAGGAAGCAGCCGCCCTGCGGCAGGTCGATATCGGGCTCATAGAGCTTGCCGCCTTCGGCGACGCCCTTCTTCACCAGTTCTTGCACGCGCGCCACCTGCACGGGCGCAACCAGCGCGCCGATATCGATCGCCTTGTCGAGCGGATCGCCGACGCGGAGGCTCGCCATGCGGCGGCGCAGCTTTTCGAGGAAGCGGGCCTCGATCGATTCCTGCACGAGGAGGCGCGAGCCGGCGCAGCAGACCTGGCCCTGGTTGAACCAGATGGCGTCGACCAGGCCTTCGATAGCGCTGTCGAGGTCGGCGTCGTCGAAGACAATATAGGGCGATTTGCCGCCGAGCTCGAGGCTGAGGCCTTTGCCGGAGCCGGCCGTCGCCGACCGGATGGCCTTGCCGACTTCGGTCGAGCCGGTAAAGGCGATCTTGTCGATATCGGGATGAGCCACGATCGCCTGCCCGGTCTCACCATCGCCGGTGACGATATTCACCACGCCTCTCGGCAGGCCGGCGCGCTCGCAGATTTCGGCGAAAAGCAGCGCCGTGAGCGAGGTGAATTCGGCCGGCTTCAGCACCACCGTATTGCCGGCGGCGAGCGCCGGGGCGATCTTCCAGGCCAGCATCAGCAGCGGGAAATTCCACGGGATGATCTGCCCGCAGACGCCATAGGGCACCATGCCCGGAAAACTCTGGTCGCGCTGCTGCGCCCAGCCGGCGTGATGGTAGAAATGCCGGGCGACGAGCGGGATGTCGACGTCGCGGCTCTCCCGGATCGGCTTGCCGTTGTCGAGGCTTTCGAGCACGGCGAAGAGGCGGGAATGCTTCTGCACGGCGCGGGCAATGGCGTAGAGATATTTGGCGCGCTCGAAGCCGGACAGCGCCGACCAGGGCTTGAACGCGGCGCGGGCGGCCTTGACTGCCCTGTCCACATCGTCGGCGGTGCCCTGCGTCAGTTCGGCGAGCACCTTGCCGTTGGCGGGATTGGTGGAGGCGAAGGCCTCCCCGGGGGCGGTCCATTTGCCGTCGATGAAGTGGCCGAAGTGGTTGTCGTGGCTCGCCAACCAGTCCAGCGCCGGCTGCGGGCTTTCCGGCGCGGGGCCGTATTCGAGAGTCTCGAAGATTTCGGCGATCTTGTTCATGAAAATCTCCTGCGGCGCGCCTCGGCCATCCCCCACCCCTGTCCCCTCCCCGCAAGGGGGAGGGAGACGATGTTGCGCCGCATCGCAGAGGGCACTCCCTCCCCCTTGCGGGGAGGGATGGGGTGGGGGTCCTGCCGCGCCACGCTCACACCATCGGCTGGCGGTAATCGGCCGAATAGCGGCCGGTGAAATTGTGCTCCAATTGCCGCTCGATATCGGTGAGGAGCGAGCTGGCGCCGAAGCGGAAGAGGTGGGGCTGGAGCCAATGCGTGCCGAGCTCCTCCTTGATCAGTGCCATGTAGTCGAGCGCGGTCTTGGCGGAGGAGATGCCGCCGGCCGGCTTGTAGCCGATCTCGACGCCGGTCTCCTCGGCGAACCAGCGGATCATGCGGATCATGGCGAGCGAAACGGGGAGTGTGGCGTTGACCTTTTCCTTGCCGGTCGAGGTCTTGATGAAATCGGCGCCGGCGAGCATGCAGACTAGCGAGGCCTTGGCCACATTGTTGAGCGTCGCGAGGTCGCCCGTGCCCAGGATGGTCTTGATGTGGGCATCGCCGCAGGCCTTGCGGAAGGCTTTCACCTGGTCGTAAAGGGCCTGCCAATCGCCATTGAGCACCATTTGCCGCTCGATGACGATGTCGATTTCCCTTGCGCCGGCGGCGACCGAGGCTTCGATCTCGGCGATCCTGGTTTCGAAGGGCGCAAGGCCGTGCGGGAAAGCGGTCGAGACCGCCGCGACCGGAATATCGGTGCCTTCGAGCGCCTTGACCGCCGTTTCGACGAAGCTGTGATAGACGCAGACGGCGCCCGGACGGATGGGCAGATCGCCGGCACCGAGGCCTTCGAGAATATCCGAGCGGACCGGCTGGCGCGCTTTGGCGCAGAGGCGTTCGACGCGGCCGGGCGTGTCGTCGGAATTGAGCGTCGTCAGGTCGATCAGGGTGATGGCCTTGAGCAGCCAGGCGGCCTGCCAATCCTTCTTGACGGTGCGGCGCGTCCCGATCGTGGCGGCACGGCGCTCCAGCGCGGAGCGGTTCATGCGGATGCGGCCGAGCCAGTCGAGATCGAGGGGGAAGCCGGGATTGCGCAGCGAGGTCGTCGCCTCGACGCGGTGATCGACTACTCTGAGGTTCATTGCAGCCTCCCTCGGGGCGGTTTTTCTGAGCTTACGCCCTATTCCTGGATTTTGCAGCCGGGAAGGCCCCCTCACCCGCCGCTTCGCGGCGACCTCTCCCCCACAGGGAGAGGTGAGGCTGCGGCAAGGCGCTGCCCTGAATCACCTCTCCCTGTGGGGGAGAGGTCGGATGGCGTAGCCATCCGGGTGAGGGGGCCTTTCCCTGCTCACCCCAGAAATTCCGGCCCGAAGGAATGGGGCAGCAATTCGTCGAGCGTGGTTTCGAGCGGCTGTCCCTCGACGCCGAGGCAGATCACCGGGGTGTCGGGATCGGCGAATTCGCGGATGCGCTGGCGGCAGCCGCCGCAGGGCATCACCGGCGCGCTGCCCGGGCCGGTGACGAAGATGCGGGTAATGCGCTTGCCGCCGCCTGCGATCATGGCGGCGATCGCCGAGGCCTCAGCGCAATTGCCGAGCGGAAAGGCGGCGTTCTCGACATTGCAGCCGGCATAGATGTTGCCGTCATCGGCGAGGATCGCCGCGCCGACATGGAAATGCGAATAGGGCACGTGCGCCTTGGGGCGCACCGCCTCGGCGGCCGCGAAGAGCTTTTCGTCAATCGGGAGCAAGGCCACGCTAGCGGTCTTTCGTATAGGGCACGCCGCCGGCCTTGGGTCCGATGGCCTTGCCGATGAAGCCGGCCAGCAGCACGACGGTCAGCACATAGGGCAGCGCCTGGATGAACTGCACGGGGATGGGCCCGATGCCCGGCAGCGGTACGCCCTGAAGGCGAATCTGCAGCGCATCGAGGAAGCCGAAGAGCAGGGTGGCAAACATGGCCGGCACCGGCCGCCATTTGGCGAAGATGAGGGCGGCGAGCGCGATATAGCCCTTGCCGGCGGTCATGTTGTTGACGAAGCCCGAGCCCTGGGCGATCGAAAAATAGGCGCCGGCGATGCCGCAGAGCACGCCGGTGATCAGCAGCGCTTCGTAGCGCAGGCGCGGCACGGAAATGCCGGCCGTGTCCACCGCCTTGGGATTTTCGCCCACGGCGCGGAGCCGCAGCCCGAAGCGGGTGCGGTAGAGCACCCAATAGGTCGCCGGCACGGCGAGGAAGGCGATATAGACGATGATGTTGTGGCCCGAAATCAGCACCGAATAGATCGGGCCGATGATCGGCACGCTCTGGAACTGGCTGGCGCCGGGCCAGATCAGCGGCGGAAAGCGGCCGCCCGAGGGCGGGGCCGGGGTGCGGCCGCCCTGGTGGAACCAGGCGAGGCCGAGCACGGCGGTGAGGCCCTGCGCCAGGAAATTGATGGCGACGCCGGAAATGATCTGGTTGCCCTTGAGCGTGATCGAGGCGATGCCATGCAGCATCGCCATGCCGATCGACACCACGATGCCGGCGACGAGGCCCAGCCACATATTGCCGGTGACCACGGAAATGCTGGCGGCGCCGAAAGCGGCGGCGAGCATCTTGCCTTCGAGCCCGATATCGAAAATGCCCGAGCGCTCGGAATAGAGCCCGGCGAGGCAGGCGAGCAGCAGCGGCGTCGTGAGCCGGAGCGTCGCGGCCAGGGTCGAGATGAGATCTTCGTATCCCACTCAGCCCTCCGTGCCGACGGTTTCGCGGGCGACGGCGTCCGCCTTCTGGCGCGGCAGGTAGAGCATGAAGGCGTTCTCGAGGCCCGGACGCAGCAGGCCCTCCATGGCGCCGGTGAACATGATGACCAGCGCCTGGATGACCACGATCATGTCGCGGGTGATGGCGGGCATTTCAAACTGCAGTTCCAGCCCGCCCTGATAGAGCGCGCCGAACAGGATGGCGGCGAGCGCGATGCCCACCGGGTGGTTGCGCCCCATCAGCGCCACGGCGATGCCGACAAAGCCGTAGCCCGAGGTGAAATCGAGCACGATCTTGTTCTGCACGCCCAGCACTTCGTTGACGGCGACCAGCCCGGCGAGCGCGCCCGAGATCGCCATGACGATCATGATGAGGCGGCTATTGGAGATGCCGGCATAGCGCGAGGCCGTGGGGTTGTGACCCATGGTGCGCATGGCGAAGCCGAGCTTGGTGTGCCAGATCAGCACGTAGCAGAAGATCAGCGCCAGGACGGCGAAGATCGCCGTTACGTTGAGCGGCGCATAGCCGAAGAAGGAGAAGAACTGCCGGAGCTGCGGCAGCCGGGCGGCGCCGAGCAGGTTCACCGTCGAGGGGTCCTGGATGCCCTTGGGCTTCAGCACGTAGTTCAGCAGATAGACCATGATCGCCGAGGCGATGAAATTGAACATGATCGTGCTGATGACGACGTGGCTGCCGCGCTTGGCCTGGAGATAGCCCGGGATAAAAGCCCAGAGCGCGCCGACGGCCGCCGCCGCGACCACCGCCAGCGGCAGCACCAGAATCCAGTTCGTGCCGTCGAGGAAATAGCCGACGAAGAAAGCGCCGAGGCTCGCAATATAGGCCTGCCCTTCGGCACCGATATTGAACAGGCCGGCATGGGCCGCCACCGCCACGGCGAGGCCGGTGAAGATGAAATCGGCGGCGAAATGCAGCGTGAAGCCGATGCCTTCGCCATAGCCGAAGGCGCCATAGGCCATGATGCGGATGGCCTCGAACGGGTTCTGCCCGATGATGGCGATGACGATGCCGGAAACGATCAGCGCCAGCAGCAGATTGAGCAGCGGCAGCAGGGCAACGTCAGCCCAGCGCGGCAGGGGTCGGCGGGCGCTCACGGCCTCTTCTCCTCGGTGGCGGTCATGGTAGCGGCCACGGCCGCATTGCCTTCGATGCCGGCCATCATCAGGCCGAGCTCGCCTTCGGTGGCCGTGGCCGGATCGGCCTCCCCGACAATGTGCCCGTCGAACATGACGAGGATCCGGTCCGAAAGCGAGCGGATTTCGTCGAGCTCGACCGAAACGAGCAGGATCGCCTTGCCGGCATCGCGCATCTTGACGATCTGGTTGTGGATGAACTCGATGGCGCCGATATCGACGCCGCGGGTGGGCTGGCCGACGACCAGCACGTCGGGATTGCGCTCCATCTCGCGCGCCAGCACGATCTTCTGCTGGTTGCCGCCGGAGAAATTGGCCGTTCGGAGCCGCGGATTGGCCGGGCGGACGTCGAATTTCTGCATGCGCGCCGCCGCCTCGGCCTGCGCCGCGGCGATGTCGAGAATGGCGCCCTTGCCGTAGGCGGGATCGTCCTGGTAGCCGAGGATGGAATTCTCCCATTCCTCGAACTGGGTGACGAGGCCCATGCGCTGGCGATCCTCCGGCACGTGGGCCAGCCTGGCGCCGCGCAGGCGCGCCGCGCCGTCGTCGCCATGGAAGGAAACCGGCCGGCCGCTCACCGCGACGCTGCCGCTTTCGGGCGCGCGCATGCCGGAAATGGCTTCGAGCAGCTCGGACTGCCCGTTGCCGGCCACCCCCGCAATGCCGACGATCTCGCCGGCGCGGACGGAAAAACTCACACCCTTGACCCGGGTGACGCCGAGATCGTCCTCCACCACGAGGTCATTGACCTCGAGCAGCGGGGTGCCGGGATGAGCCGCCCCCTTCTGCACGCGCAGCAGCACGCGGCGGCCAACCATGGCTTCAGCGAGCTGTTCGGGAGAGGTCTCGCGCGTCGGCATGGTGGTGACCATCTGGCCCTGCCGCATCACCGAGACGGTGTCGGTGATCGCCATGATTTCGCGCAGCTTGTGGGTGATGAGGATGACGGTCTTGCCCTGCTCGCGCAACACGCCGAGCACGCGGAAGAGATCGTCCGCCTCCTCGGGCGTCAGGACGCCGGTGGGCTCGTCGAGGATGAGGGTGTCGGCGCCGCGATAGAGCGCCTTGAGGATTTCGACGCGCTGCTGCTGGCCCACCGAAACGTCCTCGACGATGGCGTCGGGATCGACATGCAGGCTGTATTCGTCGGCGAGGCGCTTCAGCTCCTTGCGCGCCTTGGCGAGCGAGGAGGCGAGCAGCGGGGAATCCTCGGCGCCGAGCACGACGTTCTCGAGGATGGAGAAATTGTCGACCAGCATGAAATGCTGGTGGACCATGCCGATGCCGAGGGCGAGGGCGTGGCGGGAATCGGTGATGCGGGCGAGCTGGCCGTTGACGAAGATTTCGCCGCTATCGGCGGTGTAGAAGCCGTAAAGGATCGACATCAGGGTCGATTTGCCGGCCCCGTTCTCCCCGACAATGCCATGAATGGTGCCGCGCCGGACCTTGAGATCGATGTCACGATTGGCCCAGACGGGGCCGAAACGTTTGTTGATCTTGCGGAGCTCGATGGCCCAGGGCGAAGTGGTGGCAGCGGTCCCGGAGGACCGCTGCGCCTTGTCTGGAACGGATCGTTCGTTAGTCACTGAAACGGATGCCGGTCACGGGCACTGGTTGTCGGCGGTGTAGTCGTGCACCTTGATCGAACCGTCCGAGATGCCCTTGGTGGCGGCATCGACGGCGGCCATCGCGTCGGCGGAGATCAGCGGCTTGTTGTATTCGTCGAAGGAAATGCCGACGCCCTGCTCCGGCACGCCGAGGGCCACCACGCCGCCCTTGAAGTTCGCATCGTTCTTGAAGGCATCATAGACGGTGACGTCGACGCGCTTGAGCACCGAAGTCAGCACCGAGCCGGGCTGGATGTAGTCCTGGTTGGAATCGACGCCGATGGCGAGCTTGCCGGCGTCCTTTGCGGCCTGCAGCACGCCGAGACCTGAGGCACCCGCGGCGGCATAGACGATGTCGGCGCCCTTGTCGAAATCGGCCTTGGCCAGCTCGCCTGCGCCCACCGGATCGTTCCAGGCGTCGGCGGTCGTGCCGGTATAGTTCTCGAACACCTGGCCCTGCGGATCGGTGGCCATGAAGCCTTCCTTGTAGCCGCAGAAGAAGGCGTGGATCAGCGGAATATCCATGCCGCCGACGAAGCCGACCTTGCCGGTCTTGCTGGTCTTGGCGGCGAGGACGCCGGCGAGATACGAGGCGTCGTTGGACTTGTAGACCACCGACTCCACATTGGGCTGATTGACCACGGAGTCGATCTGCACGAAGTGGATGTTCGGGAAGTCGGGCGCGACCTTGTTGAGCGTGTCGGCGAAGGAGAAGCCGGTCACCACAATCGGCGAATAGCCGGCCTGGGCGAATTTGCGCACGGCCTGCTCGCGCTGCGCCTCGGCCTGGATTTCCAGGTCGTGATAGGTGCCGCCGGTCTCCTTCTTCCACTTCTCGGCGCCGTTATAGGCGGCCTCGTTGAAAGACTTATCGAACTTGCCGCCGAGATCGTAGATCACGGCGGGATCGGCCATGGCAGTGCCGGCGAGCAGGGCGCTCATCGCGGCGCCCGCCGCGAAAACCGCAAGGCGGGCGGCGAGCCGCCGGGAAAGGGTGGTCGAAGTCATGTCATTCTCCCTGTTTCGCAGCGGGAACGGCGTGAGCCGACGAGCAATCCCCTGCGCTGAGGCGATACAATCGCGCAAATCATGGGTCCGCAAGGGGGTTTGAGGCAATTTTTCCCGTTTGGTCAAATATTAGGCGCGGCGCGCAAAGCCGGTGCCTGGCCCGGCCTACCGGGCCGACTATGTGCCTGATCTTCTTGAGATATGCGCCGCCCTCGACGGCGTTGAGGCGCCCTGGCGGCTAGGCGGCGGGCGCCAGGGGCACGATCTCGACGCCCATGGCGGCGGCAAAGCGTTCGAAGAAGCCGTCGATCACCGCCTGGGCGCTGCCGCCGATCAGCGCCCGGCCGAGCCGCATCAGCTGGCCAGAGGCGCCGCCTTCGGCGACGAAGCGGAGCTCGGTGCCCATGTCGCTGTCGGCGAGGATTATGTCGGCCGCGCCATGGGCGAGGCCGAGCAGACCGCCCCTGCCTCGGCCTTCGAGCCGGTAGCGCTCGGCGGCGACGATGTCGGACAGGCTCAGGTCGCCGGAAAACACCGGATGCACGGGGCCGAGATCGACCCTGATCTCAAGCTCGAGCGCCGCCGGGGCGGTCCATTCGATGCGTCGGCAGCCTGGGATCGCGACCTTCAGCACCTCGACGTCGTTGAGCGCCGCCCAGACCTGTTGCCGGGGGGCGGCGAGGAGATAACGCCCGCCAAACTCCATTGCGCGCTCCCTGCGGCTTTTTCGCACCAATCGCCGGAAAATAGTCACCGCTCCCGATAGGTGCAATTGTCATGCCGCAATCGCGCGGCGATCATGTGCCCGACAGGGTGTGCGCAACGAAATTTTGCGATGGCGGAACGATTTATCAGGCGGTCATTGCCGGGTAGCCGATTGCCGGACGGCCGGTTGCCGGGCAGGACCGCGGGCGGTGACGCCGCGGGTGGCTCGCGGATGTCCGACAGCCAATAGATGCCGAAGGATTCGGCGCAGCAATCGAAACCGGACGCCATGACGATGCAGGAAGCCGCGACCGCGGCCCCACTCGATGAGCTGACGCTGACGGCGGACGTGGCCGATACGCTCCGCCATGGCATCGGCGTGCCCGTCGATCGCGCCGCGCCGCCCGGCCCGGAGGCGATCGAGGCGCTGCGGGCGCTTTATGCGCGCATCGGCATCGAGGCGGACGAGGCCGTGCTGCGCGAGGGCTTCGCCGCCTTCGCCGACGGGCGGTTCGGGCACACGCCGGCGCGCGGGCCGCAGGCGCTCCTGGCGCGGCTGTATGTGGCGCGCGGGAAGTGGGCGCCGGCGGTGTTCGCGGTGCTGCTGGCCCTGGCTGTGGGGCTCGGCGGCTATTATCTCTTCTACCGTCCTTATCGGGATGCGCAGATGGCCGCGGCGCAGCGCGAACTGACCGAGATACTGCCGGCCCGGATGGACGCGCTCTACCAGCAGATATTCAACGAAACCAAGGTGCAGAGCGCGGCGGACGATGCGGCCCAGCTGCGCGACCGGGGCAAGTCCGCCGCCGCACATGGCGACCGCACGGCGGCCGAGCAGGCAGTGACCGACCTGACCGCGCTGCGCGACACGCTGGGGCTCGCCTACACCATCGAAGTGGACGACCGGGACGGCAAGCCGGGCTTCTGGACCTTTCCGCCCAACAATTCGGAGGCCACGAACTATTATATCGTGGTCGATGCCGTGGACCCGCAGGGCAAGCCGCTGAGCCTGCCGATCACCAGCGAGGACACCGGCAGGACGAGCACGGTCACCCATTGGGGCTTGCGCGTGCCTGAGACGGTCTATGAGGCGGTGATGGCCGACAAGGCGGATGACGGCGTGGTGGAACGCAAGCTGGTGGGCATCAAGCAGGACGGGTTCGTGGATGTCGACTATGCCATCCCGGTATTGGGGGGCGCGCTGACGCAATGGTGAAGCGGCCATGAGCATCAGGGGACCCGAGGCGATCGCCGCCCTGGACGAGGCGCTGCGCGACATCCGCCGCGAAGAGGATGAGATCCTGCGCAAGCTGGGCCGAGGCTTGGAGCGCTCGGCCAAGTTCCGCGACAGCGAGGCCGACCTGCTGCGGCAGATCGCGGCCGGCCAGTCCGCCCGCGAACCCGGCGCGACCCTCGCGGGGGCCGTGACGCGCGCGGCGGGCGAAAAGCGGCAGCAGATCGCCGCGCGGGGGCACGAGCTGGCGCGCAATGCCGAACGGCTGCGCGGCATGGAGCGGAAATTCGCGGAGTTCGCAGCTGCCCGCATGGCGGCGCTGGGGGAGATCGACCGCGAGCTCGCCGCGCTCAGGACGCTGGGGCCCAAGATCGGCATCGCGGCCGGCCGGACGCCGGATTACGAGCGGGCGCGGCTGGAGGCGGCGGCGCTCAAGGCCATGGCCGCCGCGGCCCGTCTCAAGGTGCGGCAGGCCGACCTCGACCGCGAGCAGAAGGGGCGCCCGTTCCGCGAGGATCGGCTTTTCGCCTATCTGGAGGCGCGCGGCTACGGCACGGAAGCCTATCACGCGGGCGGCCTCGCGGCACGCCTCGACGGCTGGGTGGCGCGGCTCATCGGATATGATGCCGCCAGGGCCAATTACGCGCTGCTCAACGCCCTGCCCGGACGGCTGCGCGCCCATGCCGATGCGCTGGCCGCCGAGGCGGCGCAGGCCGAGGACCGGCTCGATGCGATCGAACGGCAGGCGATCGATGCGGCGGGCGGCAGCAGCCAGCGGCTGGCGCTCGAAACGGCCCAGGAGCAGATCGCAACGATCGACGACGCGCTCGCGGCGTTGCAGGACGAACGCGACGGGCTGGTCGCGGCGCAGACCGGGCTGACCGACGAGCGCGATCCGGCGTTCGACCGGGCAGTGGCGGCGCTGGTGGCGGGGCTCGGCAGCCCCGACCTCGCCTCGCTCACCGGCGGGCTCAAGCTCAGGGGCGGCCCCGAGATGGCCGCGCTGGCGAGCCAGCTCGACGACCTCCGCCTACGCATCGCCGAGGAGCAGGCGGATGCGCGGGAGCTGCATGAGCGCCTCGCCGTGCTGGCGGAGCGCCGGCGCGGTCTCGAGGCGATCGAGAGTACGCTCAAGGCAGGCCGGCTGGACGATCCGCGCTCGGTTTTTCGCGACGACGCGCTGGTGGGAGAGCGGCTCGACGCCTTCCTCACCGGCGCGCTGTCGCCCCTCGCCTATCTCGCGGCGTGGCAGGAGGCGCAGGGCTGGATCGCCGGCACCAGCGAATGGGGCGGCGGCGTCGGCCTGCCGCGCCAGGGCCGCGAACCAGCCGCGGTTGCACCCTCCAATCCGGGCTCCGGGGAAGAAGGCACCCCGGAGCGTCGCGCCGAGGCGAAGGCGAGCGTCTAGAGCGTTTTCAAGAAAGTGCTTCCACTTTCTGGTTCGAAAACGCGATGACTCGATACCTGGAGCGCGCGTTCTGATTCAATCGGAACGCGACGCGCTCCAGAGCGTCGCGAGCCACCGGCGTGGCTGGTCTTCGCGCCGCTTCGGCGCTACAGAAGCGGAAGAAAGGCGGGCGGTTTCCGGCCGCTCCGAACAGGCGTCCGGGGGTTCTGATGCTGCGCTGCTACACCCATCTCAACGGGCAGCTCGTGGAAGCGCCGGACCCGTCATCGGGCGACCAGCCGCCGAACATCGTCTGGTTCGACCTGCTCAACCCCAGCCGAGAAGAAGAGTTGCAGGTCGAGACCAATCTGTCGCTCGAAGTCCCGACGCGCGCCGAAATGGCCGAGATCGAGCTCTCGGCCCGGCTCTATCACGAAGACGGCGCGCAGTTCATGACCATGACGGCGCTGTCGCGGCTCGATGCGGACGAGCCGCTGAAGACGCCCGTGACCTTCATCCTCAAGGGCCAGACGCTGGTGACCGTGCGCTATGCCGATTCAAAGCCCTTCCTGCAATTCGGCATGCGGGCGCAGCGGCCCAATGCGGCAATCTACACCAGCGGCGAACAGGTGATGATGGGGCTGATCGAGGCCATGATCGACCGCATCGCCGATGCGCTGGAGAAGGTGGGCGACGAGATCGACGCCATTTCCCGGGCCGTGTTCCGCACGCAGGGCACGCGGGCGATGAAGAGCCACGACCTGCAGGCGGCCATCGAGCAGATCGGGCGCAAGGGCGATCTGCTGACCATGATCCAGGAGGCGCTGGTGAGCCTTGCCCGCGTCGTCGCCTATCACAGCGTGCCGGATGGCGTGCAGGGCAAGGCGGCCAAGGAGACGCGGCAGCGCGGCAGGCAAATCCAGCGCGATGCCACCTCGCTGCGCGAGCACGCCAGCTTTCTCTCGAGCAAGGTGACGTTCCTGCTCGATGCCACGCTCGGGCTGATCAATCTCGAGCAGAACCAGATCATCAAGATCTTCTCGGTCGCGGCCGTGGTCTTCCTGCCGCCCACGCTGGTCGCCTCGATCTATGGCATGAACTTCGCCATCATGCCGGAACTGCACCTGCCCTTCGGCTACCCGATGGCCCTCGGGCTGATGGTGCTGTCGGCGATCCTGCCCTTTGCCTATTTCAAGCGCCGCGGCTGGCTGTAGCTGTCTGCACGGCGGGGCTATCTGCAAGGCGGGACGGAGGCGACGGGAATTGTCACGAGGGGCAGGAAGGGCGGCTTGCCGGGCGAAACGGGAATGACGGAACCCGTGGCGCCCGGCCCCGGCGGACTGGTCATGCACAGCCCGGGCGTGACCGTGAAGGAGACGACGGGCGGCGGATTCTGCTTGCCGAGCCAGGCCTGGGCGGCGCGCAGGGCGGTCTTGTCGCGGGCGCCGAAGCCGAGCAGGTAATAGGTTCGGCCGGCGGCGGGCGGCGGCAATTGTCCGTCGATGTCGCCGCCATCGGCCAGCGTAAACGTCGCTTTGACGTGGCGGCCTGCCGCGCCGCCGGCGCCTGCGTCGAAGCGTGCGGTGCTCGATTTCGGCAGGACTTGCACGCCCGCCGGCAGGTTGATGGCGAAGATCATGCCGGCCAGATCGTCGGCGCGGTAATCGATCGCCCTGGCGGCGGGGGCGGGCGCGCTCTGCGGGCCCGCAAGGCCGAAGCTGTCGCAGGCCGCGAGCGGCAGCAGGACGAGGGCGGCAAGAGCCAGGCGGCGGTGCGTGGACAATCGACTCACCTCGGGAAAATTGACGGGAGCCGGTATTTGACTTCGCGGCACGCCGCCGGGGCAAGCCCGGAAGAGCCCATTTGACGCCGAATTAACCAGGACGGCGCCCGGGGCATGGGCGCCATGCGGCGAGGCACATTGCCGAAACCGGGCGGCTTGCCCATTTTCGTGGGCGGGAGGAAACGAACCCAGGAGACTGACATGGGGATCATTTCCAAGGCCCGCTCTGCCCTTGAGCGCTATCGCCAGTACGACCCGGAACAGGCCTATCTCGAACAGGCGACCTCGATCATCGACCTCGAGAGCCGCCAGCGCGAAATCGACCGGGGCAAGTTCCGCAAGCCTCGCAACTGGCAGTTCTGACCTGCACCGAAGACGAGATGTGGCGGCCACTGGCCGCCATTTTCGTTTGCCGGACGGGAACGGAGATTCCCGCTTTCGCGGAATGACGAGCTGGTGGGTCGCGGTGGGTGTCGTCACGCCTCCCTCCCCCTTGAGGGGAGGGATCGACGGTGGGGGTACTTGGCAACAAACGCCGGCGCGCGTGGCGCACCCCCACCCGGCTGCCGCCACCCTCCCCTCAAGGGGGAGGGGTGCACATGGCATCTAACTGCCCCACATCGAAAAGTCGGTCCAGCCGAAATGGCTGGCTACCCGAAAACGCTCGCCCCCTGATCCGCGGCGGCCACTAATTGACGCAGGCCGGCGAAGAGTTCGCGGCCCATGCCGAAATGGCTCGGGCGGAGGTCTTCGGTGGCGGGCGTGCGGCTCAGCAGTTCCTGCTCGTCGCCGAGGAAGGTGAGCGTGCCCGCTTCGGCGTCCAGCCTGAGCATATCGCCGTCGCGCAGCTTGGCGATGGGGCCGCCATCGACCGCCTCGGGGGTGACATGGATGGCGGCCGGCACCTTGCCCGAGGCCCCGGACATGCGGCCATCGGTCACCAGCGCCACCTTGAAGCCCTTGCCCTGCAGCACGCCCAAAGCGGGCGTGAGATTGTGCAGTTCCGGCATGCCGATGGCCTTGGGCCCGGCGAAGCGCACCACGGCGATGAAGTCGCGGTTGAGCTCGCCCGCCTTGAACGCCGCCTGCAGGCCCTGCTGCGAGTGGAAGACGCGCGCCGGCGCTTCGATGATGCGGTGCTCGGGCTTCACCGCCGAGACCTTGATCACCGCCTTGCCGATATTGCCCGACAGCACCTTGAGCCCGCCCGAGGGCTCGAACGGCGCCTTGACCGAGGTCAGCACCCGGGGATTGCCGGACTCGGCCGGGGCTGGCTCGAAGGCCAGCTTGTCCTCAATGAGCCTGGCCTCGGCGGCATAGCCCGAAAGGCCGGTGCCGAAGACGGTCTTGACGTCGTCATGCACATAGCCGCCTTCCAGCAGCTCGCGGATGAGATAGCCCATGCCGCCCGCGGCGTGGAAATGGTTCACGTCGGCGACGCCGTTCGGATAGACGCGGGCGAGCAGCGGCACGGCGTCGGAGAGGTCGGACATGTCCTGCCAGGTGACCTGCAGGCCCGCCGCGGCAGCCACCGCGATCAGGTGGATGGTATGGTTGGTCGAGCCGCCGGTGGCGTGGAGGCCGACCAGCCCGTTGACAATCGCCTTTTCGTCGATGACATGGGCAATGGGCGTATATTCATTGCCAAGCGCGGTCATGGAGAGGGCGCGCTTGGCCGCCTCCTTGGTCAGCGCGTCGCGCAGCGGCGTGCCGGGATTAACGAAGCTCGCGCCGGGAAGGTGCAGGCCCATGATTTCCATCAGCATCTGGTTGGAATTGGCCGTGCCGTAGAAGGTGCAGGTGCCGGGCGAATGGTAGCTCCTGGCCTCGGATTCGAGCAGCTCCGCCCGGCCGATCTGGCCGGTGGCATAAAGCTGGCGGACGCGCGCCTTCTCGTCGTTGGAAATGCCCGAGGGCATGGGTCCAGCGGGGATGAACACGGCCGGCAGGTGACCGAAAGTCAAGGCGCCGATGAGCAGGCCCGGCACGATCTTGTCGCAGATGCCGAGAAAGACTGCCGCATCGAACATATTGTGGCTCAGGGCGATGGCGGTCGCCATGGCGATGACGTCGCGCGAGAACAGCGACAAATCCATGCCCGGCTGCCCCTGCGTGACGCCGTCACACATCGCCGGCACGCCGCCCGCGACCTGCGCCGTGCCGCCGATCTCGCGGGCCGCTTCCTTGATGATGTCGGGATAGAACTGGTAGGGCTGGTGCGCCGACAGCATGTCGTTATAGGCCGTGACGATGCCCAGGTTCGGCGCCGTCGAGCCGGCGAGGCGCGCCTTGTCCGCCGGCATGCAGGCGGCGAAGCCATGCGCCAGGTTGCCGCAGGACAGCACGGCACGATTGACGCCCGCCTCCCCCGCGGCAGCGACGCGGTCGAGATAAGCCGCGCGGGTGCCGGCGCTGCGCGCCGCGATGCGGTCGGTCACATCCCTGATGGCCTGGCGGACGGACATAATGGTCTCCTCTCAAGCGGACCCGGCGCGCACGGGCTGCCGTTCCGCGACGCGATACCGCGAAAATACAAAGGTTTGACGATCCCCAGGGGGGTCGATCGGGGGGACACCTCCGGGCCACGCCACGGGGACCACCTCGCACGAAGCCTTCACTTTCACCCAGCACCCGTTCTCCCGTCAAGCCAGCCATTCGGCTGGACCGGGTTTTTCGATGCGGGCAGGTAGGGAGCGCGTTGCCCATGGTTCGACAGGCTCACCATGAGGTCGGTGGAATTAGATGCTCGCATACTGCGACCTCATCCTGAGCCTGTCGAAGCCTCATCCTGAGCTTGTCGAAGGATGGGCAGCGCGCGCTGCTGGATTCCGGCCTTCGCCGGAATGACGGCGGGGCGGGAGCGAGGCGGTGCCCTGTTCCCGTGGCGTAGGGCAAGGCCGTGCCTGTTCCACGACGTCATTCCGGCGCAGGCCGGAATCCAGCAGCAGGCGCGCACCCGCCATTCGGGCGCAGCCCTCATGGCCTTCTCCGCTGAAATCGC
>DASZUI010000073.1:0-4673 GCA_035547675.1 Devosia sp.
ATGTCGCCATTGATATAGGCCTCGGCAAAGCCGAGCGTGCCGCGGCGCATCGAATTGGTCAGCACCTTGAAATTGTTGAGCTTCAGCACGGCATGCAGGCCGGGCTGCGGCTTGCCGGCCGTGCGCGAGCGCCCGTCCGGCAGCACCACCGTCACTGCGCCATGCTGCGGCTTGCCGACCAGCGGAAGGGCGGTCCATTCCAGCAGCCGCGACAGGATATGCGTCCAGAGGCTCGGCGCGCCCGAAGTCTGTTCTACCGCCGCTTTAGTCATGCAGGAATTTCCGAACTGAGTTTCGCGCCGGGTTCATCGCCGGCCGCCGCTATTTAGGCGGCAAAATACTGTTCGTTAAGGGATATGCAAGTCCGCCGGCTCAGTTCCCACTCAGAACCGTGGCAGGGCGGCCACATCCGTCACCCGGAACTGCACCTCGGCCCGGCCCTGCCAGTGGTCGAGGCCCAGGGTGCCGGCGAAATGCAGGGGGGTGTCGCCGCCCGAGGCCATGATCGCCTGCCCGATGGGGCTGTTCGCGGCGCGAAAGGCGATCGCCTTCAGCCGGGCCCCATCGTCCGAGGTCAGGGTGAAACGGACATGGCCGCCGGCGCCGACGATATCGGGGAATCTGGCCTTGTGCGCGGGAAAGGCGAAGACCGGCGTCGGGTTGCCGGCGCCGAAGGGCCCTGCCCGCTCGATATCCGCGACGAGGTCCGGCGTGGCGCCGCGGGCGGTCAGCGCGGCGTCGATTTCGAGCGCCGTGCGCGCGCGGGCAAGGGTGACATGGGTGGCAAGCACCTCGAGCAGGTGCGCGCGGAACGGCCCCAGCTCGCCGGCGCGGAGGGTGACGCCGGCCGCCATGGCGTGGCCGCCGCCGCGTCCGATAATGCCGGCCTCCACTGCGGCCAGCACCGCGCGGCCGAGATCGACCCCGGGCAGCGAGCGGCCGGAGCCGGTGCCGTGCCCATCCGGTCCCAGCGCAATGGCGAAGGCCGGGCGTTCGAAACGCTCGCGTAACCGCGACGCTACCAGTCCGACGACGCCGGCGTGCCAGCTCTCCGAGGCCAGCACGAGGACCGGCGGTCCCTCGCCGCCCCCGATCTCGGCCTCGGCGACGCGCGTCGCCTCGTCCACCGCATCCGCCTCGATCTTCTGCCGCTCGCTGTTCAAGGCGTCGAGCTGGGCGGCGATGGCCATAGCCTCGCTCTCGTCGCTGAGGGACAGCAGGCGGGCGCCCAGCGCGGCATCGCCGATGCGGCCACCGGCATTGATGCGCGGCCCGATCAGGAAACCGAGGTGATACGGGTTGATCGGGCCGTTGATCCGGGCGGCCAGGGCCAGGGCGGCGATGCCGGGATTGCGGGGCGGACGCATGAGCTCGAGGCCCCGGACGACGAAGGCGCGGTTGAGGCCGGCGAGCGGCACCACGTCGCAGACCGTCGCCAGCGCGGCGAGGTCGATCAGCGACATCAGCTCCGGCAGGCGCGCCACGCCGCGCAGCCGCAGCAGCCGGTTGACGGCCACCAGCACCATGAAGGTCACCCCCGCCGCACAAAGGTAACCAAGCCCTGACACGTCATCGGGCCGGTTGGGATTTACCAGCGCGGTCGCGGGCGGCAATTCGTGGTCCACCAGATGGTGGTCGATGACGAGCAGGTCGACGCCGCGGCTGCGGGCATGGGCGATCGGCGCCATGCTCGTCGTGCCGCAGTCGAGGGTTACGATCAGCGTGGCGCCGCCGTCGATCAGCCGGTCAATGGCGCCGATATTGGGTCCGTAACCTTCGAATATCCGGTCGGGGATGTAGATTTCGGGCTCGAGCCCGAAATAACGGAGATAGCGCGCCATCAGCGCCACCGAGCAGGCGCCGTCCACGTCGTAATCGCCGAACAGCGCAATGCCCTCGCCGCTTTCGATCGCGGCGGCAAGCCGTTCTGCCAGGCCGTCCATGCCGGTCAGCGTCGAAGGATCGGGCATCAGCTCGCGCAGGGTGGGGTTCAGGAAGCGCTCGGCGTCGTCGACGCCAACGCCGCGGCCGGCGAGTATCCGGGCCAGGATTTCCGAAATCTCCGAGCGCTGGGCGATGGCCTTGGCGAGCCGCGCGCCGGCATCGTCCAGCCGATCGATCCAGGGCCGGCCGGTAACCGACCGTTCGACATTGAGGAAGGGGTTGCGCGTCTCGATCATCGCGGTAGAGCTAAAGTGCTTCAGGGAAAAGTGCGAGGCGGAATTCCGCCTCGCCGCGCCGAAACGGTTCGGGCGCGCAGGATGAGGGTCTTGTCATGCCGTTCGCGCACCGCCGCCCGGGGGTCCCCGACCTGCTCTATGTCATGGCAACGCCGCAGGAATATGGACCGGCGCTCAAATCCCGCATCTCGCCGCTCATGACGGGCGTGGGGCCGGTCGAGGCGGCGATATCGCTGACGCTGGCGCTGGCCGGCTTGCAGGCGCAGGACAGGCTGCCGCAGCTTGTCGTCTCGCTGGGGTCGGCCGGCTCCAACCGCCTGGCGCAGCTCGATATTTTCCAGGCGAGCGAGATTTCCTACCGCGACATGGACGCAACCGCGCTCGGCTTCGCGCCGGGCGAGACGCCGTTCCTCAACCAGCCGGCGGTATTGCGGCCGGGCATGGTGATTCCGGGCATTCCGCAGGCGAGCCTCTCGACCGGCGCCAATATCGTCTCCGGGCGCGCCTATGACCGGATCGGCAGCGACATGGTGGACATGGAATCCTATGCGGTTTTAAGGGCTTGCCAGCATTTCTCCCTGCCTCTGGTGGTGCTGCGCGGCATTTCGGACGGCGCCGAGGAGCTGCGCGAGCTGGCGGACTGGACGCGCTATCTCCACATCGTCGACGAAAGGCTCGCGGCCGCCGTCGACCTCCT
This sequence comes from Devosia sp., assembly GCA_035547675.1. Taxonomy (GTDB): domain Bacteria; phylum Pseudomonadota; class Alphaproteobacteria; order Rhizobiales; family Devosiaceae; genus DASZTU01. The sequence continues at coordinate 2,878 of DASZUI010000073.1, forward strand.
GGAACAGGCGGTTTCGGAGGGGACCCTCACGACAAGCTGAGGCCGCCGAAACCGAAACAAGTGCACGCAAAGCGCATGAAAGTGTAATATCCGGGCGGTGCAGGTCGCGGTAACCGCGTCCGGCCGAAGCGAGGACGGCTCCGCACGTACCGCTTCCTGCCTCCAGCGAAGGAGGAAGGAATGGTATTTCATGTGCTCGCCGGCGATGGGGACGTCATCGCCCACCCGATCGTCCGCCACATTACTACCCGCGATGTCACCGCAGCCCTTGCCGAGGGCTTTGGCGACTTCATGGACCGGCCGTCTCACTATCTGTTTCTCGGCCTGATCTATCCGATCGTCGGCATCGTGCTCGGCTTCTGGACGTCGGGCGCCAATGCCCTGCCCCTGCTCTATCCGCTCGCAACCGGCTTCGCGCTGCTGGGACCGCTCGCGGCCATCGGGCTCTATGAGATCAGCCGAAGGGAGGAAATGGGGCAGGATACGTCCTGGTCGCATGCCTTCGAGGTACTGCGCTCGCCGGCCATCCCTTCGATCCTGGCGGTCGCCTTCGGGCTGTTCGCCTTGTTTTACCTGTGGCTCGCGACCGCGGAGACGCTGTACCAGAGCCTGTTCGGACTTGCGGCGCCCGCCTCGATCGGCGCGCTCATCGACCAGGTCCTCTATACGCCCGGGGGCTTCACGCTGATCGTCTGGGGCAATCTCATCGGGCTCGGCTTCGCGCTCGTCGTTTTCGTCACCAGCGTCATCGCCTTCCCGCTGCTGCTCGACCGGGATGTCGGGGCGGCGGTCGCCGTCACAACCTCTGTCCGGGCGGTCGCGGCCAATCCGGGGCCGATGCTGCTCTGGGCCCTGATCATCGCGCTGCTGCTGTTCATCGGCTCGATCCCGCTGTTCGTCGGGCTCGCCGTGGTGATCCCAGTGCTCGGGCACGCGACCTGGCGGCTCTACCGGAAGGTAATCGCTTAACCATTCGTTAGCCCTGACGGCTGAGCTAAAATTAACGTCGAAATCGCAGGATTGCCGGGCGTCGCCTTTGAGCAGAGCCCCAGATGTCCGGCCTTCTTCGTCTTCCGATATTCGCGGCGCTCGGCGCCTGCCTCACCTTGTCCGGCTGCGCCACCTTTCCGCTCTTCGGCCGCCATCTCAGCGAGCGCGAATGTCTCGAGCGCGCGATGTTCTTCGAGTCCAACCGCTCCAGCGAGGAGGGAATGCTGGCGGTCGGCACGGTGGTGATGAATCGCGTCGGCGCGCCGGGCTACCCCAACACCATCTGCGGCGTCGTCGGCCAGCCCGGCCAGTTCGCGCCGGGCGTGCTCAGCAACCGGATGTCGGGACCCGGCCTGCCGCTGGCCGAGAAGGTCGCCGACCGCGTGCTCGCCGGGGCGCGCCACCCCGCCCTCGATTACACCACGCATTTCCACGAGCAGGGCTACCGCTTCCCCTACAACAACATGCATTACGTGCTCGAGGCAGGCGGCAACGACTTCTACGAGAAGTATTAGCCAGCCATTCGGCTGGACCTGACTTTCGATGTGGGCAGGTAGGGCGCGCGCGGCCCATGGTTCGACAGGCTCACCATGAGGTCGGGGGTATCTGAGAGGCTGCCCCAAGGTGCCCTGGCAGCTCCCGCGGACCTCATCCTGAGCTTGTCGAAGGATGGGCAGCGGGCACCGCCGCAGAAGGCGCGTTGCCGAAACTGGATTCCCGCCTTCGCGGGAATGACGAAGAGGAGCGCGGCAGGGCCTCGCCCAACCACCGGCGTCATTCCCGCGAAGGCGGGAATCCAGTTTTTA
>DASZUI010000074.1:0-5950 GCA_035547675.1 Devosia sp.
TGCACCGGCAGATTCGGCTGCGGCACGGCCTGGGTTTCGGCGGCCGGCTGGACCGCCGCCGGCTGAACCGGCTGAGGCGCAGTGACCGGGGCAGTCGCCGGCTCTGTCGGCGTGGAGCTGGGTGGCGTGGGGGTCGTCTGCGTCGGCGCGGATTGGACCGGCTCAGCGGCCGGCGAGGTCGCGGCCGGCGGCGTCGCGGCCGCCGCCGCGGGCGCGGGAGCGGAGGGCGATGTGCCGGATGCACCGGCTGCCGGCGGGACGGCGGCGTCCGCTTTGTCCATGGCCGTACGGATGCTCGCGGCATTGGCCGCCGCCTGGGCCGCGGCGGCCGAGGCGGCCGCCTGGGCGGCGCGCGCGGCGTCGGCCGAAGCGGCGACATCGGCCACGACCTTGGCATCGGAGGCGGCCTGCGCCGCTGCTGCCGCAGCGGATTTCGCGGCGGCACGCGCGGCCTCGGCGGCATCCTGCGCCGCCTTGGCGGCCTCGGCGACCTGGGCCGCAGCCCGCGCCGCGGCGTCGGCCGCGCGGGCGGCGTTCTGGGCCGCATCGGCCGCGGCGGCGGCGCTGCCGACGGCCCGCTGCGGATCGGCCGCCGCAGCCCCCGCAACCTGCATCGCCGCTGACGGCGGATCGTTCCGGCTGCAGCCGGCAAGCGCGGCGAGGAGCAACAGCGACAGGGCGACGGCGAATCTGGAACGCATAATCGACTCTAGGGCAGGACAGGTCCGGGGCGCCGGCCGCGCCCGCGACGCGATCGCGAAATGGGAGCGCAATGCTGTAGCAGGCCGGCCGCCCCGCCGCGAGCCGCAGGCTCCGCCGCGCGCGAGCGGGCCGGCAAGTGTGTCGCAGCGGCCACGCCCGCTTCAGTGCCCACGCTCGCCTCAGTGTCCAAGCGACACCACCACATTGACCGCGATGGCGAGGATCACCGTGTTGAAGAAGAAGGCGAGGATGCCGTGGAGCAGCACCAGCCGGCGCATGGCGCTCGAGGTCACCAGCACGTCCGAAACCTGTGCCGTCATGGCGATGACGAAGGAAAAATAGAGAAAGCTCACGGCGTCGGGCTCGCCATTGCCCGGAAAGGTCAGCCCGCCGACATGCCGCCGCTGGCCATGCGCATCGGGGGGACTCGCTTCGTCCGTGCCGTAATATTCATAGGCGTAGTGGAAGGCGAGCATGGCGTGGAGCCCGAGCCAGCCCAGCACCAGCGCCACCACCCCCAGCACCACCCGCGTCCTGTCGGGCGAACCGCCATTGTTGAGCAGCAGGAACAGCGACGCCAGCGCGGCCACCACGATCGCCATGGCCACGATCAGGATGACATAGCCGGGCGTATCGGACTCGTCGGCATGGGCGCGCAGCCGCCTGGGCGTGAGCCGCGACACGCCGGCCACGAGGACTGCGAGATAGCAGGCGAAAAAGCCGATCGCGCCCGCCGCCGGCCAGAGGTCCGACCGCAGCGCCGCCGCCACCGCCATTGCCGCGAAGCCGGCCGCGAAGGCGGAATAAAGCGCGGTATAACGGCGCATGTGGAGCGGCGTAGCAGCGTCTGGCGCTGGGGACGCCGCGCCCGCCGGGGCTTTAGCCGCTGCGCCCGCGGGCACGGCCCCGCGCCGCCGCGGCTTGTCGCCCGCCGCGACGGCAATTGCCGCCTTCCGCCTGCCGCCGCTCGCCAAACGCCGCCTCCGTGCCGCGCCGCTTATCATAGATGAAGCCGGCGCCGCGCCAAGGGACCGGCGGGCACGATCCCCGCTTATGGGCGGGGACCGGAGGAGCGAGAGAGGCTCAGCCGAGACCCGAGGAGGCGCGGCCGCGGCTCGCCAGCGCGTCGATCGTCACCGCGATGATGAGCACGATGCCCGTGACCACGTAGCGCGCCGCCGCCGACAGGCCGAGCAGGCCCATGCCGTTGTCGATCGAGGCGATGACGAGGCCGCCCAGGATCGCGCTGATCGCCTTGCCGCGCCCGCCGAACAGGCTCGTGCCGCCGATCACCGCCGCGGCGATGCAGTAGAGCACCAGCGTGCCGCCATCGAGATTGGTGGAGACCGAGCGCAGGCGCGAGGCGTAGATGATGCCGGCCACCGCGCCCATGAAGCCCGCAATGGTGAAGACCGCCACCCGGATGCGGTTGACCGCGATGCCGGCGCGCCGCGCCGCCTCGGCATTGCCGCCGATGGCATAGACATAGGTGCCGAACCGCGTGCGCTTGAGCACCACCGTCCAGAGCGCGGCGAAGACGAAGACGATGAGCAGCACCCACGGCACGCCTTCGATCGGCGCCGCGCGGCCGCGATTGACGTTGCACAGGCCCACCACCACGAGGCCGGCAATGACGACGCCCGCGATCTTGAGCGCCAGCACGCTGTTGGGCTCGGTCGCCACCTTCCGCCGGCGCGCCGTCAGCATCATGTCGCCGGCGATGATGATGACCAGCACGGCCCCGACGATCCAGCCGATCGTGGGGTCGAGCAGGCCGTTGGCTAGGTTGGTGATCACCTGGTTGTTGATCGGCACCGTGCCGCCATTGCCCAGGATGATGAGCATCACCCCGTTCCAGGCGAGCAGGCCGGCCAGCGTCACGATGAAGGAGGGCAGCCCGATCGTGGTGATGATGAGCCCGTTGAGGAGCCCGATTGCGGCGCCCACGACGAGCCCCGCCAGCACCGCCAGATACCAGGGTACGCCGCTATTGCCGAACACCAGCATCGCCATGACCACCCCGGCGACGCCGCCGATGAAGCCGATGGAAAGGTCGATTTCCCCCAGCAGCAGGATGAAGATCATGCCGAGCGAGAACAGCATATAGACCGAGCCCTGGACCATCAGGTTCACCAGGTTCCCGGCGGTCAGGAAATTGGCGTTGAGGCTCTGGAAGATGATGGCGAGGATGACGAGGCCCGCGATCACCGGCAGCGCGCCGGTATCGCCGGCGCGCACCCGGCTGCCCCAGTTGCGGAAATAATCCCCCAGCGTGCTGCTGCCCGAAAGGCCGGCGACGGTGGGGATGCCCGGGGTCGCCGGGGGCGTGTTCGAGACGGGATCGGTATTGGTCATGATCGGCTGGCCCTTTCCCGGCTCAGTTATGCTGCGACGCGCCGGCCAGCTCGGCCGAGGCGCCGGGGAAGCGCGTGCCCGAGCGGCCCACCGTGATGAGCTCCACCAGTTCCGAGCTCGTCACCTCGGTCTTGTCCGGCTGGGCGACCATCTGGCCGAGCCGCAGCACGGCGATGGAATCGGCCACCTTCAGCACGTCTTCGAGATTATGCGAAATGATGATGACGCCGAGCCCGCGGTCGGCGAGGCGCCGCACCAGGGCCAGCACCTGCGCCGTCTGGGCGACGCCGAGCGCCGCCGTCGGCTCGTCGAGCACCACGAGCTTGGAATTCCACATCACCGCCTTGGCGACCGCCACCGACTGGCGCTGGCCGCCCGACAGGCTCGATACCTGCTGGCGGATGGATTTGATCGTCGTGACGTTGAGGCCGGCCAGCGTCTCGCGCGCCAGATCCTCCATGCTCTCCTCGTCGAGGAACATGCCCCGCACCCGCTCGCGCCCGAGGAACATGTTCTGCACGATGTCGAGATTGTTGCAGAGCGCCAGGTCCTGGTACACGAACTCGATGCCCAGCGCCGAGGCCGCCTTGGGATTGGCGACGCTGACTTCCCTGCCCTCCCAGACGATCGAGCCGCCATCGAGCTGGTGGATGCCGGCAAGGCATTTGATCAGTGTCGACTTGCCGGCGCCATTGTCGCCGACCAGCGCCGTCACCTGCCCCGCACGTACCGTCATGTTGACGCCTCGCAAGACTTCAACGGCGGCGAAGTGCTTCTTTACACCTCGCAATTCGAGCAAGGGAGCGTCAGCCATGGAACCTCCGAAACCTCTTCAAATAAATCGCCCGGCTCGCTGAGCCGGGCGACAATACACGATCTGCCGATCGATTACTTGATGCCGGCGTCCGAGCACGCCTTGGCGAAATCGCCGGAGCAGAGCTGGGCCGGGTCGATGAACTTGTCGGCGATCACCGTCGACTGGATATTGGAGGCCGTGACCGAGATCGGGGTCAGCAGCAGCGACGGGGTCTTGTGGTTCTGCGCATCGACCGTGCCGTTGAGCAGCGAGGCATCCGGCGTCTGGCCGGCGCGGGCATAGACGGCGAGCACGGCGGCCGCCGCGACTTCCTCATAGATCGGCTTGTACACGGTCATGTACTGATAGCCGGCAAGGATGTTCTGGATGCCCTGGAGCGTCGCATCCTGCCCGGTGACCGGCACGGTCTTGGGCGGCACCTTGTTGTTCTTGAGGATCGAGATCGCCGACTGGCCGAGGCCGTCATTGGCTGCGAGCACCGCATTGATCTGCGAATTGGCCTGCAGCGCCTGCTCGAACATGGTTGCGCCCTGCTGGTTGTCCCAGTTCGGCACGCGGATGCGGCCGACCAGCGTCGCCTGCTTGCCGTCATAGAGCGGCTGCAGCACCGAGTCGTAGCCCTGCTCGAAGAGCGTCGCGTTATTGTCGGTCGGCGAGCCGCCGAGCTCGAAGATATTGGGGTTCTTGACGTTCCAATCCTTGAGCGCCGCGACCAGGCCCTGGCCCTGCAGCTTGCCCACCGCGACGTTGTCGAACGACACGTAATAGGCGGCGTCGCCATTGAGCGTCAGGCGGTCATAATCGATCGACACGATCCCCTGGCTCTTGGCTTCCGCTTCGATGGCGGCGGCCGAACCGGAGTCGAGATTGGCGATCAGGATCACCGAGGCGCCCTGGGTGATCGCCTGCTCGGCCTGGGTCTGCTGCGTCTGCGGCGAACCCTGGGCGTTGACGATCGTGTAGTCGTTGGCGGTCAGCCCCATCGCCTTGAAAGCGGCGTCGAAGCCCGGCGCATCAACGCCGGCCCAGCGGGCGCTCGACTGCGTATCCGGCAGCAGCACCGCGATCTTGCCCTTGCCGGCCGCGGCCACGTCCTTGAGGGCGGCGAGCTTGGCGAAGACCGCATCCTGCCCGCCCCCGGCGGCCAGATCGGCGGCCGTCGGGCCGGCGGCAAGCGCCACCGAGCCCGCGGCGAGCGCCACGGCGCTGGCCAGCAGGGCCACGCGTGCAACTTTACCCAGTTGGTTCATGTTCGTTTCCTCTCCCATTGGCACACTATTCATTAGGCTAGCATGCACGAAATATGGACGAGGGTTTACCGGCCCACACTTTACCGTGTCAATGTCATGTTCGCCGCGGCCGGTAACGTTCCTCAACGCCGTATTCATCGTACTATTGTAAGTATATCCAATGAGATAACCCTTCGCCGCCGACCGGCCGGCACAGCGCAGCCGGCCACGGGCTTGACCGGCCCGCCCTCCCCCTGCGCTTCCCTCCACCGGAGTGATCCTTGGCCTCGCTGACCCGCCGCCCCCGCCTCAAATTCGAAACCTGGCCCGCCGCCGTCTACGCCATTGGCGACGTTCATGGCTGCCTCGATCAGTTGCTCAAGCTCGAGGCCGAAATCATTGCCGATGCTGCGCAAATTCCCGGCGAGAAATGGCTGCTGACGCTCGGCGACCACATCGACCGCGGCGCCCGCTCGCCTGCCGTGCTCGACCACGTCATGTCGCGCCCGCCCGCCGGCTTCCGCCGCCTGGCGCTCGTCGGCAATCACGAACAATTGCTGCTCGACTTCCTGGATAATCCGCCCGCGGCCCTTGAATGGCTGGAATGGGGCGGGCTGCAGACCGCCGAAGCCTATGGCATGCCGGATGACCCCGAGCAGTCCTGGCGGCGCCGTCCCGATATTTTTGCGCGGCGCCTGGCGCCGCTGATTCCCGAGCGCCATCTCGAGCTGATGCGGGGGCTGCCCACCTGCCTCAGCCTGCCCGGCTTCTTCTTCGTGCATGCCGGCATCCGTCCGGGCGTGCCGCTCGCCCGCCAGCAGGACGAGGACCTGATCTGGATCCGCGC
>DASZUI010000075.1:0-11096 GCA_035547675.1 Devosia sp.
GCGCGGTAGATGAACGCACCGGCGACGACAAGTACGCCAACCATCAGCAACCCGATCGAAATGGCGAATGACCGCCGCACGCGGGCAAGGACGGCCGCGGCCTCCGGCGTCAGCGCATTCGGGTCGGGATCAGGAGAGCTCATGCAGGAATCTTCCGGTGAGGAGGCCGAGTGGCAATATGAGGCGGGCGCCGAAGCCGCGGGCGAGCGGCTGGATGGCGCCCTGGCGCGCGGCCTTGCCGTGTTCAGCCGCGCCCGGGTCAAGGACCTCATAGAGAAGGGCGCGGTTTCGATCAATGGCACGACGGTCACTGAGCCCAAGCGCCGGCTGAAGCTTGGCGACAATATTGTGCTCATCGCGCCCGAGCCCGAGGACGCCGAGCCGACGCCGGAGGACATTCCACTCGATATCCTCTATGAGGACGATGCGCTCATCGTCATCAACAAGCCGGTGGGCATGGTCGTGCATCCCGCCCCGGGGAGCCTCACGGGCACGCTGGTCAACGCGCTGCTCTTTCATTGCGGGGCGAGCCTCAAGGGGATCGGCGGGGTGAAGCGGCCGGGCATCGTGCACCGGCTCGACAAGGACACCTCGGGCGTCATGGTCGCCGCCAAGACCGACCAGGCGCATCAGAGCCTTTCCGAGCAATTCGCGGACCATGGCCGAACCGGGCCGCTGCACCGCGCCTATACGGCCTTCGCCTGGGGCATGACGGAAAGCGCCCGCGGCACCGTCGAGGCGCCGCTGGGGCGGGACCCAAACAACCGCCTCAAGCAGGCGGTGAGAAAAGACGGCCGCGAGGCGATCACGCATTATCTGACCGAGGCGCGCTTCGGCGGCGAGGGCTGGGACATCACGCGGCTGACCTGCGAGCTCGAAACCGGCCGGACGCACCAGATTCGCGTGCATATGGCCCATATCGGCCACCCGCTGGTTGCCGATCCGCTCTACGCCTCGGGTTTTGCGACCAAGGCCAACCGGCTTCCCCATGATTTGAAGGAGATCGTCGGCGGGCTCGGCCGGCAGGCGCTGCATGCGGCGGAACTCGGTTTCGAGCACCCCGTTACGGGTGAAGAGATGTTTTTCGAGGCGCCCCTGCCGGACGACCTCGAAGCACTCCAGGCGGCGCTGGAGCCCCACGATCGGGCTTATGCGGCGCGTGCCTGAGAGGGACAGCGGGTGAAACCCGCTATAAAATCGACACTCGGTTACTATGCGTAACCACTATGGCAGCCTTGCACCATGTGCAGGCGTTCGGGTCTTATCATCGGGCCCGGGCGACCTATATCATGCTTGGCCCAAGGTGTGCCTCGAGTTGTCGGACGTCCTTGGCCCATCCGCCCGTAAAGACGGGGGAGAAAGGGGGACTACATGGCCCAGACCAATTTACCCATCCTCAGCGCCGAAGGTGGCCTCAGCCGCTACCTGCAGGAGATCCGCAAGTTCCCGATGCTGGAGCCGGACGAGGAATTCATGCTCGCCAAGCGCTACAAGGAACATGAGGACCCTGCCGCTGCGCAGAAGCTCATCACCAGCCATCTCCGGCTCGTGGCCAAGATCGCCATGGGCTATCGCGGCTATGGCCTGCCCATTTCCGAGGTCATTTCGGAGGGCAATGTCGGCCTGATGCACGCCGTCAAGCGCTTCGAGCCCGACAAGGGCTTCCGCCTCGCCACCTATGCGATGTGGTGGATCCGGGCGGCGATTCAAGAGTATGTGCTCAGGAGCTGGTCGCTGGTGAAGATCGGCACCACGGCGGCGCAGAAGCGGCTGTTCTTCAACCTGCGCAAGGTGAAGGGGCAGATCGCGGCGCTGGACGACGGTTCGCTCCATCCCGACCAGATCAAGCAGATCGCCACGACGCTGCAGGTTTCGGAAGACGACGTCGTCTCGATGAACCAGCGGCTCGGCGGCGACGCCTCGCTCAACGCGCCGATGCGCGCCGACGAGGGCACGTCCGAGTGGCAGGACTGGCTGGTCGACGACACGCCCGATCAGGAGGAATCGCTCGGCGAGAGCGAGGAATTCAACGAGCGCATGGCGCTGCTGGCCAACGCCATGGGCGACCTCAACGCGCGCGAAAAGGCGATCTTCCAGGCCCGCCGCCTGCAGGAGAACCCGGCCACGCTCGAAGAGCTGGCGCAGGAATACAATGTCAGCCGCGAGCGCATCCGCCAGATCGAGGTTCGCGCCTTCGAGAAGGTGCAGGACAAGGTCCAGCAGCAGGCGCGCGAACGCGCCCGCGAGCGCGAAGCCGCGGCGTTGTAGCCCCAGCCATTCGGCTGGACCTGATTTTCGATGCGGCCAGGTAGGTCATCAATCAAGAAAGGCCCCGGAGCGATCCGGGGCCTTTCTTTTGTCTATTCAACATCTCCGCTGTCATGGCCGGGCTAGACCCGGCCATCCAGCCGAGGTGGTCGCGGGCAAATTGACGGCTCGGTTCGCGACGAGGCCGCATGGATGGCCGGGTCAAGCCCGGCCATGACGGCGGACGGGACAGTGTGAACGGGGGTTGTGTGCAGGGCCAAACTGGATTCCCGCCTTCGCGGGAATGACGCCGGTGAGGGGCGGCGCCGTGCAACCGCTCCAACGTCATTCCGGCGAAGGCCGGAATCCAGCAACGCGCACTATCCTTTCAGCCGTTCCACCAGCGGCTCCAGCCATTTCCGCTCGAGGATGAGCAGGAACACGCCCGCGTCTCCCGCTTCCGGCACAATCGAAAATTCGGCTGCGTTCGCTTCGTTCGAGGTGCCGGTCCGTACGCCCGGCGCGAGCAGCAATCCGTCGAGCGGATATTTCAGCCCGGCCGAGCGGGCGAAGCGGGTGGGCGTGAGCGGGTGGATCGAAACGCGGGTGCCGGGCGGCACGGCGAAGTCGAAGGCGTGGTCGAGGCCGAGCGCGATGTCCACTTCGTCGACCAGGATGATCGCCCGGCCGCGCCCCCGCCGCGCCACCGCGTCGAGCGCGGCGAGGCCGTGGTCGAAGCGCTTGCCCATCATGCCTAGCGCGATGGTCACCGGCGCCTCGGTCGAATAGAGGGCCTTCTCGAAATCGGTGGTTTCCTGCTCGGCGATGCGGATGACGCGCGTTTCCGGTCCCCAGCCTTGGGGATCGGCCAGCGAATCGAGGTCGCCGATGATCGCTTCGGGCACGAGGCCAGCGGCATGGATGGCATCGCCCCCGCCATCGGCGCCGACGAGGTGGGCGCCTTTGGCGGCGAGTTCGCGCAGCAGGCCGGCATCGACCGTACCGCCGCCGACGATCACCAGCACGCCGTCGAAGCGGAGGCGCGGTTTATCTTCTTTCGGGGACTCTTGCACTCGGGCCAGGCTCTGATTAGGTTCCACGCTGTCTCGCTGGGGTGCTCCGGAGACGGAGCTGAGAAATACCCATTGAACCTGAACCAGGTCATGCTGGCGGAGGAAGTTCGAGATGGCAAGGGCGCGCAGGCGCCTTACGACCATTCAATTCCCTTCATCCCATGGCCGCCGACCGAAGGGAATATCATGGCGTTCAAACACACCTTCGTGGCTGCGGTCCTCGCCCTGCTCGCGCTGCCCCTGGCAGGCGCGCAGGCGGCCGACAAGCCCACGCTCACCGTCTATACCTACCAGTCTTTCGCCTCGGACTATGGTCCCGGCCCGGCGCTCAAGCAGGGTTTCGAGGCCGAGTGCAGTTGCACGCTTGCCTTCGTGCCGGTCGATAGCGCGATCGGCGCCCTTCGGCGCATCCAGCTCGAGGGGCAGACCAGCCCGGCAGACGTGCTGGTGGGGCTCGACACCTCGATTTCCGGCGAAGCGCGGGCGACGGGGCTCTTCGCGCCGTCGGGGCTCGACCTCTCCGGCCTCGACCTGCCGCAGAAGTGGACCGACGACGTCTTCGTGCCCTTCGACTGGGGCTATTTCGCCTTCGTTTACGACACGACCAAGGTGAAGACCCCGCCCAAATCCTTCGAGGAACTGATCGCCGAGCCCGCGAGCTTCAAGATCGCGCTCGAAGACCCGCGCTCGGATACGCCCGGCCTCGGCCTGCTGCTCTGGATCAAGGCCGCCTATGGCGACAGGGCGCCGCAGATCTGGGCGGGGCTCAAGCCCCATATCGCCACCATGGCGCGCTCCTGGGACGATGCCTATGGGCTGTTTCTCAAGGGCGAGGCCGACATGGCGCTCTCCTACACCACGTCGCCGGCCTACCACGCCATCGACGAGAACAAGCCGAACTATGCCTGGGCCGAGTTCAGCGAGGGGCATTACCCGCAAATCGAGGTGGCGGCGATCCTCAAATCCAGCAAGCAGCCGGCGCTCGCCAGGCAATTCCTGGCCTATCTGACCTCCAGGGCGGGACAGAAGGTGATCCCGACGACGAACTGGATGTATCCGGTCATCGACCTCGGCAGCGATCTGCCGGCGGCGTTCAGCGCCCAGCCCAAGCCGGCCAAGGTCCTCAGCCTCGACGAGGCGACGATCACGGCCAACAAGGCCAAATGGATCGACGAGGCGCTGGCGGCGATCAAGTAACCAGCCATTCGGCTGGACCGGCTTTTCGACGGGGGCAGGTAGGGTGCGCGCGGCCCATGGTTCGGCAGGCTCACCATGAGGTCGTGGGAGGTCGCAGGATGAGATCGTCGGGTTGCCACAGGCGAGGCTCGGCAACACCCACCACCTCATGGTGAGCCTGTCGAACCATGGGCAGCGCGCGCCGCCAGACTGGATTCCCGCCTTCGCGGGAATGACGCAGTGAACGAGGCACGGTCCCGCTCCAACCACGCCGTCATTCCCGCGAAGGCGGGAATCCAGTTTTCCGGTAACGCAGCAACCATGAATTCAGCCACCCTCCCGCCCCGTCCCCTCCGCCGCGCCGCCGGCGCGATCTTTGCCGCGGCGATCGGCGTGCTCGTCATCCTGCTGTTCCGCGCCATCATTGTCGCGGCGGCGGGCCAGGGGGAGGTGGCCACGACCTCGGTCGATATCTGGCATCTCATCCGCATGACCTCCATCCAGGCGGGGCTTTCCACTGTGCTGTCGCTGGCGGTGGGGATCGCGCTGGCCTGGGCGCTCAACCGGCTGCGCTTTCCGGGGCGGGGCCTTGTCGTCGGGCTCTTCGCCTCGGCGATCGTCACGCCGGGGCTGATCATCGCCTTCGGCTTGCTGACGGTCTGGGGGCGGAGCGGCTGGATCGGTATGGCCGCCCATGCGCTCGGCCTCGGCTTCGATGTGCCGATCTTCGGGCTCGGCGGGATTCTCGCCGCCCATGTCATCCTCGACGGCGCGTTTGCGGCGCGGGTGCTGCTCGGGCGGCTGGACGCCGTGCCGGCCGGGCGGCTCAAGACCGGGCAAAGCCTCGGCCTTTCGGCCTCGACGCGCTTCGTCCTCATCGACTGGCCGATGATGCGGACGAGCCTGCCGGGGCTGGCGGCGATCATTTTCCTCCTCGCCTTCACCAGCTTCCCCATCGTGCTGCTGCTCGGCGGCGGGCCGGCGAACCAGACGCTGGAAGTGGCGATCTATTCGGCGGTGCGCCTCGATTTCGATCTCGGCGCGGCGGTCGAGCTGGCGCTGGTGCAGATGGTCATCTGTGCGGCGATCATCCTTGTTTCGGCGGCGGTGGCGCCCATTCCGGCCAGCATTGGCGGGGCCGCTGCGCCGGGCTGGCGCGACCGGGGTTCGGCGCGGGCGCTGCAATGGGGGGTGCTGCTGCTGGCGGTGGTGGGCTTCGCCCTGCCGCTATTGGCCGTGCTGCTCGGGCCGCTCGGCGGCGGCGTCGCGGCGCTGCTGGGGCGCCCGGCCTTCTGGCGCGCCGCAGGCACCAGCCTCGTGGTCGCGACGCTTTCGTCGGCGCTGACGCTGCTGCTGGCGCTCGGGCTCGGCATGGCGCGGGCCGGCACGGCACGGCTCGCCGGCCGGCTGGCACTGACGGTGCCCGCCTATACCTATCTCGCCGTGCCGGCCATGGTGCTGTCGCTCGGGTTTTTCCTGCTTGTGCGCGGGCTGGGGGTCGAGCCGGGCCGGCTGGGGCCCGCCGTCGCCATTCTCGGCAATGCGCTATTGAGCCTGCCTTTTGCGCTGGCGACGCTCGGGCCGCCGCTCGAGGCGATCGCCAGCGGGCAGGGCAAGCTCATCCGCTCGCTCGGGCTTTCCGGCTGGCGGCAATTCGCGGCCGTGGAGTGGCCGCTGATCGGGCGCGATGTCGGCGTGGTGCTGGCGCTCGCCTTCTGCTTCTCGCTGGGCGATCTCGGCATCATCTCGCTGTTCGGCACGCCGGATTTCACCACGCTGCCGCTGCTGCTGGTCGAGGCGCTCGGGGCCTATCGCACCAATGACGCGGCGGTGATCGCGGCGCTCATGCTCATCGGCACGGTGGTTGCGTTCACCGTCCTGCCGCCGCTTTTCGAAAGGCTCGCCCGTGCTCGTACTTGACCGATTGCGCTACCACCATAAGGGGCAGGCGCAGGATTACGAGTTCTCGATGCGTGCCGCGCCGGGGGAGGTAACCGCCGTCAGCGGGCCGAGCGGGGCGGGGAAATCGACGCTGCTCGACCTGATCGCGGGCTTCCTCGTGCCCGAGAACGGGGGCATGGCGCTGGATGGGCGCGACCTGCTGCCCCTGCCGCCCGAGGCGCGGCCGGTCTCGATCCTGTTCCAGTCGGGGACGCTGTTCGAGCATCTCTCGGCGGCGCGCAACATATCGCTCGGGCTGCCGGCGCACACGCCGCGGGGCGAGGCGGCGGCGCGCATTGCGGCGGCGCTCGCGGAAGTGGGGCTGCCGGAGATCGGCCGGCAGCGGGCCGGCACGCTGTCGGGCGGCCAGCAGCAGCGGGTGGCGCTGGCCCGCACCCTGTTGCGCGGCCGCCCGGTGCTGCTGCTCGACGAGCCGTTCTCGGCGCTCGACGACGAGACGCGGGCCAATGTGCGGACACTGGTCGGCGCCCTGACTATGCGGCATGGCTGGACGACGATCCTGGTGAGCCACCATGCCGACGACGTGGCGGCCCTGGCGGCGCGGCGCTACCGGATCGAAGCGGGGAGGCTGGTCGAGGGCGGCCCGGCCGAGCGCGCGGCTCATCCTTCGACAGGCTCAGGATGAGGTTGGCGGCGGGGCATCAAACTCGGTGTCATTCCCGCGAAAGCGGGAATCTCCGTTTGCTACAGGCCCCGAGTTCGGAAGGAAACAGAGATTCCCGCTTTCGCGGGAATGACGCCGGTTGGAGGTCGACGAGTCGTGGTGCGCCTGTCGAAGGATGAGGTCCTGCGCCACCCGTCCCCGCCGAAAGCCAGAGTCCAGGCGAATGCCTCGTCAGTGGGTGGTCGTCTGGCCCATCGTGATGCCGGTGACGACGCCCTTGCGGTTCACCCGGTAGCCCAGCGTCTGGTACACGGTGTTGCCGCTGCCGTCGTTCAGCGGGCGGGCGGAGGCGTAGTAGACATTGCCCTGCTTGTCGCGCTTCGCCTCGCCGAAGCGGGCCTTGAGGTCGGCGAGGCCGGCGCCCGGGGCGGGTACGCCGAATTTCGGAAAATCGAAGGTTGCGGGCGCGGTGGCGCAGCCGTCCTTCCTGGCTGCATCCACCTGCTCCACGGCGACGAGGCCGAGGCCGTGATCGGCGGATGACGAGATGAACCAGACCGTCTGCGGCGTATCGGCTTTCGTCCGGGCGTGGCGGGTGAGGCAGAGCCAGGTCGGGCCGGGGTCGCCGTCGCCCTTTTGCAGCGTGCCGCCGAACTGCTTCTGCAGATCATCGAGATGCGTCGTCTCGAAGGCGAGCGGCGCCCCGCCCAAGGTCGCGCCGGCCGTGAAGTCGATGGCGAGTTCGGGGGCGTCCTCGCCCACGATGCCGGAATAGACGAGGCCGGCGAATTCGGTGAGTTGCGGGACCGGCGGCGGGGCGGGCACGGCGGCCGCGCGAGGCGGCGCCGGCGTGACGGGCGCGACCGGCTTGGCCGGTGCAGCTGCCCAGGCCGGCGCGCACAGGCAGGGGATAGCGAGCACGATAGCGGCAAGAAGGGTTTTCATCGAGCTTCTGCGGTCTAGAGCATTTCACGGTCTGATTGCATCAGAACGTGATCTAACTTCTTGAGTTGTCGCGTTTTCGAACCGGAAAAGTGGAACCACTTTTCCTGAAAACGCTCCATGGTTGGCGTCGGCGACCCTGCGACAAAGCAAAACCCCGCGCTTTCGTTGCACGGGGTTTCCCAGGATCGGCTCATGCCGGAAGCGATCAGGCGCTTTCCGAATAGGCTTCGTTCTCGTCGGGCTCGCGCAGCACATAGCCGCGGCCCCACACGGTCTCGATGTAATTCTTGCCGCCGGTGGCCACCGAGAGCTTCTTGCGGAGCTTGCAGATGAAGACGTCGATGATCTTCAGCTCCGGCTCGTCCATGCCGCCATAGAGGTGGTTGAGGAACATTTCCTTGGTGAGCGTGGTGCCCTTGCGCAGCGAGAGCAGCTCCAGCATCTGGTATTCCTTGCCGGTCAGGTGCACGCGCTGGCCGCCGACTTCCACCGTCTTGGTGTCGAGGTTGACCATGAGGTCGGCCGTGGTGATGACCGACTGGGCGTGCCCCTTGGAGCGGCGCACGATGGCGTGGATGCGGGCGACCAGCTCGTCCTTATGGAAGGGCTTGGTCATGTAGTCGTCGGCGCCGAAGCCGAGCCCGCGCACCTTGTCCTCGATGCCGGCGAGGCCGGAGAGGATCAGGATCGGCGTCTGCACCTTGGCGATGCGGAGCGTCCGCAGCACCTCATAGCCCGACATATCGGGCAGGTTCAGGTCGAGGAGAATAATATCGTAGTCGTAGAGCTTGCCGAGATCGACGCCCTCTTCGCCCAGATCCGTGGTGTAGACGTTGAAGCTTTCGGATTTGAGCATCAGCTCGATGCTTTGCGCCGTCGCGCTGTCGTCCTCAATCAAGAGCACACGCATGCCAGTCCCCTTAACCTCGTCCCTTGCTGGAACAGAGCGCCGGCCCGAGCCGCCACTCTTTACCGATCCTTACTGGATATGACTCAAACCTAAGCCCAATTAGTTAACAAAGTTTATTTCGCTTCGGCAAGGCACAATGTGGGTTACCGCAGAAGAATATCAACCGATTGATTTTGCAGGAGAATTTATCGAAACCGATCTTAAGATTTTAGGTTAAGAAAGGCTTTCAAGCGACTCTCGCGACTCAGCGTTTCGGAGGTGGCGGAGGGGGAATTGTGGCAAAAGCCGGCATGGCGCAGGCAGCGCCGCTTCAGGCACGTTAACGCTTTTTGCTTAACGTTCGGTTACCCTTGGGAGGTCACCGATTCGCGCCGGAACCGCTCCTTGAAATCCCTGATCGCCGCCATCGAAGCCGTGGACGAAGTGGAGGTTTTCGGCCGCGTGAAGACCGTGCAGGGGCTCTTGATCGAGGTCGTCGGGCCGGTGCGCGAGCTCCGCGTCGGGGGGCGCGTGACCATCGAGGCGGCGGAGGGCACCAGGCTCGGCGCCGAGATCATCGGCTTTCGCGACGGCCATGCGCTCTGCCTGCCCTTCGGGCCGCTGTCGGGCATCAGGCTCGGCTGCAAGGCGGTGTTCCAGCGGCACGAAGGGGCTATCTATCCCTCCAATGACTGGCTGGGGCGGGTGGTCAATGCCGATGGCGAGCCGATCGACGGCAAGGGGCCGATCCTCAGGGGCGCCGCGCCCTATCCGCTGCGCCAGTCGCCGCTGCCGGCGCATGAGCGGGCGCGGGTGGGGGCCCCGCTCGACATGGGCATCCGCGTGCTCAACACCTTCACCACCATGTGCGAAGGCCAGCGCATGGGCATTTTCGCAGGCTCGGGCGTCGGCAAATCGGTGCTGATGTCGATGCTGGCGCGCAACGCCCAGGTCGATGTGGCGGTGATCGGGCTGATCGGCGAGCGCGGCCGGGAGGTGCAGGAATTCATCACCGACTATCTCGGCGAGGCGGGGATCGAGCAGGCGGTCGTCGTCGTCGCCACCTCCGACGAGGCGGCGCTGATGCGGCGGCAGGCGGCCTATCTGACGCTGGCGCTCGCCGAATATTTCCGCGACCAGGGCAAGCGCGTGCTCTGCATGATGGACAGCCTCACGCGCTTTGCCATGGCGCAGCGCGAGATCGGGCTGGCGACCGGCGAGCCGCCCACCGCCAAGGGCTATCCGCCCACCGTGTTCACCGAATTGCCACGCCTGCTCGAAAGAGCGGGGCCGGGGCTGGTGAACTCGGGCTCCGTTACGGGTCTGTTTACCGTTTTGGTCGAAGGTGACGATCACAACGAACCCATTGCGGATGCCGTGCGCGGCATTCTCGATGGGCACATTGTAATGGAGCGCGGCATTGCCGAGCGGGGTCGATACCCGGCGGTGAACGTCTTGCGGTCCATTTCGCGCACCATGCCCGGCTGCGTGCCCGTTTCCGTGCGGCCGGTCCTGCAGAAGGCGCGAGAGTTCATGTCCGTGTTCGCCGACATGGAGGAGCTGATCCGGCTGGGGGCCTATAGGAAGGGATCGGATCCGAAGGTGGACCGCGCCATCGCGCTCAATCCGGCGCTGGAGGGTTTCCTCAGCCAGCAGCGGGAAGAGCGCACCTCGATCGCCGAGGGCTACAAGCTGCTGGAGGCGATCGTAGGGGAGGCGGGTTGACGGGCGGCAAGAAAAAGGCGTGGCGGCCATGTACCGGCCGGCCTGACTTGATGGGGTAAGGAGTACAAGTCATGAAGTCGCGCAGCGAGAGCCTCATCCGGCTCAAGAAGTTCCAGGTGGACGAGAAGCGCCGGCAGGTGGCGCAGATCGAGCAGATGATCACCGATTTCGAGCGCATGGCGGTCGAGCTCGACCAGCAGATCGAAATCGAGCAGCAGAAGACCGGCATTTCCGATGTCGCCCACTTCGCCTATTCGACCTTCGCCAAGGCGGCGATCGCGCGGCGGGACAATCTGCTCGCTTCCGCCCACGACATGAAGGACAAGCTCGAAGGCGCCCAGGATGCGCTGGCCGAGGCCATCGAGGACCTGAAGAAGATCGAGCTGCTGGATCAGCGCGAGCACGGCCGCGAAATGGCCGCCGAGGCCAAGGTCGAGCAAGCCGAATACGACGAAATGGGCCGGCTGCGCCACGT
>DASZUI010000076.1:0-4299 GCA_035547675.1 Devosia sp.
GCGGGCGGCCCTCGCCCCGCTTTACGGCCGGATGGCATATTGCGCATTGCAGGCGGCGAAGCCGGGCTTTATTGCATCGCGGCAGTGGCTGATGCCGAAATTCTGCGATAGGAGGGCCCGATGGCCGACATCCTGCAACGCATCGAACTCTACAAGCGCGAAGAGATCGCCGCCGCCAAGGCCCTGAGGCCATGGAACCAGGTGGCGGCCATGGCGCATGACGCGCCGCCCGTCCGCCGCTTCCTGTCCGCGCTGAAGGCCAAGCGCGCGCAGCAGAAATTCGCCCTCATCGCCGAGGTGAAAAAGGCAAGCCCCTCCAAAGGCCTGATCCGGCCGAACTTCGATCCGGCGGAGATCGCCCGCTCCTACGAGATGGGCGGGGCCGCCTGCCTTTCCGTGCTGACCGACCAGCCGAGCTTCCAGGGCGCCGCCAACTACCTGATCGAGGCCCGCGCCGCCACCCAGTTGCCTGTGCTGCGCAAGGATTTCATGTTCGAGACCTACCAGGTCGTCGAGGCCCGAGCCTGGGGCGCCGACTGCATCCTGGTGATCCTCGCCGCCGTCGGCGACGATACCGCGCGCTACCTGCTCGACGCCGCCGCCGAATGGCGCATGGATGCCATTGTCGAGGTTCATAACCGCGAGGAACTGGATCGGGCGCTGGCGCTGGAGGCGGAGATCATCGGCATCAACAACCGCAATCTCAGGACCTTCGAGACGACGTTGCAGACCTCGTTCGATCTTGCGATCGGCATCCCCGACAGCGTCCATCTCGTCTCGGAGAGCGGCATCCGCAACCATGACGACCTCGAGGCGCTGGAACGCGCCGGCATTGGCACCTTCCTCGTCGGCGAAAGCCTGATGCGCCACGACGACGTGACCGCGGCCACCCGCGCCCTGCTGCTGGGCGAGAAGGTCGGGGCATGACCTCGGGCACCACCCTCACCCATCTCAACGCCAGGGGCGAGGCGCATATCGTCGATATCGGCGAGAAGGCCGCGACCCGCCGACGCGCCGTGGCGCGCGCCCGGCTCGAGGCGAAACCCGAGACCATCGCCGCCATCCTCGGCGGCGAACTGAAGAAGGGCGATGCGCTCGCCGTGGCGCGGATCGCCGGCATCATGGCGGCCAAGAAGACCTCCGAGCTGATCCCGCTCTGCCATCCCATCGCGCTCAGCAAGGTCGAAGTCGACATTGCACCCGACGGCGATCGGCTGAGGATCATCGCAACCGCCGAAACCACCGACCGCACCGGCGTAGAGATGGAAGCGCTGACCGCCGCGTCGGTCGCCGCGCTCACCCTTTACGACATGGCCAAGGCCATGGACCGCGCCATGCGGGTGACATCGGTCGAGCTGGTGGAAAAGAGTGGCGGCAAATCCGGCGATTTCCGCCGCGACGAGCCCGGCGCCTGATGCTGTCCGTCGATGAGGCGCTGGCCCGCGTGCTGGCGGCCGTCACCCCGCTCGCCGGGGAATCCATGCCGCTGGCAGCGGCGTCTGGCCGCGTCCTCCAGGCGCCCGTCACGGCCAGCCACAGCCAGCCGCCCTTCGACGCCAGCGCCATGGACGGCTATGCCGTCCGGGCCGAGGACGTGGTGCCCGGCACGCCGCTGCGCCTGGTCGGCACCGCGCAGGCCGGCCAGCGCTTTTCCGGCATGGTCAATCCCGGTCAGTGCGTCCGCATCTTTACCGGCGCGCCGCTGCCCATCGGCACCGACAGCGTCGTGATCCAGGAGGAAGCGACCGCGGACGGCAACGCCATCAGCTTCGCCAAAGCCATACCCCCCGGCCATTTCGTCCGGCGCCGCGGCTCGGTTTTCGCCGAAGGCGCAACGCTGCTGCCGGCCGGCCTGCCGCTCACCCCTGCCCGGCTGGCCTTGGCCGCCGCCGCCAACCGCGCCGAAGTGACGGTCACCCGCCGGCCGCGCATCGCCATCCTGTCGAGCGGCGACGAACTGGTGCGCCCCGGCACGCCGCTCGGCCCCGACCAGATCGTCAGCGCCAATAATTACGGCCTCGCCGCCCTGTTCGCGGGCGCTGGCGCGGGCGCAGAGATCGTCGATCTCGGCATTGTAGCCGACGACCTGCCGGCGCTCGTCGATACGCTCGCCGCCGCGCTGGATTCGGGCATCGACATGCTGGTCACCTCGGGAGGCGCCAGCGTGGGCAATCGCGATTTCACGCAGGAGGCGCTCAAGGCGCTCGGCGTCGGGCTCGATTTCTGGCAGATCGCGCTGCGCCCCGGCAAGCCGATGATGTTCGGCAAGAGCGGCGAGACGCTGGTCTTCGGGCTGCCGGGCAATCCGGTCTCGGCGCTGGTGACCGCGACCGTGTTCGGCCTGCCGGCCCTCCGCCGCCTCAACGGGCAAAGCGATACCGCAGGCCTCAGGCTCACCCTGCCCCTTGCGGCGGCGCTACCGCCCAATGGCGAACGCCAGCACTTCCTGCGCGGCGTGTTCGAACCCGCGCCCGGCGGCACGCGCATCATGCCGCTCGCCGAAACCGACAGCGGCCACATCGCCTCGCTCGCCGCCGCCGATGCGCTCATCGTGCAGCCGGAGCACGATCCCGGCCAGCCCGCCGGCAGCATGGTCGACGTAATTCCGCTCCAGCTATGGGCGTAGGATGCGGACCAGTTTCTCGGGCGTGCCCGCGCTCTCCTAGGTGACCCAATGCGACTTCCTGCCCTTTGCCTGCTGCTTTTCCCCGTGCTCTCGACCACCGCCATCGCAGCGGCTCCCGTGCCGCTCGATCTCGTCTGCACGATCGTCGATCCCCAGTTCCGCAGCGAGATGAACACCAAACCGGCCCAGATCGGCCAGAGCAGCGTCAGGATGAGCTGGCAGCCCGCCTCCGTCGGCGGCAGCGCCCCGAACCGCATTTATCACAGCGCACGCCTTACCGCGGCCTTCGCCTTTGGCGGCGCCCATCTCTTCGACCGCATCGCCACAGTCTTCGGCGGCGCACTCGAAGCGCATGAGCAGGACGCCCCGAGCATGTTCAGGAACGGCGGGCAGAAGCTCTATTATTCCGACAAATTCCAGCACACGCCGGCCGACATCGCCGCCTCCGTCACCCCTGAGGGCGTCTATGTGAGCGGCATCAGCTCCATTTCCCTGTTCCATTCCGATGGCCGGAGCATCCGGTACTCGGCCAATATCTATACCGAGCAGCTGGCCGGCGACGGCTTCGTCAACGTCTCCGGCCAATGCCAGATGACACCCAAATGAGGCGGCGCTAACTCAAAATTCATCGGTGTCTTGCAGAACATAACTGGAACACCTATAGATGTTCAGCCTTTGTTCCGAATCCCGCCGAGGGGGCACCGATGCTGACGCGCAAGCAACACGAACTGCTCATGTTCATCCACGACCGGATGAAGGAAACCGGCATCCCGCCCTCCTTCGACGAGATGAAGGACGCGCTGGATTTGAGGAGCAAGTCCGGTATTCACCGGCTGATCACCGCCCTTGAGGAGCGCGGCTTCATCCGCCGCCTGCCCAACCGGGCGCGAGCGCTCGAAGTCATCAAGCTGCCGGATTCGATGAACCCCTCGCTCGGCGGCCGGCGCACCAAGTTCGAGCCGAACGTGATCGAAGGCAGCCTCGGCCGTGTGCCGCCGCAGCCCGCCCGGTCCGCCGTCGGCGCAGCGCCCGTCGAGGCCGGCCGGGCAGTCGCGGTGCCGGTCATGGGCCGCATCGCCGCCGGCACGCCCATCGAGGCCATCCAGTCGCATAGCCACACCATCAGCGTGCCCCCCGAAATGCTCGGCACGGGCGAGCATTTCGCCCTGGAAGTCCGCGGCGACTCGATGATCGAGGCCGGTATTTTCGACGGCGATACCGTGCTGATCCACAAGCAGGATACCGCCCAGACCGGCGAGATCATAGTCGCCCTGGTCGACAATGAGGAAGCGACCCTCAAGCGGCTGCGCAAACGCGGCAATTCCGTCGCGCTCGAGGCCGCGAACCCGGCCTACGAAACCCGCATCTTCGGACCCGACCGCGTCAAGGTCCAGGGCCGGCTGGTCGGCCTGCTGCGGAAATACTGACCAGGCATTCGCCTGGACCCACTTTTCGCAGGTGACACGTAGAGTGCGCGTGGCCCAGCCAATCGGGCCTAGCCCTCATGGCCTTCTCCCCTCAAATCGATCCACCGGATCGATTTGGCCTTCGGCGCTGCCCATCCTTCGACAGGCTCAGGATGAGGTTGGTGTTGTTGGGCGGTATTGCCCAATTAACTGTAGAAATCCGGAAATCTCGTCCCGCAATCCCCAACCTCATCCTGAGCCTGTCGA
>DASZUI010000077.1:0-12821 GCA_035547675.1 Devosia sp.
TGAGGTCAACCGCTCGGGCAACACCATCGTGCCGCTGAAACTCTATTTCAACGAGCGCGGATTGGCCAAGCTCCTGATCGGCCTCGCCAAGGGCAAGAAGAATTACGACAAGCGCGAAACCGAAAAGAACCGCGACTGGAATCGCGAAAAGTCGCGCCTGATGAAGGAAGGCGGCCGGGGCTGAAAAAACTGGATTCCCGCCTTCGCGGGAATGACGACTTGGTTTTTGAGCACGGCTCTGCCACGCCCCGGCGTCATTCCCGCGAAGGCGGGAATCCAGTTTGACACCTAGCCCGCGGCAGCCATCCGCGCCGCCCGCCCGACCACGTCCTCGAACATCGCCTCCGTCAGCACGCCGGTATTCGTGTTGTAGCGCGAGCAGTGATAGCTATCGAAAAGCGTCGCGCCATTGCTGAGCACATGCTGCGCGCCATGCCCGAAGGGGAACGCGGCGCGGCGCTCGCCCAATGTCGAGAGCAATTGGTCATGGGCGATCCGGCCGAGCACCAGATAGGCCTTGACGGTGGGGTGCTGATCGAGTGTCGCCGACAGGAACCGCCGGCAGGTCTTGATCTCCGCCGGAGTCGGCTTGTTCTGGGGCGGCACGCAGCGCACGCCATTGGCGATCATGACGCCGGTGAGCCGCAGCGTATCGCCCGGATCGGCGTGGAATTCGCCCGTCGCCAAGCCGAATTTCAGCAGCGTCTTGTAGAGCAGCTCGCCGGCATAGTCGCCGGTAAACGGCCGGCCCGTCCGGTTGGCGCCGCGCAATCCGGGCGCCAGCCCGACGATGATCAGCCGCGGCGCGGGATCGCCCCAGTTCGGCACCGGACCATTGAACCAGTCCGGGAATTTCCGGCGGTTCTCCTCGCGAAAGGCGACGAGCCGCGGGCAAAGCGGACAGTCATGCGGGGCATTGGGCTCGGGGACGGCGAAGGGGGCAGGGATCTGTGACATGGCAGAGCCCTAGCACATTGGCTCGCGCGATGAAGGGGGCCGCGAAAGGGCTTCGGGATAATTGCTCTGCCTCGGCGTGCCAGCAGACGCGCAGGCATAACGCCTGCCCGGAAGGCACCGTGGGCAGTGCCTGGCGACGTCCTGGCCTAGCGGTTGCCGTCCTCGACGGCGGCGGCGGCCGCCGCCCGCTCCGCGGCCGGCATGCGGCCCACCGTTTTGGCGAGCTCGGCCACATCGAGGAAGAAATCCGCCTGCCGCCGCAGATCGTCCGCGATCATCGGCGTCGGGGTGGTCAGGGTCGAAACCACGGTCACGCGCTTGCCGCGCCGCTGCAGCGCCGCGACCAGGGCGGTGAAGTCGCCGTCGCCGGAAAACAGCACCAGATGGTCGTAATAGGCGGCCATCTCCAGCGCATCGACGGTCAGCTCTATGTCCATGCTGCCCTTGATCTTTCGGCGGCCGGTTGCGTCCGTGAATTCCTTGGCCGGCTTGGTCACGACGGTGAAGCCGTTATAGTCGAGCCAGTCGATCAGCGGCCGGATCGAGGAGTATTCCTGCTCCTCGACCAGCGCGGTGTAGTAATACGCCCGGAGCAGGTAGGCGCGGTTCTGGAATTCGGCCAGAAGGCGGCGGTAATCGATGTCGATTCCGATGGCCTTGGACGTCGCATAAAGGTTTGCCCCGTCGATGAATAAGACTACTTTCTCACGCGGGTCGATCGACATGGGTCTTCTCCTTACCGGGTATGGCTGGTGCGCCGCGCCACCCGGCTGTTTGACGCTTAAAATTCTGCTGGTTGCGACTCGCTGCCGCTCAACCACTTTGCGAGCGGGTCGCGGTGAATTTGTGACAAGAACAAGCCACGCCGTTACAGGACACGCAAAGGTTTTTTGACGGCAAAGCTTCAGCTTTCACAAAAACATGCCAAGGCTGGACCGACTAACGAGGCTGGGGCTGAACTGGTTCCCTAATCCCTTGTATTGCCGCAATCGCTCCTATATGTAGGGCGTTCATCCCACAGCTTGGAGACGTACGTGGCCCGCGTCACCGTTGAAGATTGCATTGAGAAGGTCGACAACCGCTTCGACCTCGTGCTGATGGCGGCACACCGTGCCCGCATGATTTCGGCTGGCGCGCAGATTACCGTGGATCGCGACAACGACAAGAACCCTGTTGTCGCACTCCGCGAGATCGGCGATGGCACCATTTCGCCGGAAGATTTGCGTGAAGATCTCATCCATTCTCTGCAGAAATACGTGGAAGTGGACGAGCCCGAAGCCAATGCCGCCCCGCTGCTGGACAGCGAGGATGGCGACAGCTTCGACACCATGAGCGAGGACGAGCTGCTGCGCGGCATCGAGAATCTCGCCCCGCCGGAGCGCCGCGACGACTGATCGGCGGCAGGCTTCCGCTCCGTCGTTCAATTGCGAATAGGGGCGGTTTTCCTATATCTGGAGGGCGTCGGATTTCCGGCGCCCTTTTTGCTGCCGTCGGGAAGGCGCCAAGCGGGGACATGAAAGAAATGCAGATGGATTCCCGCCTGTGCGGGAATGGCGAAGCGGAACCGGCAGGGCCGTGCGCCCTTGACGCCGCCATTCCTGCTTCCGCCGGGAACCATCCCGAAGCCGATGGACTGCCAATGGAGCTCCGGCCATGATGCGCCAATACGAGCTCGTCGAGCGGGTCCAGGCCTATAACCCCGGCACCGACGAGCAGCTGCTCAACAAGGCTTACGTCTATGCCATGCAGAAGCATGGCAGCCAGATGCGCGCTTCGGGCGACCCCTATTTTGCCCATCCGCTGGAAGTGGCGGCGATTCTCACGGACCTCAAGCTCGACGACGCCTCGATCGCCGTCGGCCTGCTCCACGATACCATCGAGGACACCGACGCCACCCGGGCCGAGATCGACCAGCTCTTCGGCGCGGAGATCGGCGCCATCGTCGACGGCCTCACCAAGATCGAGCGGCTGAACCTCGTCTCGCGCGAAGAGGCGCAGGCTGAGAACCTGCGCAAGCTCCTGCTCGCCATTTCCGCCGATGTGCGCGTGCTGCTGGTCAAGCTGGCCGACCGGCTGCACAACATGCGCACGCTCGAATTCATGCCGTCCGAAAAGCGCAAGCGCATCGCCGAGGAGACGATGGACATCTATGCGCCGCTGGCCGGGCGCATGGGCATGCAGGAAATGCGCTCCGAGCTCGAGAACCTGGCCTTCAAATGGCTGCAGCCCGAGCACTATCAGGCGATTACCTCGCGCCTCGCCGAAATGCAGGCGGACCACGCCGAAACCATCAAGAGCATTTCGGCCGAACTCGCCGAAAAGCTCCGCTCCGAAGGCATCGAGGCCCGCGTCTCGGCCCGCGTCAAATCTGCCTGGTCGATCTTCTCGAAAATCCAGCGCAAGCAGATCGCGCTGGAACAGCTTTCCGACATGATCGGCTTCCGCATCGTGGTGAAAACGATCGAGGACTGCTACCGCGCGCTCGGGGTGGTGCATACGAGCTGGAAGGTCGTGCCCGGCCGCTTCAAGGACTACATCTCGGTCCCCAAGCACAACGACTACCGCTCGATCCACACCACCATTGTCGGGCCCGGCCGGCAGCGCGTCGAGCTGCAGATCCGCACCGAGGAAATGCACCGCGTCGCCGATCTCGGCATCGCCGCCCATGCGCTCTATAAGGACGGCGCCTCGGCGACGCTCGAGCGGCTTGAAAAGGAGAGCAAGGCCTATCAGTCCCTGCGCGCCACCATCTCCCATCTGACGGCGGGGGCCTCGGCCAGCGAATTCCTCGAATATACCAAGCTGGAGCTTTTCCAGGACCAGGTGTTCTGCTTCACGCCCAAGGGGCGGCTGATCGCGCTGCCGCGCGGCGCCACCCCCATCGATTTCGCCTACGCGCTCCATACCGATATCGGGGACACCTGCGTGGGCGCCAAGATTAACGGCGCCATCATGCCGCTCGTCACCCAGCTCAATTCGGGCGACGAGGTCGAGATCATCCGCGACCAGAACCATCTGCCGCCCTCGAACTGGGAGTCGATCGCCGCCACGGGCAAGGCCCGCGCCGCCATCCGCCGCGCTGTCCGCCAGGCGACCCAGCAGCGCGCCTACGCCATGGGCGAGCACGTGCTTTCCATGCTGCTCGAACGCGAGGGCGTTTCGCTCGACGAAGCCGAAGCCAAGGTGCTCGCCGAGGCCATGGGCCATGCCGGCAAGCGCGAGCTGCTGGTGGCGATCGGCGAGGGCAAGGTCAATTCGGAGGACCTCGGCAACGAGCTCGCGACCGTCAAGGGCATTCGCCGCCGCCGGCCGCGCAAGCTCGAGCTGCCCGTTGCCGACAGCTCCGACGGCTGGTTCGCGCTTCGCGAAATGCCCATGTTCAAGTTCCGCGTGCCTGGCGGGCAGAGCCCGGGGCCGAAGGCGCAGGCCGCCCTCGCCGGGCTCGATTTCAACATGCCGGTCGAGATTTCGCCCGAGGGCGTGGTTCCCGGCGACCGCATCGTCGCGATCCTGCGGCCCGAAGGCCCGATGGTGATCTACCCGATCCATTCGGATGCGCTGACCGATCTCCACGATTCCGATGTCGCCTGGATCGATGCGCGCTGGGATTTGTCCGGCGAGGAGGATGGGCTCTACAAGGTCGCCATCACCATGGAATCGGTCAACCGGCCGGGCTCGCTGGCGCAGATTTCCTCGGCCATCGCCTCCTGCGAGGCCAATATCAACAATCTCATGATGCGGATGATCTCGCCCGACTTCCACCAGATGATGTTCGAGATCGAGGTTCGCGACCTCGCACAATTGACGGACGTGCTGGCGACGCTCAAGGGTAGCCCCGGGCTGTCGGCGGTGCAGCGCGCGACTTATGCCGACGCCGAGACCATCGCCACGCTCGAATGGAACGGCGAGCCGCGGGCGGCTCCGGAAAAGCCGGGGACCGCTTTCCCGGCTCGAAAGCGCGGCAACTAGAAGACGAAGGGGTTGAGTGTGGAGCAGGCGGAAGTCCTCGATATTTTCAGGCAGTGCGGCGCGATCCTCGAGGGACACTTCATCCTGTCCTCGGGCCTGCGCTCGCCCGTCTTCCTGCAGAAGGCCCGGGTCTTCATGTATCCCGACAGGGCGGAAAGGCTCTGTCGGGCGCTGGCGGACAAAATCCGCGCCGCCGGCTTCGGCGATGTATCGAAGGTCGTCTCCCCGGCGGTCGGCGGCATCATCCCCGGCTACGAAACCGCCCGCCACCTCGGCCTGCCGGCGATCTATACCGAGCGCGTGGAGGGCAGGTTCGAGCTCCGCCGCGGCTTCGAGCTGGCCAAGGGCGAGAAGGTGATCGTGGTTGAAGACATCGTCTCGACCGGCCTTTCCATCCGCGAATGCGTCGATTGCGTGAGATCGATCGGGGCCGACGTCGTCGCCGCCGCCTGCCTCATCGACCGCTCCGCCGGCGAAGCCGATATCGGCGTGCCGCTGGTCGCGCTCACCCAATACAAGGTCCCCGCCTATCCCGCCGACCAGCTCCCCCCGGACCTGGCCGCCCTGCCGCCGACAAAGCCCGGCAGCCGGGGGTTGTCGTGAGCGACCGGCGAAGGTCCCCCCTCCCATCCTCCCCCGCAAGGGGGGAGGAGGACGCGTTGCACGGCTTTGGTACAGGGCACTCCCTCCCCCTTGCGGGGAGGGATGGGGTGGGGGTGATCGCGAAAGACGCCCGCAAAGAGGTCGCCCCATGATCATCGGCCTGGGCAACGACCTCTGCGACATATCGCGCGTCGAAAAGACGCTGGCGCGTTACGGCGAGCGGTTCACGCAACGGTGTTTTACCGAGATCGAGCGGCGGAAATCGGACCGGCGGGCGCAGCGTGCAGCCTCCTATGCCAAGCGCTTCGCCGCCAAGGAGGCCTGCGCCAAGGCCTTGGGGACCGGCCTCAATTTCGGCGTCTATTGGCGCGACATGGGGGTGGTGAACCTGCCCACCGGCAAGCCTACGATGCAGTTGACCAACGGCGCCGCCCGCGCCTTGGCACGCCTTGTACCGCCCGGCCACGAGCCACATATTCACTTGACCATTACGGACGACGGCGGCATGGCGCAGGCCTTCGTCATAATCGAGGCCCTGCCGGTTGTTGACCCGGCCCCCAGTTCGGCCTAACCCGTCGAACGCCAAATCTTGAGTGGTCGCGCTTCCGGGCGCAAAAGTGGTGCCCACTTTTGCCGGAGGCCTCCAACGAACCGGAAGACGAGATGACCCAATCCATGCCGAACGCCAAGAAGGGCGCCCGCCACGAGGTGCGCGACACGATCGTCGTCATCGTCGAGGCGCTGGTGATCGCGCTTCTGTTCCGGACCTTTCTTTACCAGCCCTTTTCGATCCCGACCGCTTCCATGCAGTCGACCATGATGATTGGCGATTATTTCGTGGCGGACAAATTCATCTGGGGCTTCGGGCCGCACTCCTTCCCGATCCCGCTGCCCTTTTCGGGCCGCATCTTCGGCCGCTCGCCGAACGTGGGCGACATCGCCGTCTTCTATAACGAGACCTCCGGCCAGGACTATATCAAGACCGTCATCGGGCTGCCGGGCGACCACATTCAGATGAAGGACGGGCGCCTCTGGATCAACGGCAAGATGGTCGACCGTCAGTTCGTCGCCGACGGCACCGATACCGATGACAATCACGACACCGTGCCGGTCAAGATTTACCGCGAAACGTTGCCCAATGGCGTCGTCCACACCATCCAGGAAATCTCCGACGACGGCCCGCTGGACAATACGGGCGAATATGTCGTGCCGCCGGGTCATTATTTCATGATGGGCGACAATCGCGACCGCTCGGCGGACAGCCGCATTCTCTCCGATGTCGGTTACGTGCCGGCCGAGGATCTCGAGGGCAAGGCCGAGTTCCGCTTCTTCTCCATCAAGGACGACCTGCCGCCGTGGCAGTTCTGGCAATGGCCGGCCAATGTGCGGCTCGATCGGATGTTCCAGTCCGTCTATCGATGAGCAGAAGGGTCCGCGAGCATAGGGAGCTGGAGGCGCGGCTTGGCTATCGTTTCGCCGACCCCGAATTGCTCGACCGCGCGCTGACCCATTCGAGCGCCGTCTCGCCCGGCAAGCGCATCGCCAATTCCTACCAGCGCCTCGAATTCCTGGGCGACCGGGTGCTCGGGCTGGTCGTGGCCGATTTGCTCTACCGCAAGCTGCCAAAGGCCAATGAGGGCGAGCTGTCGCGCGCCCTCAATGCTTTGGTCCGCAAGGAAAGCTGTGCGGCTGTTGCGCGGAAGCTCGATCTCGGCCCCGACCTCAACCTCGGCGACAGCGAAGCCCGAACGGGTGGGGCCCAGAAGGACGCGATCCTGGGGGACGTCACCGAGGCGATCATCGGCGCCATTTATTGCGATGGCGGGCTCGGCCGGGCCTATGAAGTGATCGAAACCCTGTTCGGCGACGAGATCGGCTTTGCCGGCGGCGACCGCGCCGATGCCAAAACCACGCTTCAGGAGTGGGCGCAGGGGAGGGGCCTCGAGCCGCCCGCCTATATCGAGACGGAGCGCAAGGGACCCGACCACGCGCCGCAATTCACCATATCCGTGCGCATCGAGGGCTATGAGCCGCTTTCGGCCACCGGCCCCTCCAAGAAGCTCGCCGAGCACAAGGCCGCCGAAGCCTTCCTGCTGCGCGAAAACGTCTGGAAATCCGCCTGATGAGCGAGCGCGATACCGAGATCGTCGGCGGCGACGGCACGGCGGCGGCGACCCGCTGCGGCTTCGTGGCGCTGGTCGGGGCGCCCAACGCCGGCAAGTCGACGCTGCTCAATGCGCTGGTCGGCACCAAGGTGTCGATCGTCACCCACAAGGCACAGACGACGCGCGCCCAGATCCGCGGCGTCGTGACCGACGGGCCGACGCAGGTCGTATTCATCGATACCCCGGGCATCTTCGCCCCCAAGCGTCGGCTCGACCGCGCCATGGTGCAGTCCGCCTGGACCGGGGCAGGGGATGCCGACCTGGTCGCGCTTATCCTCGATGCCGAAAGGGGGATAACCCCGGAAGTTGAATCGCTGCTCGAAGGGCTGGAGAACATCTGGCACCCGAAAATTCTCGTACTCAACAAGATCGACCTGATCCGGCACGAAAAGCTGCTGGCGCTCTCCGCCGGGCTCAACGAGCGCCTGAATTTCGAGGCGACATTCATGATCTCGGCGACGCGCGGCGAGGGCGTCGGCGACTTCCTGCACTGGGTGGAAGAACACGTGCCCGAGGGTCCCTGGCACTTCCCCGAGGACCAGCTCACCGACCTGACGCTGGCGCTCACCGCCGCCGAGGTGACGCGCGAGAAGCTGTTCCTCCGCATCCATGAGGAAATCCCCTACAACACCACGGTCGAAACCGAGCGCTTCGAGGTCAAAAAGGACGGGTCCTACAAGATCGACCAGGTGATCTACGTCACCCGCGACCAGCACAAGAAGATCATCCTCGGCGCCGGCGGCCAGACCATCAAGGCCATCGGGGCGGAGGCCCGCGCCGAGCTCATCGGCATGTTCGATACCGACGTGCACCTCTTCCTCTTCGTGAAGGTGCGCGAGAAATGGGCCGACGACCCCGAACGCTATCGCGAAATGGGGCTCGACTGGACGAAGTGAAGAAACTGGATTCCCGCCTTCGCGGGAATGACGCCGGGGGTCTGGCAAGGCGCTGTCCCGCTCACTTCGTCATTCCCGCGTAAGCGGGAATCTCTGTTTGGATCGCCTCTTAGGCGGCGGCCAAAACCTCGTAATCGCCCATATCCGGCCTGCCCCAGCCACGCAATCAATGCCGCCGGATCGAAGCCAGGCCGGCGGCAAGCCCTCGAATGTCCTCGGCGACTTCGCTCAAATCATTGCCGAGCTGGTGATCGCGGCCATCGAGCGCCCGTGCGGCGGCTTGCGGCAGCGCACTTGCATAGAGCTGGAGATGGGCGAAGGGCACGATCTCATCGGCCGTGCCGTGATAGAAAAAGACGGGAACGCTGGGCAGTTGCTCCGCCAGATCGCCCCTCGGCTGGATTTCGTCGCTCGGCCAGCCGCCGTCCCCGATGAACGGAGCGGCAAGAATGAAGATGCCGCCAAGCGGCTGCTTCGGCGCATGTTCGGCGAGCGTGTTGATCAGAATGGCCGCGCCGATCGAATGGCCAACGACGATCGCGCCGTCATCGAGCCGGTCGATCTGCTCGATCAGCGCCGCCTTCCATGCCGCATACCGGGGCTCTCCCTCGTTCGGCATTAGCGGATAGCGGACGTCGTAGCCGGCGCCGAGCCGTTCGGTAAGGCTGGCGACGAGCTTGCTGTCCCACTCGTCATGGGCGCCGCTGCCGCCGCCCTGCACAAAAAGCACCTGTCTCGTCATGCCGGCCCCTCCAGCCGCCGCCCTGGGCGTTGAGAGTTCGATCGATTCCGCCTATCTCAGCTTAATGCAATGGACCGGCGAAGGGCTGATCATCGGCGTCAGGCGCCATGGCGAGACGGGCGTCATCGCCGAGGTGATGGTCGAGGGCCGTGGTCGCCATATGGGCCTCGTGCGCGGCGGCCGCTCGATGAAATATGCGGCGGCGCTGCAGGCCGGCAATTCCGTGCAGCTTACCTGGCGGGCGCGGCTCGAGGAGCATCTGGGCACCTTCGCGCTGGAAGTCACGGATTCGCGTGCCGCCAACCTCATCGCCAGCCGGACCCGGCTCTACGCCGCCCAATTGCTTTGCGACCACCTCCGCCTCTTGCCCGAGCGCGATCCGCATGACCGGCTGCTCGGCCTCGTCATCCGTCTGCTCGATGCGACGGATGACGCCGCGCTGGGCGCCGCACTGGCCCGTTTCGAACTGACATTGCTGGAAGAACTCGGCTTCGGCCTCGACCTTGCGAGCTGTGCGGTGACGGGCGTCACCACGGGCCTGACCCATGTCTCGCCCAAATCCGGCAGGGCGGTGAGCCTTGCCGCCGCCGCGCCTTATCTCGACCGACTTTTTCCGCTACCCGCCTTCCTTATCGACCGCAAGGCCGAGCCGGAAGCGGGGGAGGTCGAGGCGGCTTTCGCGCTCACCGGCTATTTCCTCGACCGGCATGTGTGGATGCCGCGCGCCATCGACCCGCCGCCAACCCGGGCGCTCTTGGTCGATATTCTCTCGGGTCGGCTATAGTCGGCAGATGATTCGCCATTTCAACTTCACGGCCCTGACGCATGGCTGATACCGATATCGAGCAGCCCGAGGGCGACCGGCGCGACATCGTCGACCTGCGCGCCGCGCTCGAACAGCGCTACCTCTCTTACGCGCTCTCGACCATCACCCAGCGCGCCCTGCCGGATGCCCGCGACGGGCTGAAGCCGGTGCATCGCCGCATCCTCTACGGCATGCGCCTGCTGCGCCTCGATCCCGATGGTGCCTACAAGAAATCGGCCAAGGTGGTCGGCGACGTCATGGGCTCGTTCCACCCCCATGGCGACGCCTCGATCTATGACGCGCTGGTCCGTTTGGCGCAGGATTTTTCCATGCGCTACCCGACCGTCGACGGGCAGGGCAATTTCGGCAATATCGACGGCGATAGCGCCGCGGCCATGCGCTACACCGAAAGCCGCATGACGGACGTCGCCATCCGCCTGCTCGAAGGCATCGACGAGAGCGCCGTCGACTTCAAGCCCACTTATGACGGCTCGGGCGAAGAGCCCGTGGTGCTCCCGTCGAATTTCCCGAACCTGCTCGCGAACGGATCGACGGGCATCGCCGTCGGCATGGCGACCTCCGTGCCGCCCCACAATGTCGCCGAGCTCTGCGAAGCGGCGCTGCACCTGATCAATGTGAACCCCGACGCCTCGGCCGAGGAATTGATGCGCTTCGTGCCGGGGCCGGACTTTCCGACCGGCGGTATTCTCGTCGAGACCCGGGAGAGCATCGCCCAGGCCTACGCCACCGGCCGCGGCGCCTTCCGCCTGCGCGCCCGCTGGAACCGCGAGGAGAAGGGCCGCGGCGTCTATCAGATCGTCGTCACCGAAATTCCTTACGGCGTGCAGAAGTCCCGGCTGGTCGAGAAGATCGCCGAGCTGTTGCTGGCCAAGAAGCTGCCGCTGCTCAAGGACGTGCGCGACGAGAGCGCCGACGACATCCGCCTGGTGCTCGAACCCCGCGCCGGCACCGTGGATGCGGCGCTCCTCATGGAGCAATTGTTCCGCCTGACCGAGCTCGAGCAGCGCATTCCGCTCAACATGAATGTGCTCGACAAGGGGCAGGTGCCCAAGGTCATGAGCCTCGCCGAGGCGCTCAAGGCCTGGCTCGAGCACCGCAAGGAGGTGCTGGTCCGCCGCTCGCAGCACCGGCTCGACCAGATCGCCCGGCGTCTCGAAGTGCTCGACGGCTATATCGTCGCCTATCTGAACCTCGACGAGGTGATCCGCATCATCCGCGAGGAAGACCAGCCCAAGCCGGTGCTGATGGCGACCTTCAACCTCACGGACAACCAGGCCGAAGCCATCCTCAACATGCGCCTGCGCTCGCTGCGCAAGCTCGAGGAAATGGAGCTGCGCCAGGAACACAAGGAATTGTCGGAGGAGCAGGACCACCTTAACAACCTCCTCGCCTCCGACAAGCGGCAATGGGGCGAGATCGCCCGCCAGGTCGGCGACCTGCTGAAGGCCTATGGCAAGGATACCCCGCTCGGCCGCCGCCGCACCGATGTGGGCGAGGCGCCGGCGCACGATGTCGAGGACATCGAAGTCTCGATGATCGAGCGGGAGCCCATCACCATCATCCTTTCCGAAAAGGGCTGGATCCGCGCGCTCAAAGGCCACACCGACGAGATCGACGAGAAGGGCTTCAAGGCCGGCGACCGGCTGAAGCTGTCGCTCAAGGCGGAGACGACCGACAAGCTCCTCATGCTGACGACGAACGGCAAGGTCTTCACCCTCTCGGGCGATCGCCTGCCGGGCGGGCGAGGGCAGGGCGAGCCGGTGCGACTGATGGTCGATATCGAGGAGGGGCACGACATTGTCGACCTCTTCGTCTATCGCCCCGGCCAGAAGCGGCTGGTTGCCTCCTCTTCCGGCAATGGCTTCGTGGTCGACGAGGACGAACTCGTCGCCAATACCCGCAAGGGCAAGCAGATCCTCAATGTCTCGGGCGAAGACGAGGCGCGGCTGATCGTGCCGGCGGCCGGCGACATGGTCGCCGTCATCGGCGAAAACCGCAAACTGCTCATCTTCAAGATGGACGAACTGCCCGCCATGTCGCGCGGCAAGGGCGTCCGGCTGCAGAAATACAAGGACGGCGGGGTTTCGGACATCAAGGCCTTCGCGGCAAGCGACGGCCTGACCTGGACCGACAGTTCCGGCCGCACCTTTACCCGGCCGGTCGAGGAGTTACGCGACTGGATCGGCGAACGCGCCCAGGCCGGCCGCCAGCCCCCCAACGGCTTCCCGAAGAACAATAAGTTTGTCGGTTAAGTCCTCCCGATCGCGGGAGCTTGTGACTAAACTGGATTCCCGCCTGCGCGGGAATGACGCTGGAGGATGGCAAGGCCTTGCCCCAGCAGGACGTCATTCCCGCGCAGGCGGGAATCCAGTTTGCTAACCCGCGCAGCCATCAGGAGGAACCCACATGGACTACCGCTATCTCGGCCGCAGCGCGCTGAAGGTTTCCCCGCTCTGCCTCGGCACCATGATGTTCGGCGACCAGACGCCTGACGAGGTGGCCTTCCGCATCATCGACAAGGCGCGCGAGCAGGGCGTCAACTTCATCGATACCGCCGATGTCTATGGCGATGGCGCCTCCGAGACCGTCGTCGGCAAGGGCATCAAGGCGCATCGCGACCATTGGGTGCTGGCCACCAAATTCGTCAACGTGCCGGCGGCGCC
>DASZUI010000078.1:0-14637 GCA_035547675.1 Devosia sp.
ATGGGGCGGCGAGCTGATCGATCGCGGGCTCATCGCGTGGTTTCCCGGCCCGAACAGCTTCACCGGCGAGGATTGCGCCGAACTCCAAGTGCATGGTTCGCGCGCGGTGATCGGTGCCTTGCTGGGCGTGTTGTCGTCGCAGCCGGGCGTGAGGCTGGCCGAGGCGGGCGAATTCACGCGGCGAGCGTTCGAGAACGGCAAGCTCGACCTGACGGCCGTCGAGGGCCTTGGCGATCTGATCGAGGCAGAGACGGAATCGCAGCGGCGGCAGGCGCTGGCCCGCCTTGACGGCAATCTGTCGTCGCGGATCGAGAATTGGCGGCGGAAGCTGCTCGACCTCCAGGCCGGGATCGAAGCACAGCTCGATTTCGCCGATGAAGGCGATGTGGGCGAGCTGTCCGGGAATTTCGCGACGGAGCTCGCGGGGCTCAGGGCGGATATGGAGCGCGCCGCGGCCTCCTTCGCGCAGGGACGACGCGTACGCGAAGGCTTCCGGGTGGCGCTCGCCGGACCGCCGAATGTCGGAAAGTCGAGCCTCCTCAATGCGTTGTCGCAGACGGATGCGGCTATTGTCAGCGACGAACCGGGGACCACGCGCGACGTGAAGGAAGTGCCGCTCGAGCTGGGCGGGCAGCTGGTCGTGCTGGTGGATATGGCGGGGCTGCGCGATACCGAGAGCCGCGCGGAGGCGGAAGGTGTGCGGCGGGCGCGACGCCAGATCGAGGCGGCGGACCTGATGCTGTGGCTGACCGCGCCGGACGTGAGCGCCGTCGAGAAGCCGCCGGCGAGCTGTCCGGTCTGGGAGGTCGGCACCAAGGCCGATTTGGGCAGAGGCGACATTTCGGCGCGGACCGGCGAGGGGATCGATGAGCTGCTGGGCCGCTTGAAGGCGGCCGCGGCTGCCGGCGTTGGTGGCGAGCCGGCGGGGGTCAGCCGCGAGCGGGACGTGGTGGCGTTGCGCATGGCGGTGACTGAACTCGAAGGAATCGACCTCGACCGGCTCGAGTTGGCCGCCGAGTCGCTGCGCGCGGCGGGGCATGTGCTGGCTCGGCTCGTGGGAAAGGTCGACGCTGAGATGGTGCTCGACCGGCTGTTCAGCGCATTCTGCATCGGTAAATGATTCACGTGAAACACGCGACGGGTTGTCCGGTAAGAGCGGCGGGATTTTGGAGGTGGCGGTGACCGCGGAATATGGCGTGATCGTCGTTGGCGGCGGACATGCAGGCTGCGAGGCAGCGGCGGCCGCGGCCCGGCTCGGCGTGCCGACGGCCCTGGTGACGCATAAAGTCGCGACCATTGGCGAGATGAGCTGCAATCCCGCGATTGGCGGGCTCGGCAAGGGCCATTTAGTGCGGGAAATCGATGCGCTGGACGGGCTGATGGGCCGGGTCGCCGACGCCGCGGGCATCCAGTTCCGCGTCCTCAACCGGCGGAAGGGCCCGGCGGTGAGGGGGCCGCGGGCGCAGGCCGATCGCAAGCTGTACAAGGCCGCAATGCAGGGCGCCATTTCGGCGCAGCCGGGTCTCGACGTCGTGGAAGCCGAGGTCGACGACCTTCTCGTCGGCGCCGACGGGGCGGTGAGCGGCGTCGTATTGCTCGATGGGCGGTGCATTTCGGCCCGGGCGGTGGTGCTGACGACGGGTACCTTCCTTCGCGGCATCATTCATAGGGGAGAGGAAAGCTTTCCCGCCGGGCGCATTGGAGAGAGGCCCGTGCTCGGGCTGTCGACGCGCCTTGAGGCGCTTGGCCTGCGCCTCGGGCGGCTGAAGACCGGCACGCCGGCGCGGCTGAACCGACGAACGATCGATTTCTCGGTCCTCGAGGAGCAGCCGGGCGATGACGAGCCGGAGCCGTTTTCGCCGCTCACCCCGGTCATTACCACGCCGCAGGTGAGCTGCTACATTTCGCGTACGACTGTCGAAACGCATCGGATCATCTCCGAAAACCTGCATCGCTCGGCGATGTATTCCGGCCGAATCCAAAGCCGGGGTCCGCGCTACTGCCCATCGATAGAGGACAAGATCGTCCGCTTCGCCGATCGGGAGAGCCATCAGATTTTCCTTGAGCCTGAAGGACTCGACGATGACACGATCTATCCCAACGGCCTTTCGACCTCGCTGCCGGCTGAGGTGCAGGAACAGTTCCTCCGCACCATGCCCGGACTCGCCGACGTGGCCATTCTGCGATCCGGCTATGCGATCGAATACGACCATGTCGATCCGCGCGAACTGCGCCCGACCCTGGAGCTGAAGCGCCTGCCGGGCCTCTATCTGGCGGGGCAGATCAACGGTACGACGGGCTACGAGGAAGCCGCCGCCCAGGGTCTGCTCGCCGGCGCCAATGCGGCGCTTGCGGCTAAGGGCAGCGCGCCGCTCACGCTGTCGCGCACGGAGAGCTATCTCGGTGTCATGGTCGACGATCTGACGACCCGCGGGGTCAGCGAGCCTTACCGGATGTTCACCTCGCGGGCCGAATTCCGACTGCATCTGCGCTCCGACAACGCGGCGGAACGTCTGACGCCCCTGGGCCTGGCGTTCGGGCTTGTTGGCGAGCAGCGGGGGGACGTGTTTGCCGAGCGGCGCGGGCGGCTGGAGCGCGGGCGCGCCCTGCTTGAAACATTGACGGCAACGCCGAGTGCCGCGCGCGCGGCCGGTATCGCGGTGAATGCCGACGGGGTGCGGCGCAGTGCCTTCGCCCTGATGTCTTACCCGGGCGTCGGGCCGGCGGAGCTGGCCCGGCTTTGGCCGGAGGTCGATACGCTCGGGCGCGACACGCTCGAGCAATTGGCGATCGATGCCCAATATGCGGTCTATGTCGAGCGGCAGCGGTCGGATGTCGAGGCTGTGCGGCGCGACGAGGCGCGGGCAATCCCGGATTGGATCGACTTCGACGGTATTCCCGGTCTGTCGGCCGAGTGCCGCCAGAAATTGAAGCTACATCGACCGGCGACGATTGCACAGGCGCAGGCGATTGACGGGATGACCCCGGCGGCCGTTACGCTGCTGCTGTCGATCATGCGGCGCGGATATCTCAAGCAGGCGGTCTGATTGGAGCCAAGCGAGGCGGTCGCACCTTATGCGGCATATTTCACCCGGCCCGCCGAGGCGGTGCTCGGCGATCTGCAGGTTTATGCCGCGCTCCTGACCAAATGGCAGCAGGTGCAGAATCTTGTTTCACGTGAAACGCTGCAGGATTTGTGGCGCAGGCATATTGCGGACAGCCTGCAGGTGCTGAGGCTCGTCGCAGGCAGCGACCGGGTGTTCCTGGACTTGGGGAGCGGCGGCGGACTTCCCGCCATACCCCTGGCGGTGGCGCTGAAGGGTCGGGGACGCTTTACCCTGGTCGAGCCGACCTCACGTAAGGCGAGCTTCCTGCGAACCGTTGGTCGGGAGCTGCAGCTGGAACTGGACGTCCGGGCCGTGCCGGCGCAGGAAATTGATTCACGTGAAACAGCGCCCGACGTGATCACGTCGCGTGCACTGGCGCCGCTGCCTGAGC
The DNA here is from genome assembly GCA_035547675.1 of Devosia sp. GTDB lineage: Bacteria > Pseudomonadota > Alphaproteobacteria > Rhizobiales > Devosiaceae > DASZTU01. The sequence continues at coordinate 3,499 of DASZUI010000078.1, forward strand.
TGCTGACGCTGGCTGCGCCGTTCTTTGCCCCTGATACAAAAGGGATTTTCCATAAGGGACGCGAACACGGTGAAGAGATCGCGCAAGCGCGTTCCAACTGGTCGTTCGACGTGGTAATCATACCCAGCGATACGAATCCCGATGCCGCGCTGCTGCAAATCAGCAATTGCCGCGCTCGATCAAAGGGATAGACGGCTGATTCTGGAGGACCAGGTGGCTCCCCGCATACTGACTCTCGCGAACCAGAAGGGTGGCGTCGGCAAGACGACGACGGCCATCAACCTTGCCACGGCGCTGGCCGCGGTGGGCGAGCGCGTCCTGATCATCGACCTTGATTCGCAGGGCAATGCCTCGACGGGCCTCGGCATCGGCCGCAACCAGCGCGAGATTTCGAGCTATGAGTTGATGGTCGGGGAATCGACGGTCTCTCGCGCCGCCGTCAAAACCGAGGTGCCGAACGTCGCCATCGTGCCGTCGACCATCGATCTGGCCGGCGTCGAGATGATGATCGCGCAGCATGCCGACCGGGCCTACAAGCTGCGGGAGGCGCTGCGCGGGCTCGAGGACCTGCTGATCGACGGCAGGCCGGTGAGCTATGTGCTGATCGATTGCCCGCCCTCGCTCAACCTGCTGACGATCAATGCGCTGGTCGCCGCCGATGCCGTCCTGGTGCCGCTGCAATGCGAGTTTTTCGCGCTCGAGGGCCTGAGCCAACTGCTTAATACGATTGAGCAAATCCGAACGACGCTGAATCCGCGCCTGTCCATCCAGGGCGTGGTGATGACCATGTTCGACCAGCGCAACAATTTGTCCCAGCAGGTCCTGCAGGACGTACGGACGGAAATGGGCGAACTGGTCTACGAGACGGTCATCCCGCGCAATGTGCGGCTTTCGGAGGCGCCGTCCTATGGCAAGCCGGCCCTGCTTTACGACCTTAAATGCGCCGGCAGCCAGGCTTATCTGCGGCTCGCGACGGAGGTGATCCGCCGCGAAAGGCGGCTCAACAATGCCGCTTGAGAGGTGACGCTATGAACGAGAAACCGACCCGCCTCGGGCGCGGCCTGGCCGCGCTGATCGGCGATATGGCGACAACGGAAGTTGTCCGCGCCGCCGAGGGTTCGAACGGTGTCCGGCGCCTGCCGGTCGAATCGATCGTCGCCAACCGGCAGAACCCCCGCCGCGACTTCGACGCCGACCAGCTCGAGGAATTGACGAATTCGATTCGCGAGAAGGGCGTGATGCAGCCTCTGCTCGTCCGCCCCACGGGCGACGGGCGGACCTATGAGATCATCGCCGGCGAGCGGCGCTGGCGCGCCTCGCAGCGGGCCGGGCTCAACGATGTGCCGGTCATCGTGCGCGAGGTGGACGACAAGGAAGCGCTCGAGCTCGCCATTATCGAGAATGTGCAACGCGCCGACCTCAATCCGCTCGAAGAAGCCATGGGCTACGGCCAGCTGATGGAGCAGTTCGGCTATACGCAGCAGGACCTGGCGCAGGTGATCGGCAAGAGCCGCTCGCATGTCGCCAATACGCTGCGCCTGCTCAAGCTGCCGCCGGACGTGCGTGACATGCTGGCCCGGGGCGAGCTCACGGCGGGGCATGCGCGGACGCTGATTACGGCGGCCGATCCGCTCGGCCTGGCGCGCCGCATCGTCAGCGGCGGGCTCTCGGTGCGCGCGGCCGAGGAGCTGAGCCAGAATAACGGCAGGCGCGGCGCGGCGGGCGGCGCCCGGACGGCGCCGGCAGAGCGCGACCCCGACACGGCGGCGCTGGAGAAGCGCCTGTCCGACGCGCTGGGCCTTGCCGTTTCGGTAGAGCACAAGGAGCAGGGCGGACGGCTGGAAATCCGCTACAAGACCCTGGAGCAGCTCGATAATCTCTGCTTCAAGCTGACAAGCCATTCGGCTTGACCGGATTTTCGATGCGGCGAGGTAGGGCGGCTTGATCGGTCGCCCTCTTTGTTTTGGGGTTGCAAACTGGATTCCCGCCTTCGCGGGAATGACGTTTGGAGGCGGGGCCTTTCCCAACCACGACGTCATTCCCGCGAAGGCGGGAATCCAGTTTCTTACGATTCGACCGACAGGTCGGCGGCTTGGGCCACCCGACATCGCCCGTCGAAAGGCCAGTCGAGGCGAATGCCTCGCTAGCGCTCGGCGGCCATGCGGCTGAGGGCCAGCAGCGTGCGGCGCAGGATGGCGTCCGCGAGGGCGGGGCGGCGGCGGCTTTCGGCGGTGGCGGCGAGAACCCGCCCCGTCGCAGCGGCGAGGGCAGCGTCGTTCCACAGGCGCAATTGCTGCTCGAGCGCCGCCCGGCGCGAAAAGTGCGGCCTGGGGCGGGCGCCGTCGAGCGCGTCGCGGATCGAGCGGCCGCCATCGGCCTCGGCTCGCCAGCGTCGCAGCGCCGCAAGGTGGAACGACAGGGCGCTCAGCAATTGCTGCGGGTTGATGGCGAGCGCCAGGGCGCGGGTCAGGGCTTCGTCGAGCCGGTCGGCGCGCCCGCCGGCCGCTGCATCGATGATCTCGTCCATGACGAGGGCGCCGTTGTCGGCGCAGAGCGTCAGCACGTCGGCGCGGGTCAGGCGCTTGCTTGCCGCGGCGTAAAGGGTGAGCTTTTCCAGTTCCCGCCGGGTGATTTCGCGGTCATTGCCCAGCAGGTCGCGCAGCGTCTGGGCAATATCGGGATCGGCGGCGATGCCGGCCTTGGAAAAGGTCTCGGAAATCAGCCGCAGCAGGGTTTCGTCGCTGTCCGGATAGCAGGGCAGGGCGCGGCCGAATTTCCCGGCCTCGACCAGCGCGCGCAGGGGGTCGCGCGGCGTGAGATTGCCCGCTTCGAGGACGATTGCGGCGCCTTCGGGGGCCGCGACGAAGTCGCTGAGCGTCGTGGTCAGGGATTTGCCGGCGCCCCGAACGCGCAGCACCCGCCGGCCGCCGAAAAGCGAATCGGTCTTGGCTTCCATGGCCAATCGCCCGGGGTCGCCATCGAGCTCCTGGCCGTCGAGGACCATGATTTCGGCGGGTTCGCTGCCGGTGGCGAGGAAGGCCGTGAGCCGCTGGGCGGTCTCGCGCACGAGGCCGGCATCGGGACCATACGCAAGGAAGACACCCTCCCGCAGGTCGGGGCGGTCGAGATAGCGGCCGGTTTCGTGCGCCTTGAGCGCGGTCATTGCGCCGGGGCGGGAGCGGGGGCCAGCGCCGACATGATGGTGAGTTCAAGCGTTTCGGCGAGCGCATGGGCTGCCTGTTCGCTCGCGGCCTGCTGCGCGGAATTGTCGGCGAGTGCCTGGCTGTCGGTCGTATAGGTCGCCGTGGCCTGCCGGGTGGCCGTCAGTACCGACTGGCCGTTGCGCGTAATGCGCAGCACGCCGGTCGCCGTCATCAGATTGCTCTGCGCCGGATCGGCCGTCGTCGATTGCGTCAGCGGACGGGCGAAGCTGCTGACCGCTACGCTCACCTGCGGGGCATCCGGGCTGTCGGTCATGCCGAAACGGCGCCCGAGGTCCTGATAGACGATCTGCTCGAGCGGATTGTTCGGATCGGCGAAGTGCAGGGCGAGCGCCGAGCTGCTCTGGTCGCTATAGACCGGGGTAAAGCCGCTGCAGCCCGAGAGCATCAGCGCCCCGGCCAGGGCAGCGGCCGCGAGGCCAGAGCGGAAGAGCGCTTTATAGGACGACATTGACGATCCTGTCCGGGACGATGATCAGCTTCTTGGGCGCCTTGCCGTCGAGCAGGCGCGTAACCGGCTCCAGCGCGAGGACGATCTCTTCGACCGATTCACGTGAAGCACCCACCGGCAGCTCGATGGTGGAGCGCAGCTTGCCATTGACCTGCACGGCGACGGTCACCGAATCCTCCACCAGCAGCGCCGGATCGACTGCCGGCCAGGCGGCGTCGGCAACCAGCCCCTGCTTGCCGAGCGCTTCCCAGCATGTTTCAGCCAGATGCGGCATCATCGGGGCAACCAGCTGCACCAGCCGCTCGACGCCCTCGCCCAGCGCCTCGAGCTGGCTGGCCGTGATGGATTTGTCATGCGCCTGCTGGAATTTCGCCAGGGCGTTGGCCAGTTCGTAAATCTGGGCCACGGCGCGGTTGAAGCGCAGGCCTTCGATCTCCTCGCCCACATTCCTGACGCTGCGGTGGGTGAGCTTGCGCAATTCCAGCACGCCCGCGTCGCCGTCGCCATTGAGGCGGATGCGCAGATCGTCCCGCGTCTCGACGAATTCGGCGACGAGCTTCCAGATGCGCTGCAGGAAGCGGCTGGCGCCTTCGACGCCGGCTTCCGTCCACTGCACGTCGCGCTCGGGCGGCGAATCCGAGAGCATGAACCAGCGTGCGGTGTCGGCGCCGTAGGTGGCGACGATCTCGTCGGGGTCCACCACGTTCCTCTTGGACTTGCTCATCTTTTCGATCGAGCCGATCTCGACCGGCGCGCCGGTGGTGATGAGGCTGGCGCGGCGGACATTGTCGACCGTCTCGATGACGACATCGGCTGGGTTCAGCCATTCGCCCGAGGCCGATTTATAGGTCTCGTGCGTGACCATGCCCTGGGTGAACAGGCCTTTGAACGGCTCGTCGAGATTCAGGTGGCCGGCCTTGCGCATCGCGCGGGTGAAGAAGCGCGAATAGAGCAGGTGCAGGATCGCATGTTCGACACCGCCGACATATTGGTCGACCGGCAGCCAGGCATTGGCGATGGCCGGCTCGGTCGGCTCGGCCGCCTTGGGCGCGGTGAAGCGCGTGTAGTACCAGGACGAGTCGACGAAAGTGTCCATCGTGTCCGTCTCGCGCTCGGCCTTGCCGCCGCAATTGGGGCAGGCGACGTGCTTCCAGGTCGGATGGTGGTCGAGCGCATTGCCCGGCTTGTCGGTGGGAATATCGTCCGGCAGCTTCACCGGAAGCTGGTCGCGCGGCACGGGCAGGGTGCCGCAGCTTTCGCAATGGATCACCGGAATCGGGCAGCCCCAATAGCGCTGGCGCGAAATGCCCCAGTCGCGCAGGCGGTACTGCGTCTGCGCCTTGCCCCAGCCTTTCTGCTCGAAAAGGCGCAGCGTCTTGTCCATGGCCTCGTAATTGGTCAGGATGCCGGGCTCGCCGAACCAATTGATGTAGCGGACCTTCTCCGTCTTGGGCGGCACATAGGCGACGTCGCCGACGCGTTCGTCGCTGTCGACGGGCACATAGACGTCCAGCACCGGCAGGCCGTATTTGCGGGCGAAGTCGAGGTCGCGCTGGTCATGCGCCGGGCAGCCGATAATGGCGCCGGTGCCGTAGTCCATCAGAACGAAATTGGCGATGTAGAGCGGCAGCTCCCAGTTCGGATCGGCCGGATGCGTCACCTTCAGCCCGGTATCGAAGCCGAGCTTTTCGGCGGTATCGATGGCTTCCTGGGCAGTGCCGATCTGATGGCAGCGCTCGATGAATTCGACGATTTCCGGCCGGGTCTTGGCCAGTTCGGCGGCCAGCGGGTGGTCGGCGGCGATGGCGGCGAAGGTCGGGCCGTGCATGGTATCGGGGCGCGTGGTGAAGACGGGCAGCTTCTCGAAGCCGGCCGGCGCGCCCTTGACGCCGAATTCGAAATAGAGGCCTTCCGACTTGCCGATCCAGTTGCGCTGCATGGTGCGCACCTTTTCCGGCCATCGGTCGAGCTTATCGAGGCCGGTCAGCAGGTCCTCGGCGTAATCCGAGACCTTGAGGAACCATTGGGTCAGCTCGCGCTGCTCGACGAGGGCGCCGGAGCGCCAGCCGCGGCCGTCGATCACCTGCTCGTTGGCGAGCACGGTCATGTCGACGGGGTCCCAGTTCACCTTGGATTTCTTGCGCGCGACGAGGCCAGCTTCCAGGAAATCGAGGAAGAGCTTCTGCTGCTGGTGGTAGTAATCGACGTCGCAGGTGGCGAATTCGCGCGTCCAGTCATAGGAGAGGCCGATCGCCTTCAACTGCTTGCGCATATTGGCGATATTGGCGTAGGTCCAGTCGCGCGCCGGCACCTTGTTCTGCATGGCGGCGTTTTCGGCGGGCAGGCCGAAGGCGTCCCAGCCCATGGGATGCAGCACCTTGCGGCCCTTGGCGCGCATATAGCGGGCAAGGACATCGCCGAGGGTGTAATTGCGCACATGCCCCATATGGATGCGGCCCGAGGGATAGGGGAACATCTCGAGCACGTAATAGGGATCGCGCTTGTCATCGTCGCGCAGCACGAAGGACTGGCGCTCCTCCCAGATTTTCTGCCAGTGCGGTTCTTTTTCGCGCGGGTTATAGCGTTCGACGGTCACGGGTTACGTCCTTGGGGCGCAATAGGCGGCAGATTGCGTTCTTGGGGGAATTTCGTTACCGGACCATCACCAGAAAAGGCCCCATGGGTCAAGAAACAAGGCTCCGGTGAGGCTGATGGACGAGGCAGCGGAGCGGGCCCGGGAGCGGCTCGGGATCATCCGGCGGGAAATCGAAAAGGCGCGGCAGCGATTCGGCGCGCCGCCCGAGCATGTGGAACTGGTCGCCGTCTCGAAGACCTTTCCGGCCGAGGCGATCGAACCCTTCCTCACGGCGGGGCAGCGCGTCTTCGGCGAGAACCGGGTGCAGGAAGCCAAGGCCAAGTGGCCGGAACTGAAGGCGAAATTCCCGGATGTCGAGCTGCACCTGATCGGGCCGCTGCAGACCAACAAGGTGAAAGAGGCCGTCGCGCTGTTCGACGTCATCGAAACGCTGGACCGCGAACGGCTGGCCGAAGCGCTCAAGGCCGAGTTCGAGCGGACGGGCAAAAGCCTGCCGCTCTTCGTGCAGGTCAATATCGGGGAGGAGCCGCAAAAGAGCGGCATCGCGCCGGCAGAAGCCGTAGAATTCTGCCGAAAGTGCATGAATTTTTACCGGCTGAACGTTGTCGGCCTGATGTGCATCCCGCCCGAGGGCGAACCGCCCGGTCCCTATTTCGCCCATCTCGCGACGCTGGCGCGGGACGCGGGGGTGGACAAGCTGTCGATGGGCATGAGCGGGGATTTTCCCGTTGCGGTCGAGATGGGCGCTACCCATGTGAGGATCGGCTCGGCGCTGTTCGGGCAGCGGCCGGCCGCAGACACGGCGCCGCAACCCTAGCGCGGCCGCAACCGTTAATTTGCGCGAAAGGCGACTGGTGCCACACGGCGTTGTGATTGGCGGGGCGTCGGGCGCGGCATTAGCTCAATTGCGAGACGAGTGTCGGGAACAATCATGAACAAGCGCCGCCTCCTTCTTGTCGACGACGATCAGGATCTCAGGGCAACGCTGGTCGAGCAGCTCGGCCATTACCGCGAATTCGATATCGAGGAAGCCGGCACCGGCGGGGAAGCGCTGGCGGCGGCCCGGGGCGGGCATTTCGACCTGGTGCTGCTCGATGTCGGCCTGCCCGACATGGATGGCCGCGAGGCGGTGAAAATCCTGCGGCGGGACGGCTTCAAATCGCCGGTCATTATGCTCACCGGGCACGACACGGATTCGGACGAAATCCTCGGGCTCGAATCGGGCGCCAACGACTATATCACCAAGCCCTTCCGCTTCTCGGTGCTCTTGGCCCGCATCCGCGCGGCGCTGCGCCAGCACGACCAGAGCGAGGACGTGGTGTTCACCATCGGCCAGTACAGTTTCCAGCCGGCAGCCAAGCTCCTCGAGGGGCCGGAGGGCGGCAAGGTCCGCCTCACCGACAAGGAAACCTCGATCCTCAAATATCTCTACCGGCAGGGCCCGAAGACCATCACGCGCGACGTGCTGCTCAAGGAAGTCTGGGGCTATAACAACCGGGTCACCACCCATACGCTCGAAACCCATATCTACCGCCTCAGGCAGAAGATCGAGCGCGATCCCTCCAATGCGCGGCTGCTGGTGACCGAAGAAGGCGGCTATCGCCTCGTTCCCTGAGCCGGCGTGCCGGTTTTACTGGAAAGCGGCCATTGTCCGGTTGCCCGTCCATGACGAAGGCGGCTATCGTCCGTGTCCTTGAGGGAAGCGGCAAGGTTGCGTGCGGGCGAGCCTCTCTGCTAGAGCGCGTCATGTTCTGATTGAATCAGAACGTGCGCTCAAGCCATTGAGCTATCGCGTTTTCGAACCGGAAAAGTGGACCCACTTTTCTTGAAAACGCCCTAGGGCGCGCGCTCGCGACCACGCGGGGACTGGGCAGCATGCAGATCGACAACGCGGCCGGAATCCTGGCCGGCACAGACTTCTTCTCGATCTGTACCGATGAGGAGCGGCGGCTCCTGGCCTTTGCCAGCGAGCGCAAGCGCTATCCGGCCGGAACAATCATCACGCGGCCCGGCGACGTGCCCGTCGGCGCGCAGGTGCTGGTCGCCGGCGCGGTTTCGGTAACCCCCGATGGCGGCGAGCATCCGCGCGTCGTCTCGCAGGCGGGCGCCGTGCTCGATCTCATGTCGCTGATGCTCGAGCGGCCGCGCCATGTGACGATAACGGCGATCTCGAACGTCGAAACGCTCGTCGTGCCGCGCAGCGCCTTCATGAAACTCGCCGCCGATTCGCCGACACTCGCCCAGGGCGCCGCCGACCGCATCCGGCGCGACCTCATGGGGTTCGTGAGCACGGTGACAAGCACCAGGCGGAAGATCGGCAGGGATTAGCCAGCCATTCGGCTGGACCTGCTTTTGACCAGTGGGGCGGTCGGCTCAATCGAATGGTCGGTGCGAAAACTGGATTCCGGCCTTCGCCGGAATGACGTCGGGGTTGGGGGCAGGCCGTGCCAAATTCCACCGCGTCATTCCGGCGAAGGCCGGAATCCATTCGGTATCACGACCTACCCAACCCGCACGATGACCGGCACATGATCGGACGGCTTGTCGCTCCAGCCTCTTGCGGCGCGGACGATTTCGGCGGCGATGGTGTGCCGGGCGACATCGGCGGTCGACCAGATATGGTCGAGGCGGCGGCCGCGGTCGGAGGCCTGCCAGTCGGCGGCGCGGTAGCTCCACCAGGAATAGATTTTCTGGTCGTGGGGGATGTGCTTGCGCACCAGATCGGTCCAGCCCGGCCCGCCGGCGAGCAGCGCGTCGAGGCGCTGCGTTTCCTGCGGCGTATGGCTGACCACGTCGAGGAGCTGCTTGTGGCTCCAGACATCGTTTTCGTGCGGGGCGATGTTGAAATCCCCGGCGATCAAATGGCCGGCGGCGAAATCCGGGCCCTCGAACCAGGCCTTGAGCTCGTCGAGGAAGCCGAGCTTGTGCCGGAATTTGGGGTTGACCTCGGGGTCGGGCGCGTCGCCGCCCGCCGGGATATAGAAATTGTGCAGCGTCAGCGGGCCACGGCCGAAATCGAGCCGGGCCGAGACATGGCGCGATTCCGGCACGTCGAAGAAGACGCGGCTCGAAATATCGGCGAGCGGGAAGCGCGAGAGCGTCGCCACGCCGTGATAGCCCTTCTGCCCATGCACCGCCTGGTGCGGGTAGCCGGCCTCGGCGAAGGCGGCGGCGGGGAACTGGTCATTGGTGCATTTGATCTCCTGCAGCATCAGCACATCCGGCTGGTACTGCCTGAGGAAATCGAGGACGAGGGGAAGCCGCAGGCGCACCGAATTGATGTTCCAGGTGGCAATGGCGGCAGGCATGGGCGGCTCCGGTTGGGGGGACGCCTCCTATATGGCGGAGGTCGCCCCAAGCGGCAACCAGGCATTCGCCTGGACTGATTTTTCGAGGTGGAGGGGTAGGGAGCGCGTGGCCCATGGTTCGAGGCTCGGCTTCGCCTCGCACCTCACCATGAGGTTGGGGAAAATCACATGGCCGCTATGGTGAGGTCGTGTGGGCAGGTTCGGTGATTTTGGCCCATCCTTCGACAGGCTCAGGATGAGGTTGGTGGGTGGGCTCAGGATGAGGTCGGTGGGTGAGCCCAGGATGAGCTCGGTGGGTGGGCTCAGGATGAGGTTGGTGGGTGAGCCCAGGATGAGGTTGGCGGCGCACTACCTCATGGTGAGGTGCGAGGCGAAGCCGAGCCTCGAACCATGGGCCACGCGCTCCCTACCCCTCCACCCCGAAAGTCGGTCAAGGCGAATGCCTTGTCAGGCGGGCGGCTTCGAGGTGAGGTTGGCGTCGATGTAGAAGAAGGATTTCGGAATCTCGACGTTCTTCTGCACGTCGTAGAGCGAGAAGGTGAGCTCCTGGCCCGAGGGCTCGGTGAGCACCCATTGGGCGAGGTCCTTGGTGGCCTTGTCGAAGATCAGCGCCACCTGCACGCGGCCTTCCGGCGTGTCGTCGGACAGGGTGATGGTGGCGTAGCTGTCGGTCTGCGACATGTCGATGATGTTGGCCGAGAGCAGGTCGATCTTGTCGGAGAGGAACTGGCGCAGCGGCACCTTGTCCTGCGGGTAGGCATATTGGGTCTTTTCCCGCCGGTCGATGACGTAGAAGCCGCGCCCGACCGAGATGATTTCCTGGCGCGAGGGCGGATTGTAGCGGAAGCGGACCTTGTCCGGGCGCTGCAGGTAGAAGGTGCCCTCGGTGCGCTGGCCGTTGGTGTCGATCTGGATGAAGCGGCCCACCATGGTGCGGATCGAGGAATTGTAGGCGCTGATGGCGTTGATCAGCTGCTTTTCGTCGTCGGTCAGCGGCCGGCTCTGCGCCAGGGCGGGCAGGGCAGCGCCAAACGCAAGGGTGAAGCCGGCGAGCAGGACGGAGCGACGGTGCATTGAGGGATTCCCTTGGCGGTAGGCGTAAAGGCTAACCTATTGGCGAATTGCGGCAAGAGGTGGAAGTTCCGTCTCCGGCGTGGGCTTGCGGGTGGGCCGGAGCGCGTGGCTGGATTCCGGCCTTCGCCGGAATGACGAAGTGGAATGGCAGAGGGCCCGGAACCCGTCGACCCCGGTGCGCGCTGCCGATCCTTCGACAAGCTCAGGATGAGATCGTGTGTTTGGCACCGCCGGCGCCCAGCCCCGCCGTCATTCCGGCGAAGGCCGGAATCCAGCCACGCGCTCCGGCCCTAGTAGGGGTCGCTCCCCACCAGGATCTCGCGCTTGCCGGAGTGATTCGGCGGCGAGATCACGCCTTCCTTTTCCATGCGTTCGATGAGCGAGGCGGCTTTGTTGTAGCCGATGGCGAGGCGGCGCTGGACGTAGGAGGTCGAGGCCTTCTTGTCGGAGAGCACGATGTTGACGGCCTTGTCGTAGAGCTCGTCGCCC
>DASZUI010000079.1:0-5701 GCA_035547675.1 Devosia sp.
GGTCGGCGTTCGCACCGGCCATCTCGGCGCGGTGGACTGGGGCGCGCTGCAGGCGGGTATCATCGTCTCCATCGTGCCCTGCATCCTCATCTATGTGCTGCTGCAGAAATATTACGTGTCCGGCCTCCTCAGCGGGGCGGTCAAGTAGGCAGGCATGGCGGACGATTTCACATCGTTTCCCGGCAAGCCGGCGCGACGGACCGAGCCCACGATCCGCGACGTGGCGCGGCTCGCCGAAGTGTCGATCGGCACGGCCAGCAAGGCGCTCAATGCCGGCGGTCGGCTGAAGCAGGAGACGCGAGAGAAGGTCCTCGCCGCGGCGCGCCAGATCGGCTACCGGCCCAATGACCTGGCGCAGAGCCTGCATCGAACGCGCTCGATGACAGTCGGGATCATCTCCTCGGACTCGTTCGGCCGGTTCACCTTTCCGATCGTGGAGGCGCTGGAGGAGCAGCTCGCGGCCGAGGGCATCGCCATCTTCATGTGCAATGCCACCGACGACCCCGAGCGCGAGCGCCAGCATATCGAGCAATTGCTGGGCAAGCGCATAGACGGGCTGGTGGTGACGAGCCGGCGGGCGGACGAACGGCGGCCGGTCGGCCCCCTGCCCCCGGACCTGCCCGTCATCTATGTCTATAGCCAGCCGCAGGACCACAGCGCGCTGTCGCTGGTGCCCGACGACGAGGGCGGCGCGCGATTGGCGGTGCGGCATCTCATCGGCATCGGGCGACGGCGCATCGCCCATGTCAGCGGACCGGAGCGGTTCGAAGCGGTGCGGCTGCGCTACCAGGGCTATGCCGGGGCCTTACGCGAAGCCGGTTTCGAGCTGCGGCCCGGCGATTACCTGTCCGGCGCCTGGTCGGAGCAATGGGGGCGCGAGGCCGTCGCCAGCCTGTTCGACGGACGGGACGAAGTGCCGGACGGGCTCTTCTGCGGCAATGACCAGATCGCCCGCGGGGCCGCCGATGCGCTGCGCGAACGCGGCATCGACGTGCCTGGCCAGGTCGCCATCGTCGGCTTCGACAACTGGACGATCATGACGGAGGCTGCGCGGCCGCCGCTCTCCAGCGTCGACATGAATCTCAGCGAGCTCGGCCGCGAAGCCGGACGCATGCTGATCGCCATGATGGACAAGACCCGGTCGGGCGAGCGCGCGGCCGGCACGCGCCGCCTCCCCTGCACGCTCGTCATCCGCCAATCCTCGCAAGCCGAATCCGCGAAAGTTCTTGCCCGCTGAGCGGGCTTCCCAGGAGACCCAATTGTCCCAATATGCACCCGTGCGCTTCGTCAATGTCCGCCTCGAGGGCGATTTCTGGAAGGAGCGCCTCGATACCGTGCTGCAGACCACGATCCCGAGCCAGCACCGGAAGCTCGGGGAGTATGGCATCCTCGACTCGCTGAAACTGCCGAATCCGCCGCCGCCGCTGCGCTTTCCGCGCCACCCCAACGGCTTCACCGTGCAGGTGTTCTGGGATTCCGACGTCGGCAAGTGGATCGAGGCGGCGAGCTACGCGCTGTCGCATCGGCGCGACGCGGACATCGAGGCCAAGATCGAGGCCATCATCGACGATTTCGAGAAGGCGCAACTGCCCGACGGCTACCTCAACTGCTGGTATATCGGCCGCGAGCTCGAGAACCGCTGGACGAATTTGCGCGACAACCATGAGCTCTACAATGCCGGGCATTTGCTCGAAGGCGCCATCGCCTATTACGAGACGACCGGGCGGCGGCGCTGGCTCGACATCATGGAGCGCTATGTCGAGCATATCCGGCAGACTTTCGGCACTGGCCCCGGGCAGAAGCGCGGCTATTGCGGGCACCCCGAGATCGAATTGGCGCTGATGAAGCTCTACCGCCTGACCGGCGAGAAGAAGCACCTCGACCTCGCCGCCTATTTCATCAACGAGCGCGGCCGGCAGCCGCCCCATTATTTCGATGTCGAGAAGGCCGAGCGCGAGAAGCGCGGCATCGATTTCCAGCGCTACAATTACCCGAACTACGAATACAGCCAGTCGCACAAGCCGGTGCGCGAGCAGGACAAGGTGGTCGGCCACGCCGTGCGGGCCATGTACCTCTATTCAGCCATGGCGGACCTCGCCTTCGAGACCGGCGATCCGGCGCTCAGGCAGGCGCTGGAAACGCTCTGGAAGGACGTGATGGAAACCAAGATGTATGTGACGGCGGGCCTCGGCCCCTCGGCGCACAATGAAGGCTTCACGCACGATTTCGACCTGCCGAACGAAACCGCCTATGCCGAAACGTGCGCTTCGGTTGCACTTGTTTTCTGGGCGCAGCGCATGCTGCATCTCGATCTCGACGGGCGCTACGCCGATATTCTCGAGCTGGCGCTGTTCAATGGCGCACTGTCCGGGCTGAGCCGCGACGGCCAACACTATTTCTACGCCAATCCGCTCGAGAGCAACGGTTCGGCCGAGCGCTGGACCTGGCACAACTGCCCCTGCTGCACCATGAATGTCAGCCGGCTGGTGGCGAGCGTCGGCGGCTATTTCGTCTCGACCGCGCCGGACGGCATCGCGCTTCACCTCTATGGCGGCATTTCGACGGTAGCGACGATTGCCGGGACGAACGTCGAGCTGCGCGAACGCTCGAACTACCCGTGGTCGGGTGACATCGAAATCGAGGTGACGCCCGAGCGGCCGGCGGAATTCGACCTCAAGCTGCGCATTCCCGGCTGGTGCAAAAGCTGGTCGGTTTCGGTCAATGGCGAGGAGGTCCGGGCGGCCACGAGCGATGGCTATGTCACGCTGCACCGGCTTTGGGCGGCGGGCGACAGGGTTACGCTCGACCTCGCCATGCCTGCCGAGCGGCTTTACGCCCATCCGGCGGTGATCATGGATGCGGGACGCGTGGCGCTGAAGCGCGGGCCGCTGGTCTATTGCCTGGAGGAGGCGGACAATCCGGGCGGCATCGTGCAGCGGCTCAAGATTTCGCGCAGCGCCGAGCTCAGGACCACCACGCGTGCGGATCTGTTCGGCGGCATCGTGACCGTCGATGCGGCCGGCGCGGCGATCCGGACGGGCGACTGGTCGAGCCTCTACCGTACCGATCCACCCCGGGAAGAGCCGGCCTCGCTCACTGCCCTGCCCTATTATCTCTGGGCCAATCGCGGCAAGGGATCGATGGTGGTCTGGATACCCGAGCTAGCCTGACCGCTGCCCGCCGGCCGCCACCGTCCCGATGCCGAGGGCGGCCGACAGCACCGAGCCGATGAGGATGCCGATCTTGGCGGCGGCCTGCAGCTCCGGGTGCTCCGGGAAGGCCAGCAGGGTGATGAAGAGGCTCATGGTGAAGCCGATGCCGCAAAGCGCGGCGACGCCGATGAACTGGGCCCGGCTCGCCTGCGCGGGAAACTCGGCGATCCTTGCCCTGATGGCGAGCCATGAGGCGGCGACCACGCCGACCGGCTTGCCGACGAGCAGGCCGAGGGCGACGCCCAGGGTCACCGGATCGAGGAGCGCCGCCGGCGCGAAGCCGGCCAGCGACAGGCCGGCATTGGCGAAGCCGAAGATCGGCACGATGAGGAAGGGCACGATGAAATCCAGCCGTTCCTCGAGCTGCACGAGCGGCGTCGCGCCGCTTCTGGTGTGCAGGGGTATGGTCAGTCCGAGCGCCACGCCGGCAAGCGTCGCATGCAGGCCCGAGCGGAAGACGAAGACCCAGAGCACTACACCCAGCAGAAGATAGGGCCAGCGCGCCGCCACCCCGCGCAGGTTGAGCAGCACCAGCAGCGCCAGCACGATGGCCGCGCCGCCGAGATCCAGCCAGGACAGGCCCTGCTGGTAGAAAAGCGCGATGATGATGACGGCGCCCAGATCGTCGATGATGGCGAGCGCGGTGAGGAATACCCGGAGCGACGACGGAACCCGCTCGCCCAACGCCACCACGGCCGCCACCGCGAAGGCGATGTCGGTCGCCGACGGAATGGCCCAGCCGCGCAGGGCCTCGCCGCCATTGCGGTTGAAGGCGGCGCAGATGAGCGCCGGCACCACCATGCCGCCCAGCGCTCCGAAGCCCGGCAGGGCCCGACGCGGCCAGGTCGACAGCTCGCCCTCGACCGCCTCGCGCTTGATCTCGAGCGCCACCTGCAAAAAGAACACGGCCATCAGCGCGTCGTTGATCCACTCCTCGACGTGGAGCGGCCCCAGCTCGGCATGCAGAGCGCCGAAATAGACCGACGCAAGGGGCGAGTTGGCGATGACGAGTGCCGCCACGGCGGCGGCGATCAGGACGAGCCCGCCCGCGGCCTCGCCTTCGAAAAATTCGCGGAAAGCGTCGATGGGGCGGCGGCGATGATTGCCGGACGCGTCGTTGTTTGCGGCCATGTCGTGCTCCCAGGGCTTCGGGCGATCGCCGGAGGCGGGCCGACAACCCTAACCCGATATGCCGGCGCAAGAAACGCCGCGCCGGCTCCGATCACAGGCAAAGCGGCGGGGCATCGCAAGGTTGCGGTGCTTACCTCGATACTGGAACGGAAGGCAGCGGCTCTAGTTGGGTGGAGGAGCGCCGTTGGCGGCGCCATTTTCCCAACAGAGGAGGTCATCATGGCGGGACGGCTCAGCGGCAAAGTCGCCATCATTACCGGAGCTGGCGCCGGGATCGGCGAGGCGATCGCCCATAAATTCGTGCAGGAAGGGGCCAAGGTCGTGCTGGCCGGGCTGCCCGACGATCCGGTGGAGGACGTCGCGGCCGTGCTGCGGCAGCATGGCGGGGAGGCCGAGGTGTGCCTTGGCAATATCGCCGAGGAACAGCATGCGCAGGCCTGCGTACAGCGCGCGGTGGACCGCTTCGGCAAGCTCGACATCCTGATCAACAATGCCGGCGTATTCCTCGAAATCGCCGAGACGCAGGATTATCCGGTCGACAAGTTCGACGAAACGGTGATGAACAATATCCGCTCGGTGTTCCTGATGACCAAGTTCGCCCTGCCCCATCTCAGGCAATCGCATGGCGTGGTGATCAGCGCCGGCTCGGAGGCGGGCGAGGTCGGCGAGCCGAACGCCACCCCCTATGGCGGAACCAAGGGCTTCGTCCATGCCTTCATGCGCGGCGTCGCTTTCGAACAGGGCAAATATGGCGTGCGGGCCAATTGCGTCTGCCCCGGCCCGATCGATACCGCCTGGACGCACAAGGAAACCGGACCGATGACCGCCGAGATGGAGCAGATGACGGTGGCCGGCACGGTGCTCGGCCGGCGCGGCACGCCCGAGGAAATGGCCAATGTCTATGCCTTCCTCGCCTCCGACGAAGCGAGCTACGTCACCGGCGCGCTGTGGTTCGCCGATGGCGGGACCACCATTGCCAAGGGCGGCCCCGGCAAGCAGGTGCCCCAGCAGCTGACCGCCCAGCCCGAACCCAGCCTGCCCCTCGAGCACGGGCATGACGGATTCATCGGCAAGCATCCGGAGAGCCGGCTGCATTAGCCGCAGACGGCGCCCGCGCCGAGCTAGAGCATTTTACACTCTGATTGCATCAGAACGTGAGCTCTAAGTTCTTGAGTTGTCGCGTTTTCGAACCGGAAAAGTGGAACCACTTTTCCTGAAAATGCTCTAGGCTGAATCGACATTCAGCGCATCCAAAGCATGGCAGCGGCGAGATGGATGAAAGCCAGGAAGTGGATGGCTCTTCGGTCGTAGCGCGTGGCGAAGCGGCGGAAGTGCTTGAGCTTGTTGAAGCAGCGTTC
>DASZUI010000080.1:0-9381 GCA_035547675.1 Devosia sp.
TGGTAGATTTCGTTGATCCAGTTCTGGAACAGCAGATGGGCGTGGCTGCGCCAGCGGTTTTCCGGCTCGGCCGAGGGGTCGTCATTGGGAAACAAGTGCACCGGAAGCGCAGGAGTTAGGCCCGCTTTCACGTCGCGGTCATACTCGTCGGCGAGCGAGCGGTTGTCGTATTCCAGATGGTTCAGCATATGGACGGCCCGGTGCTTCGGATCGTCGAGCATGCAGAGGCCGATCTCCTCATTGTCGATGAGGATGGGGAGGTCGGGCGTGAGGCTCGCCCGGTCGATATCGTTGTAGCGGCTGACCGGCACCATGGGGCTGTCGGAGAAGCCGCGCAGCCAGGGCGAGCGGGGCGCGACGATCTTGTGCCGATAGACCCCGAAGGCCTTTTGCGCCATGCGGCGTCGCTTCACGCCATGGAAATGGTGCAGCGCCGCCTGGGCACCCCAGCAGATGAACATGGTGTGGTGCACATTGGTCTGCGTCCAGTTCATGATGTCGACCATTTCGGGCCAATAGCGCACCTCCTCGAAGGGAATGTGCGCGATGGGTGCGCCGGTGACGATGAAGCCGTCGAATTTGTGCCGCCTGACCTCCTCCCAGGTCTTGTAGAAGGTCTTCAAATAATCTTCCGAGGTGTGCTTCGACTTGTGGTCGGTGATGCGCACCAGGGTCAGGTCGACCTGGAGGGGGGTCGCGCCGATGAGACGCGAGAACTGCGTCTCGGTGCGCTCCTTATTGGGCATCAGATTGAGCAGGCCGATCGAGAGCGGGCGGATGTCCTGGCGGGCGGCGCGGCTCGAATCCATCACCATGACGCCCTCCGTTTCGAGGGTCCTGGCGGCGGGCAGATTGTCGGGAATGCGAATAGGCATTTTTCAGTCCCTTGGAGGAGGGGCGCAGCGTGAATGTCCAGGCCCGGTTACGGGCAGGACGCAAGGCTTCGAGCCCTCATGGACGGGTGCGGCGCCGAAAGGCCACGAACCATGAGGGCTCAGCGCATTCGGGCGCGCCGGCGCATGGCGTTAGCAAGCAGGTCGAGGAATTCGTCGCCGTCGCGGACGGTGGCAAGATCGGCTGCGTCGACCGTGTAGCCGAAATTGTCGGCCAGTTTCTGGTAGCGCGGCAGGCGATCATAAAGCAGGGCCTCGAAGCCCCAGGCGCCGAATTCGTCCGGGTCGACGTCGTCGTCGCGCGCAATGCCGTTGGCGGCCTTGAACTCCGCCCATTTCCTGAGCAGGAAATCCGGCTGGTAATACATGGGTTTGGGGTGGTCCCTGAAACGGCGAACCAGTTCGGCCGCGTCCTTCTCCGTGCCGCGGATATAGAGCAGGACGGTGCTGTCGGTGAGTGTCTTGACCACCGGATCGTCGGCATTGCCGGGGTCCAGCACCTCGATCAGCGAGCCGCCGGTGTCGGCAATGAAATTGTCGTAGCCGTAGAGGTCGTGGGCGCGCTCGATGAATTTCGGGATTTCGAGCAGCGCCTGCACTTCGCCCTCGGCGTGCTGGGCCTGCCGGCGCTGGTATTCGGCGAGCGGCAGGCCGCCCTTCTGCGGATCGCCGGGGCGGCCGAGATAGGTCGAGAGCGGGGCGAGGTTTTCGAAGGCGATGTTGGAGACGATCTTGATCGAGTCCGTGCGCAGCAGCTCGCGCAGGAACGGCACCTTCATGGCCTCGGCCTTGAAGTTGTCGACGATGTGCTCGCCCATGTGGCGTGTGCCGATCCGGTAGTCGACCGAATAGTGGAACCAGTGGCTCTTGCGCAGCAGCGCCGCCACCCGCGTCTTGCCGACGCCGGACATGCCGAAGGCCGTCACCGCGTGACGCGGCGCGGCAAGGAATTCATCCGCGTGCTCGAACAGCATGGCCGGCAAAAGTCTCCGAAACGAAGCGTCAGCTTTTACGTCGCGCATTGAAGCGGGGGAAGAGCCAGCCATTCGGCTGGACCGATTTTTCGATATGGGTAGGTAGGGTAGTTAAGGGCGCCCCTCCCCCTTGAGGGGAGGGTGGCGGCAGCCGGGTGGGGGTACAGCCGCAAACGCCAGCGCTTGCTGCCCACCCCCACCCTTGATCCCGCGCCTCTGCCGAGGCCTTCTCCGCTCAAATCGATCCACCGGATCGATTTGCCCCTTCGGGTCGCTTCGAAGCCCCTCAAGGGGGAGGGAGACGAGGTTGCACCGTCGTGCCGTTTCGTCATTCCCGCGAAAACAGAAGTCTATCCAGACCCGCGACCGGCAGAAACTGCCGGGAAAGGGCCGGGTTTGCCGGGCAGGGCTGCCGAAGCGGCCTGGTTGTCGGGCATATGTATCAGCAAAATCAGGTATTTAGGTTCTGGCACGGGGATTGCTTCTTCATCGGCGAGGCAGGCTTGCGCACGTCGCGCAGTCCAGGAAGAGGTGGCAGATGGGCATTTTTGGTGCTCTTTCGACGGCGGTCACGGGTTTGACGGCTCAGTCCTTCGCGCTCGAGAACATTTCGGGCAACATCGCGAACTCGCAAACCACGGGTTACAAGCGCGTCGAGACCTCGTTTGAGGACATGATCGTCGACGGCAAGCCGGAGCAGCAGGTGGCCGGCTCGGTCGTGGCCAGCTCGCGCGCTACCAATACGGTGCAGGGCGACATCACGGCCTCCGATATCTCGACCAACATGGCCCTCAATGGCACCGGCTTCTTCGTGGTGCAGGCCAAGACCGGCCAGGTCGACGGCAAGGCGCAGTTCTCGGGCGGCGACCTCTATACGCGCCGCGGCGACTTCGAAATGAACAGCGACGGCTATCTGGTCAACGGCGCCGGCTATTACCTCGAGGGCGTGGCGATCGACCGGGCGACGGGCAATCCGTCGAGCTCGGTGCCGGGGGTCATCCAGGTGTCCAATGCGCTGCTGCCGGCGCAGGCGACCAGCAAGATCGACTACCAGCTCAACCTGCCGCAGTCCCCGTCGGTGGCGGCCGCCGCCAAGACCGGCAGCAGCCTGCTCAATCCGGGCGATTTCCTGCCGCCCGCCGGCTATACGCCGGCGCAGCTGACGGGCTCCATCGACCTCAGGGCCGACACCAAGGCGACGGTGGCGGAGACGTCGGTCGATCTCAGCGGCTCCCTGGCGACGGCGGGCTTTGCGAGCGGCGACCAGTTTACTTTGGCGATCGGCGGCACGTCCAAGACGTTCCAGTTCTACGACAGCGCCGCCACTCCCCCGGACGCCGATCCGACGGCGGGCAGCGTGATCGGCGTCGACCTCAACGGCACGACCAATACCGGCTCGACGCTGGTGGGGGCGATCAATGGCGCCTTCGGCGCCGGCACGGCGAGCCTCGATGCCACCACCGGGCATTTGTCGATCACGGCGGCCAACACCACGGACAGTATTGCGCTTGCCGACACCGTGGCCGGCACGCTGGCGAAGGCCGGGCTGAGCGTGGGCACCACGGGGCCGACCAATTCGACGATCGCGGCGATGGTGGCGGCCGGCGACACGCTGACGGTCAATTCGGGCGGCGCGGGCACGACGACGGTGACGGGCCTTGCCGGCATCGGCGATGCGACGGCGCTGCTGGCCCAGATCAACGCCGCGCTGGGCGCCAACGGCACCGCCACACTCGACGCCAGCGGCCATCTCCAGATCAGCTCGCCGGCCGGCGACACGACCAATTCCGTGACCCTGGGCGGCACGGGCGCCGGCGCCATTCTCGGGGCCGCGACGGCGACCGCCGATCCGACCCCGATCCCCGGCTCGGGTCCCGTCTATACGATCAGCGGCGCGCAGAACCAGTCGTTCATCGACGAGTCGATCGAAGGCGGTTCCGTGACGGCCTATTCAGCCAATGGCTCGCCGACCAATGTGCAGTTCCGCTGGGCCATGCTGGACAGCGCATCGCTCGGGGCGGGCCATACGGACAGCTGGGGGCTCTACTACCTCACCAACAGCAGCGCTACCGGCTCGGCGACGATGTGGCAGCGCATTCCCAACACCTTCACCTTCGGTTCGGATGGCGCGTTGTCGGCCGGCCCGACCAATCTCACCATTTCCGCTCCCGTCATCAACGGGGTGCAGCTCGGCGATGTGGCGCTGAACTTCGGCGATAAGGGGCTGACCGAGGGCTTTACCGATACCACCGGCACCGCTTCGGTCAGCACGCTGCAGCAGGACGGCTATCCCGCCGGCAAGTTCACCTCGGTCTCCATCGACGACTCCGGTCGCGTGGTCGCCTCCTATTCGAACGGCGAGACGATCGACGTGGCGCAGGTGGTGACGGCGGACTTCAGCGGAGCGGATGCGCTGCAGCGCATGTCGGGTGGCACGTTCGCGGCGACCAAGGAATCCGGCACGCCGATCATTTCTACCAATCCTTCGGTGTCGGCGAGCTCGCTGGAAGCCTCCAATACGGACATTTCCAGCGAATTCTCGAACCTCATCGTGACGCAGCAGGCCTACGCGGCCGGCACCAAGATCGTCAGCGCGGCCAACGACATGATGCAGCAGGCGCTGAACATGATCCGCTAGAGTTCGAGTTGTCGCGTTTTCGAACCGGAAAAGTGGACCCACTTTTCCTGAAAACGCTCCAGGGGGCTAAAGGCCTCAACACGAACGGGGCCGGCGCGGCTTCTGCGCCCGCCCGATAGCCGGAGCCCTCCGCGGCCGGGGAAAGCCGGGCGGGGGCTTCGATGTTGCAGCCGCCGCGATTCCGTCGCCGCAGAAGCGGGGCAGGGCGCGAAATCGGAGTATGCCCATGGGCCTGAGCACCACACTGAGCAACGCGCTTTCCGGCCTGCGCGTCACCGACAGCGCGCTGGACGTCGTCTCGCGCAACGTCTCCAATTCCGGTACGTCCGGCTATCACAAGCAGACGATCAACTCGATTTCGCAATTGGGCGTGTCGAGCGATTTCGCCCGCACGAGCACGCTGTCGCGGGCCTTCGACCAGTCGCTGCAGAACTATTATACGGCCGAGACCTCGGACTCGTCCGCCTCCAGCGTCACCATCAGCTACCTCAACCAGCTGCAGACCTTTCTGGGCAAGCCGGGCGATGCGGGCTCGATCGACACGCTCTTCAATACCTTCTCCGGCGACATGAGCACGCTGACGGCGAGCCCGGACAATTTTTCGACCCGCGCGACGACGGTCAACGACGCCCAGCAGCTCGCGACCCGCCTCAACCAGCTCACCGGCAACGTCCAGGCGCTCCGGCAGCAGGCCAACGGGCAGATCCAGTCGGACGTCAACAACGTCAACCAGGCGCTGCAATCGCTGGTCAAGATCAACGGCAAGCTGGGCGACATGGATACCGACCCGGCCTCGCGCTCGGCGCTGCTCGACCAGCGCGACCGGCTGGTGGCGCAGGTGGCGAGCGCCATGGACGTCAACGTCACCTATCGCAATGACGGCAGCGTCGCGCTGGCGACGCGCTCGGGCGTGACGCTGCTCGACCAGAAGGCCTCGACGATCAATTTCGACGCCGTGACCAGCATCACGCCGAGTTCGCAATACAGCACCGATCCGGACAAGAACGGCGTGGGCTCGCTCACCATCACCACGCCGGCCGGCTATGTGGTGGATGTGGTCGGGCAGGGCGTGCTGCAATCCGGCGAGATGAAGGGACTGCTCGACCTGCGCGACAAGACCCTCGTGCAGGCGCAGGACCAGCTGGACAGCATCGCCTCCTCCCTGGCGCAATCGCTTTCGACCAATGTGGTGCAGGGCAGCGACGACGGTTCCACCGCCCCCACCCAGGGCATGCAGGTTTCCACCGCGGGCGTGCTCGACGGCAATGACGTGACGCTCAACTACACTTCGGGCGGGGTCGAAAAGACCATCAAGGTCGTCAATGTCGCCGACACCAGCAAGCTGCCGATCAATTACGTGGACGGCGATGGCGTGCAGGTGCTCGGCGCCGATTTCTCCGCGGCGACCGGGCCGACGAGCCTCGCCATGGTGCTGGGCGGTGCGCTGCCCTCGGGGTTCGACGTCAGTGTCTCTGGATCGACGCTCGACGTGAAGAACGACGGGACGAGCGGCACCAAGGTGAATTCACTCGTCGCCAACGTCACCAGCACGAGCGAACAAACCGCGACGCCGGGGCAGGCGCTGGGCCTGTCGCTGTTCGTCGACGGGTCGGGCAACACGCCCTTCACCAACAGCGTTTCGGGCAATGGCCAGAAGCTGGGCTTTGCCGGGCGGATCACGGTCAACAGTAATGTGGTCGCCAATAATGCGCTGCTGGTGCAGGACAGCCCGACGACGCCGATCGGCAGCGTGGAGCGGCCGAACTATCTGTTCGACCAGCTCAACGACATGAGCTTCTCCTTCCCCTCGAGCAATCCGCCGCTGGGGGCGCTCAACGGGACGGTCACCGACATCATCTCGCAATCGCTCGACTATCAGGGCGGCGTGGTGCAGTCGGCGCAGTCGGACGACGACACCCATACCGACGCGCTCAACGCGCTCACCACCCGGATGACCACCGAATACGGCGTGGACGTGAACCAGGAAATGGCCAATCTGGTGCAGCTCCAGGCGGCCTATTCGGCCAATGCGCGCGTCGTCACGGTGGCGCAGAATCTCGTCAACGCCCTGTTGCAGGCGGTCAACGGCTAAGGCAGCCAAGGAGCTTTTATCGTGATTGTCGGAAATCCACTCTACCCGCTGCCGGCGAGCTATTCGAGCATCGACAAGCTCAACCAGCAGTTCAATACGCTGCAGGCGCAGCTGGCGACCGGCAACAAGGCACAGACGCTGGCCGATCTCGGCTCGGTCCGCTACACGGACCTGACCGTGCGCGCCCGGCTGGGCCGCATGACCGGCTATGACAACAATATCAGCACGGTCAACATGCGGCTCGACATGATGAACCAGATGCTGAGTTCGGTGTCCTCCATCAACGCGGCGACGCGGGGCAGTTCGGTGCCGGCGTCATACGGCACCAATTACCTCAACTTCGCCACCGCTGCGACCAATGCCAACAGCCAGCTGGGACAGGTGCTGACGACGCTCGATACCGACCTCAATGGGCATTACCTGTTCGGCGGGTCGGAGGTGGACCAGCCGCCGGTCGCGAGCCCCGATGCCGTCATGAACGGCGCGGACGGCAAGGACGGGTTCAAGACCGTCGCCAGCCAGCGGCTGCAGGCGGACCAGGGCGTCAACTCGATGGGCCGGCTGTCCTTCGTTTCGGTGCCGAGCGTTTCCAATTCGGCGGGTACGGTGACCCTGACCGACGCCGGCGCGCCCGGCGCGACGCTGCAATCGGTGACCGCGAGCAATCCCACGGCGATCACGATCGCCGGCGCGGCTGCCACGAGCGGTCCGCCGCCCACCACCGGCCAGTTCACCGTCGCCTTCGATTCCGCCAATCTGCCGCAGGCGGGCGATACGGTGACGATCAACACGCAGCTGCCCGACGGCTCGACCCAGGCGGTGACGCTGAGGGCCGTGACGGCCACGGATACCACCAACAGCAGCGGCGACCCCGACGTGCTGCCGGGCGAGTTCCTGGTCGGCGCGGACGCCACGTCGACCGCCGCCAATTTCCAGACGGCGCTCAACAGGTCGACCAGCGCTTCGGTGACGCTGAGCGACGACACCTCGCCTTTCGGCATGAAGCTGCTGACGGTCACCAGCAGCAATACGGCGGCGATCAGCACCAGCGGGAGCGCGGGCAGCAGCGGTCCGCCCGCGGTCGCGGGGCAGTTCTCCATCGGCTTCAACTATGATTCGAGCACGGTCCCGCCGACTGTGCCGAAGGCCGGCGATACGGTTTCCGTGCAGGTAGCGATGCCCGACGGCACCACCGATACAATGACGCTGACGGCGGTTGCCGCCACCGACACGACCGTCAACGGCGTGCCGAGCGTGCTGCCGGGGGAATTCCTGCTCGGGTCGGACGCGGCGAGTACCGGCGCCAATTTCAAGGCGGCGCTCACCAGCTCGATCCAGAACGAGACGCAGTCGACGCTGACCGTGGCGTCCAATTTCGCGGCCGCCAACGACTTCTTCTATTCGGCGGGCGGGGCGCCGCAGCGGATCGACGGCGGCGGGCCGCCGGCCGACTACGCGACGGCGACCGGCTATGAGTCCTCCACGCAGGCGCTGGCGGATACCGTGCAATGGTATACGGGCGACAACCAGTCCCAGGCGGATGCGCGCAGCACCGTAACCACGAAGGTCGACGACCACACCTCGGTCAATTACGGCGTGCAGGGAAATGAATACGGCTTCACCCAGCTCATCCGATCGCTGGCGGTGCAGTCGATCGCCAGCTATTCGACCGATGAGACCACCGATCCCTCGCTCGGCACCTCGCCCCTCGATCTCTCCAAGACGAAGTACGACGCCATCGCCGAGCGGGTGCAGACGAATTTGTCGACCATCCAGGACAGCAAGCAGGGGTCGCTGGCGGCCATCGGCGTCGACCTGGGGCTCAGCCAGACGACGCTGCAGAACCTCTCCGACCAGCACACGTCCTATGGGGCCCAGCTCCAGGACGTGCTGACCAATTCGGAATCGGCCGATCCCAACGAGGTGGCCTCGGCGCTGCTCGAGCTGCAGACGCGGCTCTCGGCCAGCTATACGGCCGTATCCATGATCAGCCAGCTGCAACTGGCCAATTATCTGAGCTAAGGCGCCAACGGGCGGCGGGGGTAACCATTCGTTATCCCCCTCGCCGCATTGTGCCCTTAACAGCGGAGACCCACCATGTCCGACATCATGAGCATATTGCAGTCGAACTACCTGACCGTCGGGCAGACGATCCCCTCGAAGTCGAAATACGTCAATGTGAACCCGGACGACTACAAGGGGACGTGGACTGGCCAGTACGGCAACGGCACCAAGTTCACCCTGCAGATTTCGAACGTCTCGGGCTTCAAGGCCAAGGTGAAGTACCAGAGCGGCAGCACCACGAATTATGGCGAGGTGCTGATCAAGGACTCCTCGTTCCGCATCGGCGACACCAAATTCGTACTGACCGGCAGCGGCCAGGCACAGGTAGCGACTGCCGTTACCGATGCCTATACCGGCAATGTCAGCCTCGCCCAGGCCACGGCGACGCAGGACAGCTAGAGCTCGCCGGCTTCGATCCCATGCACATTCTTCAAGGCGCCTCCGGGCGCCTTTTTGTTTCATGGAGGCGCGGCGCCGGTAGCCCAAAAGTGCCCGAGGGCAGGGGGCGAGCGCAGACCGTCCGGCCCGGAATACGGAAAGAGCGCCCTTCGGACGCCCTGTTGTCGTTCGTGCGATGCGGCAGCTTGTCAGTCGGCAGCGGAGCCGCGCAGGCCGGCGGCGAGCTCGCGGTTGATCTTGATCAGGATTTCGAGCTTTTCCGGGGCCGGACTCACTTGCAGCTCGGCGGTCTGCGACAGCACGAAGACGCCGAGGTTGGCG
>DASZUI010000081.1:0-1832 GCA_035547675.1 Devosia sp.
GGATCCCAAGGAGAAACTAATGGAACCAGCAGCAGCAAAACTGATCGGCGCGGGTATCGCGTGCCTCGGCATGGGCGGTGTCGGCATCGGCCTCGGCCTGATCTTCGGCAACTACCTGTCGGGCGCCCTGCGCAATCCGGCCGCTGCCGCCAGCCAGTTCTCGAACCTGATCTTCGGCTTCGCGGTGACCGAAGCCCTGGGCATTTTCTCGCTGGTTATCGCGTTCCTGCTGCTTTACGCGGTCTGATTTCGCGCTGGAGCGCATGTCTGATTCAATCAGAACGTGAGCTCCAAGTAGTTTGAGTTGTCGCGTTTTCGAACCAGAAAAGTGGAACCACTTTTCTTGAAAACGCTCTAGCCGCACATTGTCTTGCTGCCTCGGGCCGGCGCGCCCGGGGCAGGTATTCATCACGGGATCCCTGAGATGGCGGGCGACACCACGCACCTAATGCTTCTTGCCCAGGCGCAAACGGGCGCCGCCGCGACAACGCGGGCGGCCGGCGAGGCCGCCAATGCGGCGGCGCAGCAGACGACGCAAACCTCGGTCGCCGTGCCGCAGGAGACGACGGGCGTCTTTCCGCCTTTCGACACCACCACTTTCGCCTCGCAGATCCTGTGGCTGGTGATCTGCTTCGGCGTGCTCTACTGGATCATCGCGCGCGTGGCGGTGCCGCGGATCGGCGGCACGCTCGGCGCGCGCCGGGGCAAGATCGAGGGCGACCTGGCCGAGGCCGACCGGCTTCGCCAGGCGACCGACAAGGCGATCGCCGATTACGAGGCGGCCCTCGCGGCGGCCCGTGCCAAGGCGCAGGGGATCGCGGCGGACACCCGCGACGCCAGCAAGGCCGAGCTCGACGCCAAGCGCGCCGGCGTGGAAGCCGACCTGGCCCGCAAGGTCGCAGCCGCCGAAGCGGCGATCCAGCAGGCCAAGACCGAGGCGCTCGGCAAGGTGGACGAAATCGCCGCCGATACCGCTGCCGCCCTGGTGGGCCGGCTGGGCAGCGTCGTTTCGCCCGAAGAAGCCCGGACGGCGGTCAAGAGCGTGACGAGGGGATAAGATGGAACTGGATGCAGAATTCTGGGCGGTCGTCGCGCTCGTCATCTTCCTCGCCGTCGCCGTCTATCTGCGCGTGCCGGGGCTGCTGACCAGGACGCTGGACGCGCAGATCAAGAAGATCGAAGACGATCTGGCCGAAGCGGCCCGGCTCCGGGCCGAGGCGCAGGCGCTGCTCGAAAGCTATGCCAGCAAGCGCAACCAGGCGGAGGCCGAGGCCAAGGGCATCGTGACCGCCGCCCGCGAGGAGGCCGACCGGCTCGCCAAGGAGGCGGCCACGGCGCTCGAG
Source organism: Devosia sp. (assembly GCA_035547675.1). Classification (GTDB taxonomy): domain Bacteria; phylum Pseudomonadota; class Alphaproteobacteria; order Rhizobiales; family Devosiaceae; genus DASZTU01. The sequence goes on from DASZUI010000081.1 coordinate 1,344, forward strand.
CAGCTCATCCAGCGGCGCACCAAGGCGGTCGAGGAGAAGATCGCCCAGGCCGAGCAGCAGGCCGTCGCCGAAGTGCGCAGCCGCTCCGCCGACGTCGCGGTCGAGGCCGCCCGCGTCCTCCTCACCAACCAGATGGCCACCAAGGGCGAAGCCCTCATCACCCAGGCCATCCAGGACGTCGCCGCCAAGCTCAACTGACCAGGCATTCGCCTGGACTGACCTTTCGATGTGGGCAGGTAGAGGGCGCGCTGCCCATGGTTCGAGGCTCGGCTTCGCCTCGCACCTCACCATGAGGTCGGTGGAATTTAGACACCCGCATACTGCGACCTCATCCTGAGCTTGTCGAAGCCTCATCCTGAGCTTGTCGAAGGATGGGCAGCGCGCGCGGCTGGATTTCGGCCTTCGCCGGAATGACACTGGGGAATTTGGCCGGACCTCGCCTCCTCCCCGCCGTGGCGTGGGCACCGCCTTGCCCCACCACCAGCGTCA
>DASZUI010000082.1:0-27307 GCA_035547675.1 Devosia sp.
ATGCCGCGCCACGACCGGGCTGTGCGACGGCTTGGCCATGGAGCCGACCGCCGTCTCGACCACCTCGTCCGGCGCCTTGCCGCGCCGCAGCTCGGCGAGCGCCAGCGTATAGTCGTCGAGGAATTCGGGGTGCGGCTGGAAACTCAGCGCCGCCCCGTTGCGATAGGCGAGCCCGGCATTGGGCGTGAAATCGGACGCCAGGATCACCTCGGCCTCCCTGGGCGGCACGATCACCTGGTCCTGGTGGCTGCAGGCGATGGCGAGCGTGTCGAGCCCGCCGCCGAGGCCCCCCGCCTTGCCGGTCACCGCATAGCTGTGCCGGCCGAGGCCCCAGCCTTTTTCGGATTTGCGCACATCCCCGCCCAGCGCATCGGCCATGATCTGGTGGCCGAAACAAATGCCCACCATCGGCACCTTCGCGGCATAGGCGCGGCGGATGAAATCGCGCAGCGGCGCCATCCAGCCCAGATGATTGTCGTAAACGCCCGCCGGCGAGCCCGGCAGCACGATGGCCTCGAGCCCTTCCGGCTCGGGAAACGGCTCGCCATGGTGGATGCGCACCACCTCGTAGTCGTAATGCGCCCCCGCCGTCTCGAACATGCGGGTGAACATCGAGGCGTAGGGGCCGAAACGGCCGCTGAGGCTTTCCGGCACGTCGCCGGCTTCGACAATGGTGAGCTTCATTCGATCGGGGGAGAGAAGGGATGTACCGGAGGAGAAGTAATCCGCAATTCCGGCGCTGTGAAGGGCATGAAAAAAGGCCCCGCAGGATGCGGGGGCCAATCCCGGCTTAAAAAAGGCCCCGCAGGATGCGGGGCCAGGAATCTCTATGCCGAATAGAGCTACAATGCTCAGGCCGGGCTTGGGGTTGCACCGGCGGCCGGGGTAAATTTCAGCGCCACCCCGTTCATGCAGTAGCGCAGCCCGGTCGGGGGCGGACCGTCGTCGAACACATGCCCGAGATGCCCGCCGCAGCGCCGGCAATGCACTTCCGTGCGGTCCATGCCCATCGACGTGTCGCTGCTGGTCAGCACCGCATTGGGCAGCGGCTGGTAGAAGCTCGGCCAGCCCGTGCCGCTCTCGAACTTGGTCGAGGCGTCGAACAGGGCGAGGTCACACCCGGCGCAGCTGAAAATGCCCGGCCGGTGCTCGTTGAGCAGCGGCGAGGTGCCCGGATATTCGGTCCCCGCCTGGCGCAGCACGTTATAGGCCTCGGGCGACAGCTTCTTGCGCCATGCGGCGTCGGTCAGGGTCACCTCATAGGCGCCGGCGGCGAGCGCCGGCTGGTTCATCGGCCGCATCAGCCAGGCGAGGGCGCCGATCGCCCCCACCGAAACCGTCCCGTAGAGAACATCGCGTCTGTTCATGGCGATCCTCCTTTGCCGGCGAATATGGGCCTTACCCTTTGCACGCGCATCTCAAAACGCCGTGTCCAGCCGACTTGTACCCCGCCGGAAACTCTGCCATCCATCGCCGGCGTGGCGGAGCCAAGGCGTCGCTGCGGCGTTCCAGATGGGAAGGGGCTCAGAGGCAAATGGCCGATTCCATTGTTCCGGTGATCTTGGCGGGCGGGCAGGGGACGCGGCTGTGGCCGCTGTCGCGGTCCTCGCGCCCCAAGCAATTCCTCGACCTGGTGGGCGGGGAGAGCCTGTTCGAGCAGACCCTGCGGCGGGTGGGCGATGCCGCCCGCTACACCGCGCCCATCGTCATCACCAATGCCGAATACCGCTTCCTCGTCGCCGAGCAGGCGCAGGAGGCCGGCGTTGCGACCGCCGCCGTGCTGCTCGAGCCGGTCGCCCGCAGCACCGCCCCGGCGATTGCGGCGGCCGCGGTCTTCGCGCTCAAAACCTTTGGCGAGGAGGCGATCCTCCACGTGGTCACCTCCGATCATTCGATCGCCGCCGACCAATCCTATTGGCAGGCGATCGAAGCCGCCGCCGCCGCTGCGCGCCAGGGCCGGCTCGTGACCTTCGGCATCATGCCGCATTACGCCGAAACCGGCTATGGCTACATCGAAGCCGGCGCCGAGCTGGGGCAGGGCGTGCGCGAAGTCGCCCGTTTCGTCGAAAAGCCCGACCTCGCCCGCGCCGAGGACATGCTCGCCTCCGGCCGCTTCTCCTGGAATTCGGGCATGTTCATGCTGGGCGCCAAAGTCTTCCTCGACGAACTCGAGGCGCTGTCGCCCGAAACTTTCGCGGCCGCGAGCGAGGCGGTGGAGAAGGCGAAGGCCGACCTCGATTTCATCCGCCTCGATGCCGAGGCCTTTTCAGCCGCGCCCAATATTTCGGTCGATTACGCCGTGTTCGAGAAAACCAGGCGCGCCGCCGTGCTGCCGGTGAGCTTCGGCTGGTCGGACCTGGGCAGCTGGGACGCGGTGTGGAAGGCAAGCCCGCGCGATGCCGCCGGCAATGCCGCGCGCGGCTCGGTGACGCTGCGCGATACCGGAAAATCTCTGGTCATCACCGAGAGCGCCCATGTGGTGGTCGAGGGGCTCCAAGACGTCGTGGTGGTGGCCAGCGAGGACGCCATCTATGTCGGCCGCCTGTCGGAAGCGCAGAAAGTCGGCCCGCTGGTCAAGGCGCTCAAGCAGGACCCCGGCACCGCCCCGCTCACCGAGACGCACCGCACCTCCTACCGGCCCTGGGGCGGCTATTCCAATGTGCTGGTGGGCGACCGCTTCCAGGTGAAGCGGCTTTTCGTCAAGCCGGGCAAGCGCCTCTCGCTGCAAAAGCACCACCACCGCTCCGAGCACTGGGTCGTGGTGCGCGGCACGGCGGAGGTGACCGTGGACGGCAAGGTCTCGATGCTGACCGAAAACCAGTCGGTCTATCTGCCGCTCGGCGCCACGCACCGTCTCGCCAATCCCGGCAAGATCCTGCTGGAACTGATCGAGGTGCAGACCGGCTCCTATCTCGGCGAGGACGACATCATCCGCATCGAGGACGAGTTCGGCCGCGCCTGAGGGGTTCAGCCGCGAACGATGCCCTCGGCCGCCGCAAGGCCCCAGGCGAGCAATTCGTCGGCGCGGCCCGCCGTCTCCGCTTCCGTGTAGCACCTGAGTTCGGGCGCATTGCCCGAGGCGCGGTAGTGGACGACCTCGCCCGAGGCGAGCCCGAAGCGCAGCCCGTCTATGTCCGATACCGAGCGGACTTCCCCGATCGGCGCGAAATAGCCGCGGGCGAAATCCGGCTCGGCCAGTTGCCCGAGCAGCAGCGCCGAGCGCGCCTGCGGCACATGCTCCAGCCGGTCGCTCCGGGCGATGCGGGCGGGCAGGGTGCCGACGAGCCCCGAAAGCGTGAGGCCGCGCCGCCGCGCCAGCGCCAGGACCGAGAGGATCGGCAGCACGGCGTCGCGGGTGGGCAGGGCCCCGAGCCGGCCCTCGCCGACAGTGACGTCGCTGCCGAGCAGCGTGCCGCCATTGGCCTCGAACCCCACGACCGCCCGCGCCCCCGATGCCGCTGCCTCGGCCATGCCGGCGATGACGTGCGGCGAGCCGACCCTGGTGCGCAGCACGCGCGCAAAGCCCAGGCCTTCGATGGCCGAATTCGAGGTTACCGGGGTGACCACCGCATCGGCATCGAGGAATTGCGCCGTGAGGATGCCCAGCAGGTCGCCGCGCAGCACGGCGCCGGTTTCGTCCGCGACCAGCGGCCGGTCGGCATCGCCGTCGGTCGAAACCAGGGCATCGAGTCGCTCGGATTGCACCCATTGGGCCGCCTGCGCCGCCGTCTCGGCGCTCACCGCCTCGGTGTCGATGGGGATGAAATGGTCGGCCCGGCCCAGCGCCACGACCTCAGCGCCGAGATCGCCGAGCAGCGCCGCGAGATCGTCGCGCAGCACGGAGGAGTGCTGGAAGACGCCGATCCGCGCGCCGGCCAGGAGGCCGGCCCCGAAGGCCTCGCAATAGCGCGCGAGATAGGCCTGCCGCGCCACGGGCATCGGCACCGCCGCGGCCGCACCTATCGGGGCCATCTCGGGCAGCGCCGCAAGGATGCCGGCCTCGTCGTCCTTGGTGATCTCGCCCGCGGCGAGATAGAATTTCAGCCCGTTGCGGTCGGCGGGGATGTGGCTGCCGGTGACCATGATGGCCGGCGCCCCGGCGGATTGCGCCGCGAGCGCCAGCGCCGGGGTGGCGAGCTCGCCGCAATCGGCGGCCCGGAAGCCCGCGCCCGCGATGGCCGATATGACCGAGGCGGCGATCGCCGGGCTGCTGTCGCGCAGGTCGCGCCCGACCAGGATTTCGGCGCCCGGCGCCAGCCGCCCGCTCCCGACCAGGTAGGCGAGATAGGCCGCCGCATAGCGGGCGCTGGGCGGCCCGATCAGGTCGATTGCGAGCCCCCTGAGCCCGCTGGTACCGAATTTGAGGCTGTCCGCCACGGCGCCCTCCAGGTCCGACGATAACCACCTAGAGCGTTTTCAGGAAAAGTGGTTCCACTTTTCCGGCCTCATGGTGAGCTTGTCGAACCAGGAAAACGCGACAACTAAAGCACCTGGAGCTCACGTTCTGATCCAATCAGAACGTGAAATGCTGGAGCCGAAGCGCATGCGGCCGACAGCGCGACGATAGCCGCATGTCGGCCCGGGCCTCAACCGTCAACATCGGCTCGGAGCCCGTTTCGCCCCCCAGCCGAACGGCTGGTCAGGCGGCTTCTTCGCGGGGCTGCCCCGTGACGTCGATGCGGCCATGGGTGAGCTGGCCGCTGTCGAGGATCGTCTCGCGCGTGGCCGGGCGGCCGAGCAGGAAGCCCTGCACCTCGTCGCAGCCTTCTGTCCTCAGCACGGTGAGCTGGTCGGTCGTCTCGATGCCTTCCGCCAGGATCGGCGTGTTGAGGCTCTTGCCCAGCGCCAGCACGGCCCGGATGATCGCCTTGGCTTCGGCGCTCGTCTCGATCTGCGCCATGAAGGAACGGTCGAGCTTGATCTTGTCGAAGGGGAAGGCGCGCAGCATGTCGAGCGAGGAATAGCCGGTGCCGAAATCGTCGAGCGCGATGGAAACGCCCAGCGCCTTGATCTGCCGCAGCGTGGCGAGCGAGCGTTCCCGGTCGGCGAAGATCATCGATTCGGTCAGCTCGAGCTCGAGCCGCTCGGCGGCAAGGCCGGTTTCATCGAGGATCTGCGCGACCATCTGCGGCAGGTCGGGGTCGGCGAGCTGGATCGCAGACAGGTTGACGGCGATCTTGTAATGCGTGTGCCACGACGCGGCGGTGGCGCAGGCATGGCGCAGCACCCACCGGCCGATCTGCAGGATCATGCCGTTTTCCTCGGCCAGCGGAATGAATTCGGAGGGCTGCACCAGCCCGCGTGTCGGATGGCGCCAGCGCAGCAGGGCTTCGTAGCCGCGAATATGGCCGCCCTCGACCGTGGTCTGTACCTGGTAATGGACCTCGAACTGGCCGTTCTGCAAGGCGTCGCGCAATTCCTGCGCCAGCGCCCGGCGGTTGCGCACCTTCTCGTCCATGCCGGGCTCGTAGAAGCAGACGGCCTGCGTGGCGTCAGACTTGGCACGGTACATGGCCAGGTCGGCATTGCCGATCAGTGTCTCCTTGTCGGCCGCATCGTCGGGGAAGATGGCGACCCCCATGCTGGCGCCGGGGACGACGTCCGAGTCCTCGAGCTGGATCGCCGCGAACAGCGCCGCTTCGAGCTGGGCGACAAACTCGAGCAGGTGCCGCTGGCCGCCGAGCCGATGCACGGCGATGAACTCGTCGCCGCCGACCCGGGCGACGAAGTCGCCCTCCTGCAGCAGCCCGCCCATGCGCTGCGCCAGCACCTTGAGCATCTGGTCGCCGGCGGCGTGGCCGCGCAGATCGTTGACTTCCTTGAAGCGGTCGAGGTCGATGCCGATCAGCGCCAGCCGGCCATTGCTGGCGCGCGCCCACTCGATTTCCTCGTCGAGCCGCTTGCTGAGCGCCGCCCGGTTGGGAAGGCCCGTGAGCGTGTCGTGGAACGCCATATGGGCGATCTTGCGCTCGCTGGTCCGGGCTTCGGTCACATCGTCATAGGTAAGGATCGCCCCGCCCCCGGCGATGGGGCAGCAGGAGATCGCCAGCACCATGCCATTGTCGAAATCGTGCTCGAGCCGGGTGACGCCGGGCTCCGCCATCCAGAGGAAATGCGCATCGACGATGCGCCGCACCAGCTCGTCGTCCCAGCCGCAGCGCGCCCCGATATTGGCGATATATTGGGCGAGCGGCATGCCGATCCTGGCCTCGGCGGGATCGAGGCCGAACAGCTCGTGCACCCGTTCGTTGAGCAGCCTTATCGTGCCCGTGGGCGATACCCAGACGATGCCGCTCGACATGTTCCGCAGCGCCTCGGCGGCTTCGCTGCGCACCCGGTCGTCGATCAGATAGCTGGCGACGCCGCCGCTCACCAGCAGCACCGCCATGCCGGCTATGGCGAGTGCCAGGGCGGTCAGCTCGCCGCCATTGGCCCAGTTGCCCGGCAGCACCAGCGGCTCGACGTGGAACGCCGCCATGCCGGTAAAATGGAGGCTGATGATGGCGAGGGCGAAGATGCCGGCCATGACGTTGCGGGCGAAGGGGTGGATCAGCATGCCCACCTGCAGCGCGAGCGCGGCGAGCGTGACGGACAGCACCACCGAGGTGACGAGGAAGGAGACGTCCCAGGAGACGAGCCCGGAAACGCGATAGCCGAGCATGCCGGTATAGTGCATGCAGGCGATGGCGAGCCCCACCACGGCCCCGCCGCCAAGCGGCGCGAAGCGGCCGAGGCCGCTGCCCGCCAGCACGAAGCCAGCCGTGCTGCCCGCAATGGCGATCAGCAGGGAAAGGCCGGTCAGCAGGGGGTCGAAGGCGATCGGCGTGCCGGCGGAAAAGCCAAGCATGGCGATGAAATGGGTGCACCAGATGGCGACGCCCGCCGCCACCGCGGTCATGAAGTGCCAGCCGACGCGCTGTACCCCGTCGGTCGTGGCCGCCCGGTGGAACAGCCGGGCCATGACCCAGGAGCCGCCGAGGCAGACCAGTGCCGCCAGCAGGACGAACCAGTGATTGTGCTGATCGACGATGCAGCCGAGGACGGTCATCATTTGCCGGTCCCCTTCGCAGCAGCAGCAGGCGGCAGATAGCAGACCAAGGCGGTCTCCCCAAATTGGCGCGTCCGGGGAGGTGATAGCCTTTGTCTATTTAAGATTTTCGCAAAGTAACTGCTTCGACTTGCAGCCCGTGGTTTAACGGGTCGGGCACCATTCCGCCCGGCCCTCCATTATTCAGTTCATGATGCCCAATGCCCTGAGCGCCTTGGTGAAGTCTTTGGAAATATCTTCGCGCTGCAGGGCGAAGGCGACATTGGCCGAAAGAAAGCCGATCTTGGAGCCGCAGTCGAAGACCTTGCCGTCATATTTGACGCCGGTGAAGCGCTGCGAACGCATCAAGAGGCGCATGGCGTCCGTCACCTGAATCTCGCCGCCGGCGCCCTTGGTCTGTTCGCTGAGCAGGACGAAGATTTCCGGCTGCAGGATGTAGCGGCCGGAAATGAAGAGGTTCGACGGCGCGTCGGCGGGCTTGGGCTTTTCCACCATGCCGGTGATCTCGAAGCCGGAATCCGGCCCTTCGCCGCGCGCCACGATGCCATAGGAGGAGACGTCCTTGGGATCGACCTCCTCTACGCCGATGACATTGCCGCCCAGCTCCTCATAGGCGGCCATCATCTGCTTGAGCACGCCCGGCTTGGCCATGAACACCATGTCGGGCAGCAGCAGCGCGAAGGGCTGGTTGCCGACGAGCTCGCGGGCGCACCAGACCGCGTGGCCGAGCCCGAGCGGTTCCTGCTGGCGGGTGAAGCTGGTCTGGCCGGCCGAGGGCAGGTCCTTCTGCAGCTCGGTGAGGGCAGCGCTCTTGCCGCGCTGTTCGAGCGTATGCTCGAGCTCGAACTGGCGGTCGAAATGATCCTCGATCACCGCCTTGTTGCGGCCCGTGACGAAGACGAAATGCTCGATCCCCGCCTCCCGCGCCTCGTCCACCGCATATTGGATGACGGGACGGTCGACCACCGTCAGCATCTCCTTGGGCATGGCCTTGGTGGCCGGCAGGAAACGGGTGCCCAGACCCGCCACGGGAAAGACGGCCGTCCGCACGCGATTAGGCAAAATGGAATCCCCTGGAGACTTGATCGGCCACCTCAACACCGCAAAATCGGCCGGCTGGCAATTAAAATCTGACGCTTGGGAGAGCCGCCGCGCGGCGCGCCGATTTTGGGCCGCATCCGGCGGGCGGCCGGGGCTCGCTGGCCCCTGCGCGAATTTTGCAACACCACCGGCAACCTATGTAGCCATCGAGAGTTGCTTCTAACGTCCCATTGTGGAGGCGATTCAACATGAACGGCATAATCTATCTCGTCGGGCTGGTAGTTATTATTCTCGCCATCCTGTCATTCCTGGGACTGCGTTGAACGGGTGGCAGGTAAAATTCCCTCGAATGCTCCAACAAGGCTTGCATGATGACTGTGACAGGTACCGGAGAGACTGTGGTTGTTGAGCCGGGGTCGGGCGCCAGCGCGAGGCCCTATGTGGACTGGGCGGCGGTGTTCGCCGGAATTCTGCTGGCGTCGGCGGTCGCCTTGGTGATGCTGACCTTCGGCACCGCCATCGGCCTGGGCTTCGTGAATTTCCACGGCGGCGGCAATGCCTCGCCGGTCTGGGTGGGCATTGCGGCGGCCAGCTGGCTGCTCTGGGTCGAGGTTTCGGCCATGATGTGCGGTGGCTATCTGACCGGCCGCCTTCGTCGCCGCGTGGCCGATGCGACCGAGCATGAATCGGATGTGCGGGACGGCGCCCACGGCCTGATCGTCTGGGCGGGCGCCGTGCTGATCGGCGCGCTCGTCACCGCCGGCGGCGTCGGCGGCGCGGCATCGGCGCTCGGCAGCGCCGTGAGCAGCACCGTCAACGCTACCGCCAGCGCGGCCGGTCCTGCCGCCGGCGGCATGGCGCAGAATTTGAGCGGCTATTTCGCCGACACGCTGCTGCGCCCCGCCGCCGCAGCGCCCGGTGCGAGCGCCACCGCGCCCGCCGGCGCCAACCGGGCCGAGGCGGTCGCCGAGGCCGGCCGCATCCTCGTCACCGACGCCGCCAATGGCAGCGTGCCCGATGCCGACAAGGCCTATTTGGCCGATCTCGTGGCCCGCACCACCGGACTTTCAGCCGACGACGCCCGCAAGCGGGTCGACGATGTGCTGGCCCAGGTCGACACGGCCAAGCAGAAGGCGGCCGACGCCGCGGAGACGGCGCGCAAGGCCGCGGTCGTCGCCGCCTTCATCACTGCCGCCTCGCTGCTGGTCGCCGCCGTCGGCGCCTATTGGGCGGCCATGATGGGCGGCAACCACCGGGATAAGCAGGTGGTGTTCGACTACTGGTTCCGCCGTTTCTGAGAACAAGGAGGTTGCCATGGGTCGCGGGATATTGTTGTGGCTGCTCGGCGTGCCGCTCTGGCTGGTGATCATCATCGTTCTGTTCATTCACCGCTGAGCCGGTAATTTCCTGCTGCGTCCCGCCTTCACGTCCTGGAGGCGGGACGCGCCATTTGGGGCGCCAAGCCGCCTCCCTTTGCCCATTTCATAGGCGTTGACCGCTGATTGCTCACGGCCGGGCTTGGCTTGTGCCCCGAAATGAGTGAGTGTTCGGTGTTCGCACGACGGGTGCGCAAGGGAAGGTGCGTTTGGTAGCTGATGCTGATATAGCGGGGACGGTAGTACGACGCGACATCGGCCGTCGCACCGCAGCCATCCTCTGGCGCGTCGTTTCTTCCCTCGTAACGCTGGCGGTGACGTTTATCGGCCTCACCGCCGTGACCTTTTTCATCAGCCGGCTGACCAAGATCGATCCGGTGCTCTCGGTGGTGGGCGACAAGGCCACCAAGGCGGCCTACGATCAGGCCTACCACGCCCTTGGCCTCGACCAGCCGCTGCCGCTCCAATATCTCATCTACCTGAAGCGCGTGCTGAGCGGCGATTTCGGCATGTCGGTGCTGACCTCCCAGCCGGTGCTGAGCGACCTGCTGCGGGTCTTTCCCGCCACCCTCGAGCTGTCGACGGTGGCCATCATCATCGGCGTCGTGCTGGGGGTGCCCGCCGGGGTGATCGCCGGCGCCCGCAAGGATCGCTGGCAGGACCAGGCGATCCGGGTCGTCGGCCTGTTCGGCTATTCGGTGCCCGTGTTCTGGCTGGGCCTGGTCGGCCTTTTCCTGTTTTACGGCCGGCTCGGCTGGGTCGCCGGCACGGGACGCCTCGACGTCTTCTACGAGGGCGAGGTCACGCCGCGGACGGGCGTCATGCTCATCGATGCGGCGCTCGACGGCAATTGGGAGATCTTCGGCAACGCCTTCAGCCACCTCGTCCTGCCGGCGAGCATCCTGGGCTATTATTCGCTGGCCTATATCGCGCGCATGACGCGCAGCTTCATGGTCGACCAGCTCGGGCAGGAATATGTCACGGCGGCGCGCATCAAGGGCAATTCCTTCTGGCGCACCGTGTGGCGCCACGCCTTTCCCAATATCGCCGTGCCGCTGGTGACCGTGATCGGCCTCAGCTATGCCTCGCTCCTCGAAGGCGCGGTCCTTACGGAAACCGTCTTCGCCTGGCCGGGGCTCGGCCTCTACATCACCCAGGCGCTCTTCAACAGCGACATGAACGCCGTGCTGGGCGGCACCGTGGTGGTCGGCAGCGTCTTCATCGGCATCAACCTGCTGTGCGACCTGCTCTACAAACTTCTCGATCCACGACTGAGGGCGCAGTGACCGATACGCTGGCAGATTGGCTCCAGAGCGAGGCGCCGACATCGCGGCGCCAGGCGGTCGCGGGCAATACCTACCGCGCCCTGCGCGCGATCCTCACCAATCCCACCGCCCTCGTCGGGCTCATCATCGTCGCCCTGCTGATCCTGATGGCGGTCTTCGCGCCATGGCTGACGCTCGGCCAGTCACCCTTCACCCAGGATCTCGCGGGACGGCTCGCTCCCCCCTCCGGGGCGCATCTGTTCGGCACCGACGAACTCGGGCGCGACATCCTGGCGCGCACGCTTTTCGGCGCCCGCGCCACCCTGACGATCGTGATCCTGGTGTCGGTCATCGTCGTGCCGATCGGCCTCGCCGTCGGCACGGTCGCCGGCTATATGGGCGGCTGGGTCGATACCATCCTGATGCGCATCACCGATATTTTCCTCGCCTTCCCGCGCCTCGTCCTCGCGCTGGCTTTCGCGGCCGCACTCGGCCCCGGCATCGAGAATGCCGTCATCGCCATCGCGCTCACCTCCTGGCCGCCCTATGCCCGCATCGCGCGGTCGGAGGCGCTGACCGTCGCGCGAAGCGATTTCATCCAGGCGGCGCTGCTGCAGGGCGCCTCCACCTGGCGCATCCTGTTCCGCCACATCGTGCCGCTCTGCCTCTCCTCCGTCATCGTACGCCTGACGCTGGACATGGCCGGCATCATCCTCACGGCCGCCGGGCTGGGCTTCCTGGGCCTCGGCGCGCAGCCGCCCGAGCCCGAATGGGGCGCCATGGTGTCCTCCGGCCGGGACGTCATTCTCGACCAATGGTGGGTCGCGACCATTCCCGGCCTCGCCATCTTCGTCGTCAGCCTCGGCTTCAACCTCCTGGGTGACGGCCTGCGCGACGTCTTCGACCCGAAATCCGCATGAGCGAGGCCCCGCTGCTCATCGTCGAGGACCTGTCGGTCGCTTTCCCCGGCCGCACAGGGGTGACCCACGCCGTGCGCGGCGCCTCCTTCAGCCTCGGCCGCGAGCGGCTGGGCATCGTCGGCGAATCCGGCTCGGGCAAGACCACCATGGGCCGCGCCCTGCTCGGCCTCGTGCCCCGCCCCGGCGCCGTCACTGCGCGGACCATGTCCTTCGAGGGCAGGGACCTCACCCGCTGCAGCGAACGCGACTGGGAGGGGCTGCGCGGCCGGCGCATGTCCATGGTCATGCAGGATCCCAAATTCTCGCTCAACCCGGTCCGGACCGTGGGCTGGCAGATCAGCGAAACCTGCCGGCTGCATCTGCGCACCGGCCGCCGCGACGCCGAGCGGCGCGCCCTCGATATGCTGCAGGCGGTCCAGATCCGCGATCCGGAGCTGGTCTATCACCTCTACCCGCACCAGCTCTCGGGCGGCATGGGCCAGCGCGTCATGATCGCCATGATGCTGATCGCCGAGCCCGACCTCCTCATCGCCGACGAGCCCACTTCGGCGCTCGACGTGACGGTGCAGAACGAGGTGCTGCGCATCCTCGACGATTTGGTCCGCGACCGCGGCATGTCCCTGATCTTCATCAGCCACAATTTGACCGTCGTGGGCAGCTTCTGCGACCGCGTGCTGATCATGTATGGCGGACGGATCGTCGAGGAATGCGACGCGCGGCAGCTGCACGATGCCCGGCATCCCTATACAAGGGCGCTGGTCGCCGCCACGCCCTCCCTGGACGAGCCGCGGGCCGAGCTGGCCACCATGGCGCGCGATCCCGAGTGGCTCAAATGATCGCCGTCACGGACCTCAGCGTCACCTTTCACAATGGCCGCCGGCCCATCCGGGCGGTGCGCGGCGTCTCCTTCGACGTGGCGGCGGGGGAAACCTTCGGCATCGTGGGGGAATCGGGCTCGGGCAAATCCACGGTCCTCAAGGCCATCGCCGGGCTCGTCCCCTCCACCAGTTCGGTGCTGGCGATCAATGGCCGCCCGGTGGCGCAACGGCGCAGCCGCGCCGACCGACGCATGCTGCAATTCGTGTTCCAGGACCCCTACGCCTCGCTCCATCCGCGCCAGACTGTGGACGACATCCTGCGCGAGCCGCTCGAAATCCATCGCGTCGAGGGCATCGACGAGAAGGTCGCCAAGGCCATCGCCGATGTGGGGCTGCAGCCCATGCACCGCTTCCGCTATCCGCACCAGCTCTCCGGCGGCCAGCGGCAGCGCGTCGCCATCGCCCGGGCGCTGATCCTCAACCCGCCCATCCTGCTGCTCGACGAGCCGACTTCGGCGCTCGATGTGTCCGTGCAGGCCGAAATCCTCAACCTCTTCGGAAGGCTGCGCCAGCGCTACAGCCTGACCAGCATCCTCGTCAGCCATGACCTCGCGGTGGTCGCCCATCTCTGCAACCGCATCGCCATCATGCAGCTCGGCCGGCTCGTCGAAATCGTCACCGCCGACGATCTGCGCTCGGGCGCAGTAACGGCCGACTATACCCGCCGGCTGATCGAGGCCAGCCGGGGTTTTACCCGGGCCTCCGCCTGAAGGCATTGTCTTGCCAGGCCGAAGAAAAAGGCTTCAAGATGACGGGCTTGCTGAACGACCTCTGGTCGACACAGCTGAAAATAGTCCGGGGAGACGTGCATGTGGAAGTTTGTAAAATACGCCCTGCTGGCGGCGGCGCTCATTGCCGTATCGCCTCAGGCGATGGCCGCGACGCCGGCCGATACATTGGTGATCGCCAAGCAGATCGACGACATCATCTCGCTTGATCCGGGCGAGGCCTATGAACTGTCGGGCATCGAAGTCATCGCCAATACCTATGACCGCATCATGCGGTTCGAGCCGACCGACATCACCAAGCTGGTGCCGGGCGTCGCCGAGAGCGTCGCGGTCAGCGACGACGGCAAGACCTTCACCTTCAAGATTCGTCCGGGGATGAAGTTTGCCTCCGGCAACCCGGTCACCGCCGGCGACGCCGCCTGGTCGCTGCAGCGCGTCATCAAGATGCAGAAGACGCCGGTGTTCCTCTTGAGCCAGCTCGGCTGGACGGCCGACAATGTCGACAAGCTGGTGACGGCGCCCGACGACTCGACCCTCAAGGTGACGATCACCGCCAATTACGCGCCCACGCTGGTCTATGCGCTGCTGGGTTCGGTGGTGGGCTCGGTCGTCGACGAGAAGGTCGCCATGTCGCACGAAGCCAATGGCGATTTCGGCAATGGCTGGCTCAAGACCCATTCGGCGGGCTCCGGCGCCTATGTGCTGCGCTCCTGGACGCCCAATCAGTCCGTCCTGCTCGAAGCCAATCCGAACTATCGCGGCGGCCTCGCCAAGCTCAAGCGTGTCGTCATCCGCCATATTCCCGAAGCCTCCGCCCAGCGCCTGGCCCTCGAGAAGGGCGACGTCGATGTCGCCGACAATCTGACGCCCGACCAGGTCACGGCGCTCGCCGGGAACAAGGACGTGAAGGTTTCGACCGTTCCGCAGGCGCTGCTCTACTATATCGGCCTCAACCAGAAGACCAAGGAACTGCAGGATCCGAAGGTTCGCCAGGCCCTGCGCTACCTCGTCGATTATGACGGCATGGCCAATTCCTTCCTCAAGGGCGCCGCGCAGGTCCACCAGTCGTTCTGGGCTTCGGGCTTCTGGGCCTCCTACGACGAAAATCCCTACAAGTTCGATCCCGCCAAGGCCAAGCAGTTGCTGGCGGACGCCGGCTATCCCAATGGCTTCTCGGTCGATCTCGATGCGCCAAATATCGCGCCCTTCACCAATATCGCCCAGTCGGTGCAGTCGACCATGGCCCAGGGCGGCATCAAGGTGAACATCATCTCGTCCGAGCAGAAGCCGCTGCTGACCAAGTATCGGGCGCGCCAGCACCAGATGCTGCTGGTTTACTGGGGCCCGGACTATATGGACCCGCACACCAATGCCGACGGCTTCATCACCAACAACGACAATTCCGACGGCGCCGCCGCCAAGCCGCTGGCCTGGCGCAATGACTGGCAGTCGACCGAGCTCAACGCCGCCGTGCTCGCCGCGGCGAGCGAGCGCGACGAGGACAAGCGCAAGCAGGACTATATCGACCTGCAGAAGCAGCTTCTCGACCAGGGCCCCTACATCATCATGTTCCAGTCCACCTCGCAGCGCGCGGACCGGGCCGATGTCCAGGGCTTCGTGCAGGGGCCGTCCTCGGACGTCACCTATTATAATTTGACGACGAAATAGGCCGACGAGATAAGCCTGGGGCGGCGCCGGACCTTCCCGGCGCCGCTTCCTTTCGGTCCGCCCTATGCGGACTGGCGGGCGCGGCGGACCAGCATGCGCTCCAGCACCTGGTCCTTGAGCACATAGTGATGAACGAGCGCCGCAGCGGCGTGGCCGAGGGCGAGGATCACGATCGCCCAGCCGATATAATTGTGCCACTGCTCGAGCTGTTCGGCCATGCCGCGGTCTTTCGCCATCAGCGCCGGAATCGAAAACAGCCCGAAAAAGGTGAATTCCTCTCCCTGCGCCCAGCGCAGCACGAACCCGGTGACGGTTTCGGCGACGAGGAGCACATAAAGCAGCCCGTACATGATCTGCGACAGCAGGCCCGCAATGCCCGCCTCGGGCGGCAGGCGGCGCATGCCGGTGAGCCGCCAGATCACCCGGACGATGATCAGCAGGGCGAAGAGCACGCCCAGCGAGACATGGCTGGTCTCGAGCAGCGGGCGCCAGAAGCGGTTATGGGGCGTCACATAGTTCCAGATCAGGGAGGTCGCAAACAGCAGCACGACCAGCGCCGCCGTCCACCAGTGGAAGACCAGGGTGGGTGCGTCGTAGAACTCGATGCGGACGGCGCGGCGGCCGGCCTCCGTCTCGGCGTCGGACATATTGGCTCTCCTTTTGGGCGCTCAGGCGGGCCGCCATATCTATCGCTCCATGACCGCACACGCCCGCCATGCAGCCAAAGCGGCAGCGCGATCCGAGGAGTCAGGCCGGGCGGCTCGACCCCATCTAACGGCATCCGTCACCGCCGGTTCCCGCCCTGGGCAGCGTTTCGCTTGCAAATAACCGACCAGTCAGTTAATAACGAGGCCAGGTCATGTGGATGGTCCCGATGGTCGAGAAGTCGGCGGAACGCGGTCCGAAATTTCGCCGGCGCGCGGCAGCGCGGCCGGACGAGGTGCTGGACGCTGCCTTGAAACTCTTCGAGGAAAAGGGATTTGCCGCGACGCGGGTAGAGGACATTGCGGCGCGCGCCGGCATCAGCAAGGGCGCGGTCTATCTCTATTTCCGGTCCAAGGAACACATTCTCGAAGGCCTGGTGCGGCGCGCCGTCACCCCGGTGGCGGATTCCGCGCTCGCCAGCCTGTCGGCGCAGCAGGGCGATCCGCGCGCCATCCTCGCCACCGTCATCCGCATGCTCGGCATGCGGTTTTCCGATCCACAGGTGACGGCCATTCCCAAAATCCTGCTGCGCGAGATGGCCGGCTTTCCGCAATTGGCGCAGATGTATCGCGCCGAAATCATCGATCGCGTGCTGCCGGTCGCCGAAGCGTTGATCGCCAGGGGCATCGCCGAGGGACATCTGCGCCCGGTCGATCCCGAGCTCGCGGTGCGCTCGATCATCGGCCCGATCATCGCGCACCTGCTGCTGTCGGAGCTCTTCGGCATCCGGCCCGCCGACGGGCTGGCCATGGACCGGCTGGTCGAGAACCACCTCAAAATTCTTTTCGACGGGCTCGCGGCGCCGGGGGAGGGCGGGCAATGAGCGGCTTGCTTGCATGGCTCATGGGCGTCCTCGCCTTCCTGCCCGGCGTCGGCCATGCCGGCCCTCCGACCTGGTACGGCTATGTCGAGGACGACTATGCCTATGTTTCGCCGACCTCCGCCGGGGCGATCATCTCCATCCCGGTTGCCGAAGGGCAGGCGGTGCATAAGGGCGACGTGCTCTTCGTGCTCGACCACCGCCAGCAGCAGGCAAGCCTCGAGGCCGCCGCCGCGCAGGCCGATGCCGCGCGGGCCAACCTCGCCAATCTCCAGACCGGCGAGCGCCCGGAGGAGGTGAAGGTGACCCAGTCCCAGCTCCAGAAGGCGCAGTCCGATCTGGCGCTGGCGCAGCAGACGCTGTCGCGCACCCTCGATCTCTTCCACAAGGGCAATGTGCCGCAGTCCGAGGTCGACACCGCCACCTCCGGCGTGCAGTCGGCGCAGTCGGCGGTCGCCACGCTCGAGGCGCAGATCGCCGTCGCCAACCTGCCGGCCCGCGCCGCCCAGCAGCAGGCCGCCGAGGCGCAGCTGGCGGCGGCCGAAGCGCAGGCGAAACAGGCTGAGGCGGCGCTCGATGATCGTACCGTGAAGGCGCCGGAGGACGGCACCGTCGAGCGGCTTTTCTTCAAGCCCGGGGAGGTCGCCGCCGCTGCCACCCCGGTGCTGGCGCTGCGCGGCGCCGCCGCCATGAAAGTGCTGTTCTACCTCGACGAGGCCGACCGGCAGGAATTCGCCATCGGGCAGCGCATCGCCGTTAGCTGCGACGGCTGCGCGGCCGATCTTACGGCGACGATCAGCCATTTCGATTCCGATCCGCAATATACGCCGCCGGTGATCTATTCGCGCGACGAGCGCAGCCGGCTGGTGTTCCGCACCGAAGCGATATTGGCCCGGCAGGGCAGCATTCTCCCGGGCCAGCCGGTCAGCGTCGAGCGCCTGCCATGAATAGGGACTGCATGGAGGCCCGCCATGGGTGAGGAGGCCGTCATCGACGTGAAGGGCCTCACCAAGCGCTTCGGTGGACGGGCGGTGGTCGACCATTTCGATATCCGCGTCCCCAAGGGGGCGATCTATGGCTTTCTCGGGCCGAACGGCTCCGGCAAGACCACCACCATCCGCATGCTTTGCGGCCTGTTGACGCCGGACGAGGGGGAAGGGACCTGCCTCGGGCTGGATATCCGCCACGACGCCGGCCGTATCAAGGAACAGGTCGGCTACATGACGCAGCGATTCTCCTATTACGAGGACCTGACGATCCGGGAGAATCTCGATTTCGTCGCCCACATGTACCGGCTCGGCCGCCGCCGGGAACTGGTGGATCGCGCCCTGCGTGATCTGGGGCTGCTCGACCGGCAGGACCAACTCGCTGGCTCCCTGTCCGGCGGCTGGAAGCAGCGTCTCGCCCTCACGGCCTGCCTGCTGCACGAACCGCGATTGCTGCTGCTCGACGAGCCCACCGCCGGCGTCGATCCCAAGGCACGGCGCGACTTCTGGGACGAGATCAGGCGCCTCAGCGCCAACGGCGTCACCGTGCTGGTCTCGACCCATTACATGGACGAGGCCGTCCAGTGCGATTTCATCACCTATATCGCCTATGGCCGCAAGCTGATCGACGGCCCCTCCGCCGACATCCCCAAGCTCATCGGGCTCGAAACCTGGCGCGTCGAAGGCCCCGACCTGGCGGCGCTGGAGGCGCGGCTGAAGCATGAGCCCGGCGTCGAGCAGGTCGCGCGCTTCGGCGCCGTGCTACACGTCTCGGGCACCGACAAGGCAGCCCTCGAGGCCACGGTCGAGCGGTTGCGGGCGGAAGGCACGCATCGCTGGAGCCTGCAGGTGGCCGGACTGGAAGAGGCCTTCATCTATTTGATGGCGGGAGCGCGGGACAATTACGCCCGCGATCCGGCGTGATCTTTTCCGTCGCCCGCTTTGCCGCCGTGCTGCGCAAGGAATTCATCCAGATGCGGCGCGACCGCGTCACCTTCGCCATGATGGTCGGGCTGCCGATCATGCAGCTGCTGCTGTTCGGCTTCATCATCAATTCCGATGCGCGCCACCTGCCCACGCTCGTCGAGATGAACGACACGGGGCCGTTGAGCCGCGCCATCCTCTCGAGCATGGCCGTCTCGCAATATTTCGACATCAAGGGCGCGGTTCGCGGCACGGCGGCCGGCGAAGAAGCGCTGCGCGACGGCCGCGCCACCTTCGTGGTGGTGTTTCCGCAGGATTTCGAGCGCGACGTGCTGCGCGGCCGCCACCCCGATATCCTGGTCGTCGCGGATGCCTCGGACCCCACCGCGGTCAGCGGCGCCGTCGGCGCCCTGAGCGGCATCGTCGAAACGGCGATGTCCGAAACCTTTTCGGGGCCGCTCGGCTACGCCGCCCCGGCACCCGCCCCCTTCGGCCTCGACGTGCAGAAGGAGTACAATCCCGAGGGCAAGACCTCGACCAACATCGTGCCCGGGCTCCTCGCCATCATCCTCTCCATGACCATGGTGATGATGACGGCGGTCGCCATCGTCAAGGAGAGCGAGCGCGGCACGATGGAAATGCTCCTCGCAACGCCCGTCACGCCGGTCGAGGTGATGTTCGGCAAGATCGTGCCCTATATTTTCGTCGGCTATGTGCAGACGATCGTTTTCCTCGTCACCGGGCTGACGCTGTTCGGCGTGCCGTTCGAAGGATCGTGGTGGGCCTTCTTTGCCGGCTTCAACCTGTTCATTCTGGTCAATCTCGCACTCGGCTTCATGATTTCGGCCGCGACGCGCTCGCAGATGCAGGCCATGCAGCTGTCGATGTTCACCATACTGCCCTCCGTGCTGCTCTCGGGCTTCCTTTTCCCTTTCGCGGCGATGCCGGGCTGGGCGCAACTTCTCGGCGATATCGTGCCCGCCACCCACTTCCTCCGCATCGTGCGCGCCGTGATGCTCAAGGGCAGCAATATCGCCGATGTGAGCGGCGAACTCTGGGCGCTCCTCGCCACCTTCGCCGTCATTTCGCTCATCGCCGTGCTGCGCTATCGGCAAACCCTGGACTAGCGCGTTTTCGGGACGACCAAACTCTTCGTCATTCCCGCGCATCAAACCCGCCGTCATTCCCGCGAAAGCGGGAATCTCCGTTTTGTCGCAAGCTCCGAGTCCGGAAAGAAACAGAGATTCCCGCTTCCGCGGGAATGACACAGGTTGGTCCGGCCCCGCCTCAGCCCTGGCCGTCGAGCCGCTGCAGCAAATCCTGCAGCAGAACGCGGCGCTGCCGCAGCTCGGCGAGATGGGCGGCCGAGAGCTCGGCCAGGATTTCCTCGGCCTTGGCGGTCAGCGTCAGCTCCACGCGGCGGCGGTCGGCGGACCCGACCTGCCGCTCGACCAGCCCGGCCGCGACGAGCCGATCGACCAGCTCGAGCGCGCTGTGCGGGCGTATCAGCAGCTCGCCGGCCAATGCGCCGATCGTCGGGGCGGTGCCTGAACCCCTGATGGCGAGCAGGGCCTGATGCTGGTGCGGGGTCAGGCCGGCCCGCCGCGCCGCCTCCTCGCTGAAGGCGGCGAATTCCCGCAGGCTCCGCCGGAACGCCGCCAGCGCCGCATAATCCGCATCGCTCACCTTCGCCATAAGCTCACCGCTCCACTTGTATTGCATCGTATCACGATATAATCGATGCCCGTTCTCCCTACCGGATATCCACCATGCTCAACGACGCCCACAAGCCCGCCGCGCTGCCGCGGCTCGGGGATTTCACCACTGACCGCCGTGTCCTGCTGTTGATCGCCATGGCCCTCGTCGTGGGCGTCGGCGGTACGATCGGGGCCTGGGTGCTGCTCAAGCTGATCGCCCTGTTCACCAATCTGATCTGGTTCGGACAGCTCAGCGTCGCCACCGCCAGCCTCGCCGGCGTCAGCCCATCCTGGTGGATGGTGGCGGCGCCCGCGCTGGGCGGCCTGGTGATCGGCCTGATGGCGCGCTATGGCAGCGAGGCCATACGCGGCCACGGCATCCCCGAGGCGATCGAGGCGATTCTCATCGGCGGCAGCCGCATGAAGCTGAAGGTCGCGCTGCTCAAGCCGCTGTCATCGGCCATTTCCATCGGCAGCGGCGGCCCGTTCGGCGCCGAGGGGCCGATCATCATGACCGGCGGCGCCATCGGCTCGCTGTTCGCCCAGAGCTTCCATATGAGCGCCGCCGAGCGCAAGACGCTGCTGGTGGCCGGCGCCGCGGCCGGCATGACGGCCGTTTTCGGCACGCCGCTGGCCGCCGTGCTGCTGGCGGTCGAATTATTGCTGTTCGAATGGAAGCCGCGCAGCCTCATTCCCACCATTGCCGCGGCGCTCGTGGCCGCCGGCCTCAGGCCGCTCCTCATCGGCAGCGGTGCCCTGTTCCCCTATGCCGGCAGCGTGGCGCTGCCCTGGTGGGGCCTCCTCGCCTGCGCCGGCTTCGGCCTCGTCATCGGCCTGCAGTCCGGACTGATGACGACGCTGCTTTACCGGGTCGAGGACCTGTTCGAAAAGCTGCCCATCCACTGGATGTGGTGGCCGGCCATCGGCGGCATCGCGGTGGGCCTGGGCGGACTGGTCAAGCCGTCGGCCATGGGCGTGGGCTACGACGTCATCGGCGCGCTGCTGTCGACCGACCTGGCCGTCGGCTCGGTGCTGGTGCTGCTTCTTGTCAAATCGGCGATCTGGACCATTTCCCTGTCGTCCGGCACCTCCGGCGGCGTGCTGGCCCCGCTGCTCATCCTGGGCGGCTGCGCCGGCTGGCTGCTCGGCCACCTGCTGCCCGGCACCCCGTCCTTTTGGGCGCTGCTGGGCATGGCGGCCATGATGGGCGGCACCATGCGGGCGCCGCTCACCGGCGTCATGTTCGCCTTCGAGCTCAGCGGCAGCGGGGCCGCGCTGCTGCCCCTGCTGGCGGCCACCGCCACGGCCTATGCCACGACAGTGCTGCTGCTCAAGCGCTCGATCCTCACCGAAAAGATCGCCCGGCGCGGCCGCCATCTCAGCCGCGAATACGTGGTCGATCCGTTCGAGCAGCTCCGCGCCGCCGATGTGATGATCACCGCCGTGGACACGCTCGCCGCCGACATGACGGTCGATGCCGCCGTCGCCTTCTTTTCCGACGGCGAAAAGCGGCACAAATCCTACCCCATCGTCGACGGCGGGGGTGGCGTGGTCGGCATGGCCTCGCGCGCCGACGTGCTGCGCTGGGGCCGGGAGGCGCCGCATGGCGCCGCCACGCTCTTCGATGTCGCCTCCGACAATAATCCGGCCGTCGTGCATGCCGGCGATCTGCTCGGGCGGGTCGCCGACCTGATGGTCGAACGCGATATCGGGCGGGTTCCCGTGCTCGATGCCGAGGGCAGGTTGGTCGGCCTCATCGCCCGCAAGGACCTGCTGCGCATCCGCGTGGTCCGAAACCGCGACGAGGTCGAGCGCCAGGCCTATTCAAGGCCATGGCGACAGGTCCTGTCCTGAGGGCGGGCGCCGCCGCTCAGGCGAGGTGCTCCTCCAGCCGTCCGATCATCTCCAGGCAGGCGTCGAGCTGGGCGATTTCGATGAATTCGTCCGGCTTGTGCGCCTGCTCGATCGAGCCGGGACCGCAGATGACGGTCGAGACGCCGTGCTGCTGGAACAGGCCGGCCTCCGTACCGAAAGAGACCAGTTGCGCCGGCTGCCGGTCGCTGGTGAGCGCACGCACCAGCGCTTCGGCCTCGTTCGGGTGCATGGGAACGAGCCCGGCGACCTCGCCGATGATCTCGGTGACGACATCGGCGTGGGGGGACGCGGCGCGCATCAGCGGCAGCAATTCGGTTTCGACATAGTCGTGGATCGTCGATTTGACGAAGCGGAAATCCCCGTCATTGACCGGCCGGAACTCCCATTCGACGGCGCATTTGCCGGCGATGGTGTTGCGCGCCACCCCGCCATTGATCCGCCCGACCTGCACCGTCGTCCAGGGCGGTGTGAAGGCGGAATCGGCGGGCACGCGGGCCTTGAGTGCCTCGCCGATCTCCATCAGCCGGCCGATATAGCGGACGGCATATTCGATGGCATTGGCGCCGAGCTCCGGGCGGGAGGCGTGACCCTCCACCCCGGTGAAGGTGGTGGTGTATTCGCAGCAGCCCTTGTGGCCTTCGATGATGCACATCGTGGTCGGCTCGCCGACGATGCAGATCGAGGGCCGCAGGCCTTGGGCGGCGAGATCGGCGAGCATCACCTGCGCGCCGAGGCACCCCACCTCCTCGTCATAGGTGAAGGCGAAGTGGAGCGGCTTGCGCAGCGCCGCCTTGGCGTAGCGGGGCGCGAAGGCGAGCGCCGCGGCAATAAAACCCTTCATATCGCAGGCGCCGCGCCCATAGAGCTTGCCGCCCCGCTCGGTCATGGCGAAGGGATCGTGGCTCCAGGCCTGTCCCTCGACCGGCACGACGTCGGAATGGCCGGAGAGCACGACGCCGCCGGCCGTCTCCGGGCCGATGGTGGCGAAAAGGTTCGCTTTCCCGCCACCTTCGTCCTTGGTGATGCGGACCCGGGCGCCGCATGCCTCGAGATGCTCGGCCGCATAGGCGATGAGGTCGAGATTGGAATCGGCCGAGACCGTCGGAAAGCCGATCAGCCTGCCGAGCACCGAAACCGTTTCGTCGAACAATGCGTGCGCCACTTTGTCCTCAGCGCTTGATGGTCAGTTCGCGCACCACGTCGGCGAGACATTCGGCCGGTGCGCCCGCGCGGATGCGGATCGATTCCGAGGTTTCGAAGCCCCAGTCGTCGGTCCAGATCGCCGGCATGAAATGGAAGGTCATGTTCTCCTCGAGCACCGTGGTGTCGCCCGGGCGGAGGCTCATCGTGCGCTCGCCCCAATCGGGCGGATAGGAGACGCCGATCGGGTAGCCGGTGCGGTTGTCCTTCTCGATACTGTATTTGCGCAGCACGGCGAAGAAGGCGTCCGCGACCTGGCCGCAGCTATTGCCCGGCCGCGCCGCATCGAGCCCGGCATGCAGGCCTTCGAGCACGGCATCCTGCGCGCGCAGCATGGCGTCCGGCGGATCGCCGAGGAAGATCGTGCGCGAGAGCGGCGCGTGATAGCGGCGATAGCAGCCGGCGATTTCGAAATACGTGCCTTCGCCGCGCTTCATCTTGCGGTCGTCCCAGGTGAGATGGGCGGCCGAGGCATCCTTGCCCGAGGGCGTCAGCGGCACGATGGCGGCATAGTCCCCGCCGTAATCGTCGACGCCGCGGAGCCCGGCATCATAGATTTCAGCCACGAGGTCGCATTTGCGCACGCCGACATCGGCAACCTCCCGGATGCGCGCATGCATGGCCTCGACGATCCGCGCCGCCTTGCGCATGTAGTCGAGTTCGCGCGCCGACTTGACCGCGCGCTGCCAGTTGACGAGCGCGGTGGCATCGACGATCCGCGCGTCCGGCAGCTCGACGCGCAGCACTTCGAGGCATTTGGCGGCGAAATAATAATTGTCCATCTCGACGCCGATGCGGGCCTTGGCGAACCCCTTGTCGCGCAGGACCCCGGCGAGGATCTGATAGGGATGGACCGTCGGGTTCTGCACATAATAGTCCGGGTAGGAGAACATCGAACCCGGATCGAGGAAGGTGGTGAGGCGGGCGCCCGCCTTGTCCTGCGGCCGGCCGAACCAGAGCGGCTCGCCCTCGGGCAGCACGATCACCGCCTGGTGCACGTAGAACGACCAGCCGTCATAGCCGGTGAGCCAGTTCATATTGGACGGGTCGGCGCAGATCAGCACGTCGACGCCGGCTTTCTCCATGGCGGCGCGCGTCTTGCCGAGGCGCGCCGCATATTCGGCGCGCTCGAAGGCGGGAGCGGTTTCAGACAAGGTGTTCCTCCGGATGGGTCAGCTCGAAAAGCTCTGCCCGGCGCGTTTTTCGCGCGCGCGGGCCAGGGCAAGATTGGCAATGGCGGTGTCCTGGACGCCGGTGCCGGTCAAATCGCAAAGGGTGATGTCGCGGTCGTTCACGCGTCCCTTGGCCTGGCCGGCGATGATGGCGCCGAGCTCGGGAAAGGGCGCGTCGGCGGCCACGAACCCGGCATCGAGCGCATGGTGCAGCTCGCCCAGCAGCCGCGTCTGGCTCAGCCGGTCGGCGACATAGAGGTCGAGATGCGAGAAGGCCGCCGGGTCGATCTCGTTCTTGTGGCCCGCATCCGAGCCCATGGCCGTGACGTGCTGGCCCGGCTCGAGCCAGCCGGCCTGCATGATCGGCGCGGCGGCGGGCGTGGTGGTGACGACGATGTCGGCGCCCTTGACCGCCTCATGCGTGTCGATGGCGGAAACCACCGGGAAGCCCAGCTCGTCCGACAATTCGCGTGCCGCCGCGGCGGCCTTGTCGGGATCGCGGGCCCAGAGCCGCGCCCGCTTGATTGGGCGGACCAGCGTCAAGGCCTTGAGCTGCAGCCGCGCCTGGACGCCCGCGCCGAGCACGGCCGCGTTCTCGGCGTCCTTTCGGGCGAGCTGCGCCGCCGCGACCGCGCCGGCCGCGGCGGTGCGCACATCGGTGAGATAGCCATTGTCGAACAGCGCCGCCTCGAGCAGGCCGGTGGTCGCGCTCAGCAGCACCATCAGGCCGTTGACCGAGGGCAGGCCCAGCTTGGGATTGTCGAAGAAGCCGGGGCTGATCTTGATGGCAAAGCTCGGCAGGCCCGGCACATAGGCGGTCTTCACATCGACCTCGCCATTGGCCTCGGCAATGTCGAGCCGCAGGATCGGCGGCATCACCACCGGCCGGGTCGCCAGCGCCTTGAAGGCATCTTCGACGCAGGCCACGGCGGCCGCATCGAGCGGCACCAGCGCGCGCAGATCTCGTTCGGTGAGAATGGTGATTTCAGGCAAGTCGCGCTTCCTGCAGCAGGTCCGGAGTCTCGCCGGCGATGATGCGCCGGTGCAATTGCATGCCGATGTTCTTGCCCGAAAGGACGATGGTGACGGGGCCGGCAGGCCGCACCTTGCCCGTCTCGAGCGCGGCGATGCCGACCGCCGCGGCGCCTTCGATCACCTCGCCCTCCTCGAAATAGGCGGTGCGGATGGCGGCGGCGATTTCCGCCTCGCTGACGAGCACCACCTCGTCGACCAGGGCCCTGGCCATATCGAAGCTGTGGCGATTGTCGAGCCCGATGCCGCCGCCGAGCGAATCCGCGAGCGTCGGCAGTTCCTCGACCTCGACCGGCCTTCCGGCGGCGAGGCTCGCCTGCATGGCCGCCCCCCGCTCCATGCTGACGCCGACGATGCGGGTTCCGGGACTCACCGCCTTCACGGCCAGCGCCACGCCCGCGATGAGGCCGCCCCCCGACAGGGGAACGAGCACCGCGCCGGTATCGGGCGCCTGTTCCATCAGTTCCAGCCCGAGCGTCCCCTGGCCGGCGATGACGTTCTCGGCGTCGAAGGGCGGGATCATGGCCATGGCCTCCTCGGCCACCAGCCGGTCGACCTCGCGCTGCGCATCGTCCTGGCTGGCGCCCACGATCCGCACATCGGCCCCGAGGGCGCGGATAGCGGAGACCTTGTTGGCCGGGACGAGCCGCGACATGCAGATCGTCGCGCGGACGCCCATCTGCCTTGCCGCGAAAGCCAGGGCGCGCCCGTGATTGCCGGTCGAGGCGGCGACCACGCCGGCCGCGCGCTGCGCCGGTTCGAGCGCGAGGAGGGCATTGGTCGCGCCGCGCAGCTTGAAGCTGCCGGTCGACTGCTGGTGCTCGCATTTGAGGCGGACCGGCACGCCCGTCCGGGCGCTCAGGCCGGCAGCCTCGCGCAGGGGCGTCGTGAGCACGCGTCCAACGAGGCGTCGGCGCGCCTCCAGGACCTGCGTGAATGCCAACATGCCGAACTCCCCCGTCCCGCGCCGGCTGCCACCGGCGGACCCGGACCTCTCGCGTTCCCGGTGATCCGCATCACTATGGCTTTGCCGGGGACAGGCGATCCTTCCAATCTCTCCGGCCGGCGTAGCTGATCCTGCTGCCCCGGATGCGAGATATAGACGTATCATCGCTCGACTTCGGTCGCGCAATTTTCAACGCTTAAACACGTGAAAAAGGGGGAATGCGGCTCCTGAGGGGCCCATTCAATGATCGGCACGCGGCGCAACGCGTGCCACACACCGGCTGCCGGATCGAGCAGCGCGACTTTGGCGACAGAACGGGGAAAGGGAACTCCTATGAACAAATCTACACTGAAACGATGGTCGGCGACGGCCGCGCTGGCCGTGGCGGCGGTCGCCCTCGCGGCGTCTGCGGCGAGCGCCGTGACGCTGAAGGAAATCAAGGACCGCGGCTATATCCGCATCGCGGTGGCCAACGAAATCCCATATGGCTTCGTCGACCCCAATGGCGACGCCAAGGGCGCCGGCCCCGAGGTTGCGGCGGCCGTGGTCAAGGCGCTCGGCATTCCGCCCGAGAACATCCAGTGGGTCGTCACGAATTTCAGCTCGCTCATCCCGGGCCTGCAGGCGGACCGCTTCGACATGACGGCGGCCGAGATGGCCATCCGCCCCGACCGCTGCGAGAAGGTGATCTATTCGGAGCCCAACACCTCCTATGGCGAGGGCCTGCTCGTCCTCAAGGGCGACCCGAAGAACCTCCACACCTATGCCGATTTCGCCAAGCCGGGCGTCAAGGTCGCCATCATGGCCGGTGCCGACCAGCTCGGCATGATGCAGAAGCTGGGCGTGCCGGAGGACAATATCGTCACCATCAACGCCAATGCCGACGCGATCTCGACGGTGGCGGACGGCCGGGCCGATGCCTATGCGGCGACGAGCCTCACCGCCGGTTCGCTGGCGCAGAAGAGCGACAAGGTCGCCCTGGCGCCGGACTTTACCGATCCGGTGATCGACGGCCAGCCGGCCCGC
>DASZUI010000083.1:0-26272 GCA_035547675.1 Devosia sp.
TCGGCATCGAGCAGCGGCGCGACGACGGTCCGCAGTGCGTTGATCACCTCGGCATAGGAGGCGGCCTGCAGGCAGACCGGCCAGTCGCTGCCGAACATCACCCGGTCTTCGCCGAACGAGGTCAATATGTGGCGGACGAAGGGATCGAGATCGCGCGGCGCCCAGCCGGCCATGTCGGCCTCGGTCACCATGCCTGAGAGCTTGCAGCTTATATTGCCATGGGCCGCGACCGCCTGGATGTCGGCGGCCCAGCCATCGAGCTTGCCGCTCGCGATGGGCGGCTTGGAAAGGTGATCCACGACGCCGCGCAGCCGCGGCAATTGCTCCAGCGCCTCGAGCAGATAAGGCAGGTGGCGCGGAAAGGTCAGGATGTCGAAAGGCAGGTCGAGCGCCTCGACATGGCGCAGGTTCGCCATCACCGTCGGCCGCAGGATATAGGCGTTGTCGGCGATGTCCTGGAGCATCGGCCGGATGCCGACGAATTTCGGGCGCCGCCGCAGCGCCTCGAGCTTTTCGGCGAAGCGGTCGTCCTCGAAATCGAGCCAGCCGACGACGCCGGCGACGAAATCGGTCCGTTCCGCCAGATCCAGCAGGAAATCCGTTTCCGCTTCCGTCTCGGCCGCCTGGACCAGTACGGTGCGATCGACCCCCGCCCGCCGCAGGATGGGGCGGAGATCGTCCGCCAGATAGTCACGCCGCAGCGTGCCCGATTCCGGCATCCAGTGGTAATCGCCGCGTGCGACGCGCCAGAAATGGTGGTGGGAATCGACGATCATGTTGTGCCTCAGGTCAGGACGACGTGCCTGGTCAGTTCCTCGATCGAGGTGTCTTCCTTGACCGCCTCGAAAACCTTGCGCCCATGATTCATGACGACGAAGCGGTCGCATACCATGAAGGCGTGATAGAGATTGTGGGTGACCAGCACGCTCGAGACACCCTCATCCTTCAGCCGCCGGATATAGGCGAGCAGGTTTTCCGTTTCGCGGACGGAAAGCGCGCTGGTCGGCTCGTCGAGCAGCAGGATGTGGCTCTTGAAATAGACGGCGCGGGCGATGGCCACGGCCTGCTTCTGGCCGCCGGAGAGTTCGCCCACTTCCTTGTCCGGGCTGTCTATGCCGCTGATATGGACGGTGGCCCGCAACACCTCGGAGGCGATCCGGCGCATCCGGGCGTGGTCGAGAAAGCCCCAGCGATTGGTGATCTCGCGGCCCATGAAAATATTGCCGACGATGGACATGGAATCGACCAGTGCGGTGTCCTGGTAGATGGTTTCGATCCCGATGCGTTCGCTGTCCTGCCGCGAGCGCATGGCGACCGGCCGGCCATTGGCGAAGACCTCGCCGGTGTCGGGAACGACGATCCCCGACATCATCTTGATCATGGTCGATTTGCCGGCGCCGTTATCGCCCAACAGGCCGATGACTTCACCCGCCTCGATGCGGAAATCGAGATCGGTCAGCGCCTGCACGGCGCCATAGCGCTTGGAGATGCCGCGGATTTCGAACAAGGGTTCGCTCATGCCCGCCTCCGGCCCTGCATGGCCTGGTTGAGGATGACGGCGCCGACGATGAGGGCGCCCACGAAAATGTTGAGGTAGAAGCCGGGCGCGCGGAGCAGCAGCAGCACGTCCTGAATGGTGTAGATGAGCGCCGCCCCCAGCACCATGCCGAGCACGCTGCCGCGGCCGCCGGTCAGGGCGAGGCCGCCGATGACGCAGGCGGCGATGGCCTGAAGCTCCAGCCCCTGGCCGCCCACCGGCGAAATGGAGCTGACGCGGACGGCACTGAAGATGCCCGACAGCGCCGCCATGCCGCCGGCAATGGCGAAGGCGATGAGCTTGACCCGGCCGGGCCGGATACCGATGGCGAGCGCCGCCGCCTGGTTGCCGCCCACCGCGAACATGTGGCTGCCAAGCCTGCGGTGGCGCAGCAGCAGGTGGAAGACGATGCCCAGCACCACCAGCCAGACGAAATTCATCGGCACGATGCCGATGCTGCCGCCGAAGACCGCCTCAAAGACATCGTCGGGCTCGAAATCGATGGCGGTCGCGCCATGCACGAGCAGCGTCATGCCGCTCCAGAACAGCATGCCGCCAAGCGTGACGATGAAGGACGGCATGGCGAACCTGAGCGTGATCACGCCGTTGAGCAGGCCGATGGCGACGCCGATCGCGACGGCCGCGACGAGGCCGATCCAGGCCGGCACGCCATAGCTGTCGAGCAAGGTGGCCGCGATGATCGAGGTGAAGGTGTAGACCGAGCCGACCGACAGGTCATATTCGCCGGCGATCATCAGCAGCCCGACGCCCAGCGATATGAAGCCCACCGTGGGGATGGCTTCGAGCGTCACCGCGATATTGGCGCTCGACAGGTAATGGAACTGGTCGGGAAAGGCGAGGCCGCCGAGAATGCACAGCAGCTCGATGACGACGAAGGCGATCAGGATGTTGCCGCCGGGCATGGCGCGCAATCTGTGCAGCAGGCTCATCGGACCGCCCCGGCGTTGGGGAGCGGCCATGCCGGCCGCTCCTGCGTTATCTGCGTGGCTCATCGGGAAACCGGATCAGCGATAGGTGCCGGCGTTCTTGACGGCGAGGCTGTAGTTCGTCTTGTCAACGACGCCATTGCCGCCCGTCTTCACATCGGCCGGATAGAGCCCGTATTTGACCTCGAGCGCGAGTTCGGTAACGGCGTAGAAGCCCTGCGAATAAGGCTGCTGGTCGACCGTCGCGATGATCTTCCCATTCTTGATGCCGTCGAGCACTTCGGGCGACAGGTCGAAGCCGGCGACCGGCAGATCCATCTTGGCTTCCTTGAGCGCCGGCAGCGCCTCGATCAGCGGTTCGAGGCCCAGTCCCAGGATGGCCTTGGTGTCCGGATGGCCGATAAGATACTGCACCATGGTGGTGCGCGCGGCCGTCAGGTCGCCGGTCGTGCCGACGATTTCCGACTTGGCGCCGACCTCGTCCAGCGCCTTCTGGACGCCTTCGTGCCGCAGCGTGGCATAGACGGCATCGGGGAACTCGACGGGCGTGAAGACCAGGTCGCCCTTGCCCAGATGCGCCGACTGGACGAGCCGCTTGCCGATTACATAGCCGGCGTTGACGAAATCCTGCCCGATGTAGGCCTGCCGGCAGCTCGCATCGGCGCCCTTGGAATTGTCGACGTTGAACGCGACGACCGGAACGCCGGCGGCAATGGCGGCGCAGACGTTCTTCTCGAAGGCCTTGTCGTCCCAGATCGACAGGGCGATGCCCGAAACCTTGTTGGCCATCGCCGTCTGGATCAGGTTGTTCTGGGTGACCTGGTCGTTGTTGCCGTACTGGATGTCGAGATCGACGTCCTGCTCCGCCGCCGCATCCTTGGCGCCCTGCAATACCGGATTGAAGAAGGGCTGCCCCGGCGTCGTGTAGATGATCATCGTGATCTTCGGCTTGCCGTCGGCAAAGGCCGGTCCCGACAGCAGCGCCGCGCCGGCGAGCAGCGCCGCGGCGACCATTCCAAGCTTGGTCCTCATGAATTCCTCCCCTTTGCGAGGCCACGACGGAATGCACGGCCTCCGGTGCCTTCGCCTAGCAGACATGCCTTTTGCATTCAATAGCGGGATTTCAACTTTGTGCGTCTGCCGCCGGACAGTCGCCTATGCCCGATCCATGGGGATTTTTCGACAGCTAATCCGTTGTACCTTGCCAGTGGAAAGCGTTGTCGTTTATGTACCTGCATGCAAATGGCATAATGTGGCGACCCTGATATGAGCGCGATCTCGCGTGTCGAAATTCATGAATTCACCTACCAGGCCCGCGATATCGGGCTCGATGCCGGCGGCTTCGATCTCGTGCAGGTGCCGGGTTCGACGATGGCGCTGAGCAAGTTCGCCGTGGTCATCGAGACGGCAAACGGGGGGCGCGGCGAGTATGTGGGCCTCTGGGGCGCAACGCCGATGGCGCTGGCGCAAGTGGTCTATCTGGCGCCGCATCTCATCGGCCGCGATGCCCTGCAGCGCGAGCTGATCTACGACGAGTTCAAGCGGGCGCTCCGGCAATACGATCACATGGGCTATGGCCATATCGACATTGCCCTCTGGGATCTGTTCGGCAAGCAGGTGGGCCTGCCGGTTTCGACCCTGCTCGGCGGCTGGCGCACCCGGCTGCCGACCTATGCCAGCACGACGCATGGCGACCGGCATGGTGTGCTCTCGACGCCCGAGGACTATGCCAGCTTCGCCGAACGCTGCCACGAACTCGGCTATCGCGCCTTCAAGATGCATGGCTGGTACGACGGCAATATCGCCGAGGAGGTCGCGACGGTTCGGCTGCTCGGCGAGCGGGTCGGCGACCGGATGGCCCTGATGCTCGACCCGGCCTGCCAGATCCGTACCTTCGCCGATGCGGTGACGCTCGGACAGGCCTGCGACGCGGCCGGCTTCCGCTGGTATGAGGACCCCTACCGGGACACCGGGGTGTCGGCGTTCGCCCATGCGCGGCTCAGGGAAGCGATCCGGACGCCGCTGCTGATGACCGAGCATGTGCGCGGCGTCGAGCCCAAGGCCGATTTCGTGCTGGCCGGCGGCACCGATCTGCTGCGCGCCGACCCCGAATATGATTTGGGGATCACCGGAGCGCTGAAGATCGCCCATCTCGCCGAGTCGCTCGGGCTCGACGTCGAGCTGCATGCCTGCGGCCCTGCCCACCGGCACCTGATGGCGGCGCTGCGCAATTCCAATTTCTACGAGCTGGCGCTTGTCGGTCCCAAGGCGCGCAATCCGCTGCCGCCGGTCTATGCCTGCGGCTATAGCGACGACCTCGAAAGCGTGGGCAGCGATGGCTGTTTTCCGGTTCCGGAAGGACCCGGCCTCGGCGTAACCTATGATTGGGACTTCATCGCCAGGAATCGGACGAGGCTGCATGAATTCGGATGACGGCGCGCCGCTCGAGGAATTGCCGCTGCATGCGACCGTTTACCGGCTGGTGCGCAGCAATATCGAGTCGGGTCGCCTGCCGCCGGGCACGGCGCTCACCGAATACGGGCTTGCGCAGGAGCTGTCGCTGAGCCGCATGCCGGTGGGCCGGGCCCTGCAGCGGCTCGAGCAGGACGGCCTGCTGGTGCGCGACGGCGCGCGCGGCTATGTGGTCGGCGGCGCCCCGCGGCTCAGCGGACGGGACCGGCCCGAACTCGAAATCCCCGACAGCGCGCTCGACCTCGTCCGGGGCCGCAGCGAATGGCAGAAAATCTGGGATCGCGTGCAGGGGGACCTCGTCGCCTGCATGCCTTTTGGCCGCTACAAGATCATCGAGATGACGATGGCCGGCCATTACGGCGTGAGCCGCACGGTGACCCGCGACCTCCTCGCCCGTCTCGAGACGCTCGGCCTCGTCGGGCGCGAAGGCCGCTCGCAATGCTTCCTGCGCCACCTGACGCCGGCGCTGATGTCCGAACTCTACCAGGTGCGGCGCCTGCTGGAGCCCGCAGCGCTTCTGGCGGCCGCGCCCTTCCACGACCGGCAGGAGCTGGAGCGCCGGCGCGCCGATCTCCGCGCCGCCGAAGCCCAATATCCCGACCTGCCGCCCGACGTCCTTGCCAAGTTCGAACAGGACCTGCATGTCGATACGACGAGCGCCTGTCCCAATCGCTCCCTGGTCAATCTTATGCGGCAGGCGCAGACGCTGATCCTCGCCACCAACCAGCTGATCCCGCTCTATCTCGGCATGCCGGCCAGCGAGCCGTTCCTGGCCGAGCACCGGCTGGTCTTCGAACTCCTGCTCGGCGGGGCGCCGGAAGCGGCGGCGCTTGCGCTCGAAGCGCATCTGAAGAGTGCCGAGCGCAAGCAGCACAGCCGCCTGGCGGAGTTGCAATCGCATCGTCCCCTGGTGCCGCCCTATCTCATAGCGGTTGAGCCGGGGCGGCCGTGAACTCATCAAGAGATCGCTGCCCGGATTGCGGAGTGACGGCATCTGGCCGGAAGGCGCCGTCGGCATCGATCCGGCTGGAGCACTTCACGTTCTGATTGAATCAGAACGCGAGCTCCAAGTTCTTGACTTGTCGCGTTTTCGTGGTTCGACGAGCTCACCATGAGGCCGGAAAAGTGGAACCACTTTTCCTGAAAACGCTCTAGGTCGCCGCTTGCCGGCTAATTAGGCGCGCTTATATCGCGTCACACATCAGTCAACGGTCGTGCATAGGCATGCTGGGCGCAGGACGCGGGATGAGCCAATGCTACCCGCAACCGCGCCGGATCGAACCGTCCCAGACGGCCGGTTCGCCCGGGAAAGCAGCCCGATCGGATAAATGTGGTCTAGAAACTACCTACTGGCACGCGCCCTTCGGCTTCTGGTGACGCTATGGATCGTGGCAACGGCAGCGTTCGTCATGATGCGCTTCTCGGGGGATCCAGTGGCAGCGATCGTCGGACCGGACCCGGACCCGAATGCCATCGAATTCGTCCGCCAGAAGTGGCATCTCGACGGGCCGGTATTCGAGCAATATGAAACCTATCTGCTCAACATCGTGCGCGGCGATTTCGGCGTCTCGCTCGCCTCCGACATGCCCGCCGGGGAACTGTTTCTCGAGCGCGTACCGGCGACGCTCCTGCTGGGATTTTCGAGCTTCCTGCTGAGCATCGCGATCGGCATGCCCCTCGGCATCTATGCCGCCGTCAAACAGAACACGGCGATCGACCGGCTGGTCATGTCGGTTTCGGTCTACGCCTTTTCGATGCCGAACTTCTTCCTCGGCATCCTCCTCATCCTGCTCTTCTCGCTGCACTGGCACCTCTTGCCCAGCTTCGGCAGCGGATCGTTCCTCAGCCTGATCATGCCGGCATTGACGCTCGGCCTTTCGAGCGCAGGCGTCATCGCGCGCTTCGCCCGCTCGAGCATGCTCGACGTGCTGAACCAGCCCTATATCCGGGCAGCCCGCGCCCGCGGCATCGCGCATTGGCGGCGCACCATCCTGCATGCCTTGCCCAACGCCTCCATTCCCATCGTGACGGTGCTCGGTCTCAGGATCGGCGACCTGATCGCGGGCGCCATCATCGTGGAGACGGTGTTTGCCTGGCCGGGCGTCGGGCGCCTGCTGGTCGATTCGGTGGAGCATCGCGACCTTCCCGTCGTCCAGGTGATCGTGCTTGCAACCGCCGTGACCATGGTCGTGGCGAACCTGACGGTCGACCTGCTCTATGGCCGGCTCGACCCCCGGACGCGGCGATGAGACGCCGCCTCTCAATGCCGTGGTCGGTGCGGCTCGCCATCGGGCTCCTGGCGGTCCTGGCGCTTGCCGGGGCCGGCGCGAACCTGCTGTCCCCTTACGACTTCAGCTACACCGACCTGTTGGCGCGCCTGCAGCCGCAGGTGTTTGCGGGAGGGAGTTGGAAGCACCTGCTGGGGACGGATCAGCTCGGCCGCGACCAGCTTTCCCGCCTGCTGTTCGGCATCCGCACCAGCCTGCTGATCGCCGCTTTCGGCACGGCGTTCGGCGCTGCCATCGGCACGGCACTGGGCTTTGTCTCGGCGCATTTCCGCGGCTGGGTGGAGCAGGTCGTCATGGCGGCGGTGGATGTCCAGGCGGCCATGCCCTTCATCATCATCGTGCTGTTCGTGATGGCGACGGCCGGCACCAGCCTCTGGGCGTTCCTGCTGCTCATCGGGTTTGCCGGCTGGGAAACCTACGCCCGGCTGGCGCGCGGCCTGGTGCTGAGCGCCAGCCGGCAGAACTACGTGCTGGCGCTGGAGGGCCTGGAACTCGGCTGGGGGCGCATCTATCTGCGCCACATCCTGCCCAACATCGCCAGCGCGCTCATCGTGCAGCTGACCCTCAATTTTCCGGCGACGGTCCTGCTCGAAACCGGGCTGAGCTTCCTGGGGCTCGGCGTCCAGCCGCCCAATACCAGCCTCGGCGTCATGCTGGGCGATGGGCGCGGCTATCTGCTGCAGGCCTGGTGGATCGCGGTTATTCCCGGCGCCGTGATCTTCGCCACCACGCTCTCGATGAGCGTCTTCGGCGACTGGCTGCGCGATCGGCTCGATCCGGTTTCACGCGACCGCTGAGGACCGATCGGACTCGAGGTGGCAGGCGACGAGCCGGTCGCCGTGAGTTTCCAGCGGCGGGCGTTCCGTTTCGCATCGATCGTGACGCAACGCACAGCGCGGGTGAAACGGGCAGCCCCGGGGTAGCGCGAGGGGATCGGGCGGCTCGCCGATGACCGGCTCGCTGTAGCGGTTCGCCGCGTTCGGATGGAGCGTGCTGGCGAGGAGCATCCGGGTATAGGGATGGCGCGCCGCGGTGAACACCTGCGCTGCCGTCCCTTGCTCCACGATGCGGCCGGCATACATCACCGCCACCTCGTCGCAGAGATAGCGGACGGTCGAGAGCTGGTGCGAAATGAACAGCAGCGACAGGCCGAATTCCGTCTTGAGCCGGCTCAGGAGCGCCAGCATCTGCGCCTGCACGGAGACGTCCAGTGCCGCCAGCGCCTCGTCGCAGATCAGCAGCTTCGGCTTCGCCGCAAGCGCCCGGGCGATGACGGCGCGCTGGCGCTGTCCGCCCGAGAGCTCGTGCGGATATCGCCCGGCGAAATGGCGGCCGAGGCCCACTGAGTCGAGGAGGCGGTCGCGCTCGGCCTCCGCCTGCCCGTGGCCCGTCGCAACCAGCACCTCATCGAGTTGGGCGCCGATCGTCATGCGGGGATCGAGCGCGGCAAGCGGGTCCTGGA
The DNA here is from genome assembly GCA_035547675.1 of Devosia sp. Taxonomy (GTDB): domain Bacteria; phylum Pseudomonadota; class Alphaproteobacteria; order Rhizobiales; family Devosiaceae; genus DASZTU01. The sequence goes on from DASZUI010000083.1 coordinate 8,707, forward strand.
ATACCATCTGCACGACCCGCCCCCCCGGCGCGGGCCGGCCGTTCGCCCCGAGAAAGGGGGCGCCCTTCAAGCCGCACCTCTCCGGCGAAGGGACGAATGAAACCCGCGGCGATCCTCGCCAGGGTCGACTTGCCGCAACCGCTTTCGCCGACCAGGCCAACCGAGCGCCCGGCTGCGATCGCAAGGCTCGCATCCGCAACCGCGCGCAAGCGCTGAGGCCGCCCGAGGAACTGCTTGGCAGGGACTTCGAACGCCTGGGAAACATTGGTGATCTCAAGCAGCGGCGTCACCCGGCCAACTCCTCATGGAGGAGCGGATGGTGGCAGGCAACCGTGGCGGCCGGTGCCGGGCTGCCGGCGGCGGGCGTCTGCACAATGCAGAGATCGGTGGCGCGCGAACAGCGCGGATGGAAGGCGCAGCCGGAGGGCAATTGGCCGGGTATGGGCACTTCGCCGGGAATGGAAACGGCCGGCTCGCCGTCGAAATCCAGCGCCGGCAGGCATCCGATCAGCGCCTCGGTATAGGGATGAAACGGCGCGGCGAAGGCCTCCGGGAGCGCATGCGTTTCGACGGTTCGCCCGGCATACATCACCGTCACCCGGTCGCACATCCGCGCGACCACGCCCAGATCATGGGTGATGAAGACGAGCGCGAGCCCGGTCTGCTTCTGGATGGACTTCAGCAGGTCGAGAATCTGCAGCTGCACGGTGGCATCGAGCGCGGTCGTCGGCTCGTCGGCGATGAGCACGTCCGGCTCGGCCGCGAGCGCCATGGCGATCATGATGCGCTGGCACATGCCGCCCGAGAGCTGGTGAGGATAGGCCGAGAGGCGCTCTTCGGGGCCGGGAATGCCCACCAGCCGGAGCAGTTCGATTGCCCGCCGCTGGGCTGCCTGACGATCCATGCGCTTTTGTGTCCGCAGCGGTTCCATCAATTGCCGGCCGATCGTGCGGACCGGATTGAGAGCGGATTGCGGGTCCTGGAAGATCAGGCCGATCTTTTGCCCGCGCACCCGCTCCAGCTCGTCTTCCCGCCGCCCGAGCAGTTCCTCGCCGCCGATCCTGACCGAGCCGTGCACCTGGGCGCGGCCGGGGAGCAGGCCGAGCGCAGCCAGAAAGGTAACGGTCTTGCCGCAACCGCTTTCTCCAACGACGCCCAGGCATTCGCCCCTGGCGACGCTCAGAGTGACGTCGGAGACGAGTTGGATCGGGCCCGACCCATTGTCGATGGACACGGACAGGTTTTCGATGGCGAGCGCAAAATCCGCGATCACCGCGCCGCCTCCGCGACCGATGGCGCGGCTTCAGGCATGGCTACGCCCCGGTCGGCGCACAGCCTTGCGAAATGCGAGAAAGGCTGCGGCTCGTTGACCAGCAGTGGGCCCGAATAATTGAATTCCTGGATATGCGTCACGACCGAATTTTCCCGGACCAGGGCGACCGCATAGCTCGGCTCGACGAACCAGCGCGTCGCATGGCCATTGCGCAGATTGGTGAACGCCTGAGGCCCCATCGAACGCAGCCCGGTGAAGGAAACGCCCTCTACATTGCCTTGCAGCAAGGCATGGCAATGGCCGTGGAAAATATGCCGGATCCGGTTTTTGTATCGCGACAGGAGCTCGTGCAAGCCGGCCCAGTCGGCGAGGCCCTTGCCATCGAAGGACGGCGCGCCAGCCGGCGCCGGGTGATGATGCATGAACAGCAGCACCGGCAGCTCCGCCTCGGCGAGGCGCTGCTCGATCCACTCCAGCCGGTCGGGCGTCAGCTCGCCGCCGTGCGTGCCGGCGGCTTGCGTGTCGATAAAGATCAGCCGCCACCCCTTAACGTCCCTCGCATACTGCACATAAGGTCCTTCCAGCCCATAGCGCTCGCCGAACACGTCGAGGAAGTTCGCCCGGCTATCGTGATTGCCGACCATCAGGAACACCGGCACGGGAAAATCGGCCAGCATGGCCTCGAGGCGGCGATAGGCGCCGAGTTCACCCCAATTGGCCAGGTCGCCGGTGATCGCGAGGAAGTCGATGTCCGGAAACATGTGCAGCATATGCGCCAGGGCGCGGCTTGTGGCGGCCCGGGTGTCGTAGCCCTGGTAAGGCTCGCCGGTGCCGGTCAGGTGAAGGTCGGTGATGTGGGCAAATTTCAGCATGGAACGATGAAGGCACTTGCTGGGACTTTGCAGCCTGCAGCACGATTGTCTCAGTCGTATGATGTGATATTAGGCGCCCTAATATCGCGACAGGCGAGCGTCATATGAGCGTCACGCAGTATCAGATCCTGGCCTTCAATGCGGTGTGCCGCCACAAGGGCTTCTCCAAGGCAGCGAAGGCGCTTGGCGTGACGCAGTCATCCGTGACGCAGAATGTCTCGAAATTCGAGGCAGCCATCGGGGCAAGGCTCTTCGAGCGCCGCCGGGCCGGCCTGGTGCTGACCCCTGCCGGCAGCCGGATCTATGCGGTGACCGAGGAAATCGGGCTGCTCTATAATCTGCTCGACGAGCGGATGCAGGAATATGCCAAGGCCAATCGCGGCCTGCTCCGCATCGCCGCCGACACGGCCGACATGGCCATGACCTATATGAAGCGCTTCACGGAACTGCATCCCGGCGTGGATTTGACCTTCGACAGGGCCAGTTGGAGGCGCTGCGCCGACATGCTGCGCAATCGCGACGCCGATGTCGCGTTGATGCCGGAGCCCGAGAACAAGTCGGGCCTTTATATCTGGCCGCTGGCGCAGCGGTATCACACGGCGCTGGTCTATGAAGGGCACCCCTTCTACACGCGCGATTCAGTGTCCCTCACCGAAATGGTGGGCGAGCGGATCATCAAGGCAAGCCCCTATTCCTTTGCGCGCTGGCGGCTCGAAAGCCGCACGTCCGAGCTCGGCATCCAGCTCGACCGCGTGATGCTGGTCGGCTCGACCATGATGGCGATCCAGGCCGTGCAGCACAAGCTCGGCATCGCCGTCACCTATGCCACGGAATCGGCCCTCGCGTCCGGGCTGCGCGGCATTCCCATCGTCGAGCTTTCCGAGCCGTATCAAATGGTTGCCGCCTGCAATGCGGATGTGCGCGACCTGACGGTGATCCGCAGCTTCTTCGAGTGCATGGACTAAACGCCTGGCGGCTGGCCGTTCCGCCATTTGCAGCGCCTGCATAGCGATTAGCGCAGCTAATAATGCGTCACGGCCATGTTAAGGCTTTCCCCTAGGCAGGAGGCTCACCGGCGATCTGCACAGGAGATTCACCATGCGCCTCATCCCAATCCTGGCGGCGGCCATTCTGGCGTCGCTCGCGCTCGCGCCAGCATCGATGGCGCAGGAAGCCGACAACCGGCCCATCATCAAGATCGGCGTCGCCACGCTGCCGGACGGGCTCGATCCCGGCGCGAACGTCACCAATGTCGGCCAGCGCATCACCTATTCGGTATTCGACCAGCTCATCAAGCGCGCCTACTGGGCGAGCGACAAGGGCGACGGCGCCGACCTGGTGCCGAGCATTGCCGCCGCCTGGCACAATGTTTCGCCGACGGAATGGGATGTCGATATCCAGCCGGGCCTGAAATTCCAGGACGGCGAGCCGGTGACGGCAGAGGACGTCGCCTTCACCTTCTCGCAGGACCATATGTGGGGCGCCAAGCGCCAGGTGCCGACGGGCCCGACCTATTTCCCGACGCTGAAGGATGTCACTGTGGTCGATGACCACACGGTCAAGTTCACGACTTCCGCTCCCGACCCGATCTTCCCGAAGCGCTTCACCTCGCCGCTGGGGATGGTGCTGCCGAAGAATTACTACCAGAAGGTCGGGCCGGAAGGCTTCAACCGGGCGCCGATCGGCACCGGACCCTACAAGGTCATCGAGTTCAAGCCGCACGAGATCATCAAGCTGGCGGCCAATGACAATTATTTCGGCGGCAAGCCGCCGGCCAAGGAAATCTGGTTCATGGAAATCCCGGAGGCCGCGACCCGGATAAGCGGCCTGTTGAGCGGCGAGCTCGACGTCATCACCGACGTCACGCCGGACCAGCGTTCGACCATCGAAGGTGCCCAGGGCTTTTCGGTCAAGCCGGCCCTGATCGACAATAATCGCATCATCCAGCTGAATACCAATGCGCCGCCGATGAACAACGTAAACCTGCGTCGCGCGCTCGTGGCCGCCATCGACCGGCAGGCGATCGTCAAGGCCCTGTGGGGCGGCGCCTCGGTCGTGCCGCATCTGATGAACGTGCCGGCGCATGGCGACCTTTACATGCCCGACCGGCCGATCACGCCCTATGATCCGGCCGAGGCCAAGAAATTGCTGGCGCAGTCCCATTACGCCGGGGAGACGCTGCACTTCCGCATCCTCGCCGGCTACTACACCAATTATCTCGAGGCCGCGCAGATCATGCAGCAGATGTGGAAGGAAGCGGGCATCAATGTCGAGCTCGAACCGCGCGATTCCTTCGCCACGCTGAAGCAGGGGACCTGGGACATGGCGAGCGCCTCAGAGGGCATCCAGATCAACGACGCTTCGCAGCCGATCACCGGCAATTACGGGCGGACCTCGAACCTGGTGAACCCGAAATCCGGCGACTACATGTGGTCGCCCCCGAAGGAACTCTTCGACCTGATCGACTCCGTCAATAGTTCGATGGACGAAGCCAAGCGCAAGGCCGACTTCACCAAGGCGCTCGATATCGTGGAAGACCGGGTGCCGGAAATCGAACTGTTCCAGACCGTCGAGTTCTACGCCATCCGCGACGGCCTGAACTGGAAGCCCTACAGCTTCTGGCCGATGGACTTCAGCGCTCGTAATCTCAAGATCGAAAAGTAGAGATCGCTTTGCGGCGCGCCCAAGAAGCGCGCCGCAAATCACAGACCGAACGGATAAGTCTCCGGCACGCCATGCGGCCGTCCGATCGGCAGCGGCACGACAGCGCTGGTCTCTTCGAACCACACATAGGCGTCGAACTGCTCCGGCAGCACCGCATCGAAATAGTGGCTCTGCCGTTCGGTCTCCGGCCGGTAGATGACCCCGATGGCGCGTTCCAGGCGTGGGCGGGCGAGCGCCTCACGCAACTCGCGGTCCTCGCGCAGATCGGTCAGCGACCGCTGCAGGCCGGCCGTGCGGAACACCCGCTCGTAGGAATCCGGTCGCGATGGCAGGACGGTCTTGACCTCCATCGGCGCATTCCAGTCGTCGGCCGCAGCCACCGTTCCGCGATCGGTCCCGAAACCGATGAGCACCGCCTCGCTACGGTAGGCGGTCCTGCAGAGTTCGCCGATGTTGAACTCGCCGCGCCAGCCCATCTCCGTCGCCGAAGCATCGCCGATATGGGAATTGTGCGCCCACACCACCGCCTTGGCATCGGGCCCGGCGCGCTCCAGCAAGCGCTGCAGCGTTTCGAACATGTGCCGGTCACGCAGGTTCCAGGACTCGTTCGAGCCGCGATACATGATCCGGTAATATTGCTCGGCGGCCCGGACGATGCGGGCGTTCTGCGCCGCATCGAAGAACTCGTCGCCATCGGCCTGCTCGTACTGGAGCTGGCGCTCCAGCAATTCGCCGAGCTGCTGCACCACGGCATCCTCGCAAGGGTCGCGCTCCCCGCTGAGCACCGCCCGGCCATACCAGGCCGGCTCGGCCTGCCATGGAGTCAGGCACCCGTAGCGCCGGCGCGCCCGCGCCGCCTCCTCGGGATCGACACGGTCGAGATAGTCGAGCACCGCCGCGATCGAGCCGCGCAGCGAATAGACGTCGAGGCCTCGAAAGGCGGCGCGCTTTTCCGGCGCCACGCCCTCATTGTGTTGGCGAAGCCAGTCGACGAAATGGGCGACTTCCGTATTCCGCCACATCCATGTCGGGAACCGCGTGAAGGAGGCTTCGTCGTAAGTGCCTGGCCCGCGATGCCGGATGTAGCGGTCGATGCGATCGGCATCCGGCCAGTCCGCTTCCACCGCGACGATGGTGAAGCCATGATTCTCGATCAGCGACCGCGTGATCGCCGCGCGGGCGCGATAGAACTCCGCGGTGCCATGCGTCGCCTCGCCGAGGAGGACGATTCGCCCCGCCGCGAAGGAATCGAAAAGGGCGCCGAACTCCACCGCACGGCCGGGGTCCGGCAGCTCGGTCGCCGCCTGCTTGACAAGGCGCGCGACCTCGCCCGTTTCACCCGGTCTCAGCTGCTCGAGCACCGCCATCGCGCGCCTATCCCGCCAGGCCATGGGCCTTGGCATCGCCCAGGCCGCCTGACGGACGGGCGGCATTCAGCAGGCGCACGACCTCGTCGTCGGTCGTTTGCTCGAAATCGTCATAATGCAGTCCGACCGCGCGAAATGAATCGGGGGTTGCGAGGCACACCACCCGGTCCGCAAATTCGCGCAATCGTTCGATGACCTCCTTCGGCGCAACGGGTATTGCGAGCACGATCTGTCCGGCGCCTTCGCGCTTCAGCGCGAGCAATGCCACCTTGACGGTCCCGCCGGTCGCGATGCCGTCGTCGACCAGCACGACCGCGCGTCCCCTGAGGTCAGGCGGCTTGCGGTCGCCCACATAGATCTTCCGCCGCCGTTCGATCTCGGCGAGCTGACGCTCGCTTTCCTGTTCGATATAGCCGGCCGGGGGGCGGACCTCGGCCATCGCATCGGCGTTGAGAACGGTTTGCGGATCGTGCCCATCGGCGACGGCGCCGAGCCCAAGCTCGGGGAAATGGGGCGCGCCGATCTTGCGGACCAGCATGATGTCGAGTTGCGCCTTCAGCGCCTGCGCGACTTCGAAGGCGACAGGGACGCCGCCGCGCGGCAATGCCAGCACCAGAGGGTCGCGCAATCCGAGCTGCTGGAGCGCCTGGCCAAGGCGGCGGCCGGCATCCCGGCGATCCGCGAAACGAGCATCGCCGAACATCACCATCGGTCCCCGTCGAGCCCCCGGGGCCCGATCCGCGCCGCGACGACGTCATCCATGAATGTGACAGCCATAGCGTCGGCCTCAATGAAGCATGTCGGGTCCGGCCAGAGGCCCGCACCTCAGCCGTTGGCGCTTCCCGCATTTTGTCTCGCCGGTGCAAGGAGCGCGGACCTCACCGAGCGGGAGTTGTCCGAAGCCCGTTTGGACAACTCGGGCGCTCAGGCCTGGTTCCTCGGGACGGAGGCAACGGGTTCCGCCTGTTCCGAGCGATATGACCGCGAATGTTATCTCGACCGGGCGGCTGTCCGGTGCCAGATCGGAAGCCGGCCCCAAGCGTACCAGAGCGCGGCGAAGACGCCGACAAAGAAGCCGATCGGCCAGTCGGACAAATAGGACAGGACGATCGACGCCCAGGCCGTCAACAGCGCCAGCAGCGCCGACAGCAGCATGGCGGCGACGGGCCGGCTGGTCATGGCCCTGGCGGCAGAAGCCGGCCCGACCATCAGGCTGAACACCAGCAGGGCGCCGACAACCGCCATCGCCACGGCGGCGGCGAAGCCGATAATGACCAGGAAGAGCAGCTCCATTAGCCGGGTCGAAACGCCGCTCGCCTCGGCCAGCTCGGGCGAGGCGGCGCTGAGCAGCAGGGGATGGAACAGCGCGAGCGTCGCGGCGACGGCAATGGCGCCGAGAGCGGCAATCGGCGGCAGCGCCGCCGCCGGCACGCCGAGAACCTGGCCGAAGAGCAGCGCATAGACGCCCTGCGAATATGCCGTCGTCAGGCTCAGGAACAGCGCCCCGAGGCCCAGCAGCGTCACCAGGGAGAGCGCGGTCGCCACATCGTGCCGGCTGCGCCGGCCGAGCTGGCTGATGCCGGCAATGCCGAGCGCCGCGAACAGACCCACGCCCACGAAATCATTGATGCCGAGCACATGGGCCATGGCGGCCCCGGGAAAGCTGCCGAGCGGCAGGGCGTGCGCGGCGAAGGCGTTGCCGCGGACCACGACGAAAAAGCCGACGATGCCGGCAACCACGGCAACGATGGAGGCGGCGATCCAGGTGTCGATCATGAAGCTCGAGAACATGGGCGCTCCTCAGACCTCGACGTCGATCGCGAGAACCGCCACGCCAAAGCCCCGCGGCAGGCTGGTGGCGAGATAGAACAGAAAGGTCAGCGCGACGATGCAGAAGCTGACCGGCCAGCCACGCCCGCCCGTCCAGCCATAGCTGTCATAGGCAATGAGGATGCCGCCGAAGGTCGCCACAAGTCCGACCACGGGCGCGAGCAGCAGCGCGCGCCCGGGGCGGCTTGCCAGCCGGAGCGCCGTCGCCGCCGGCCCGACCAGCAGCGCCGTCGACAGGATCGCCCCGACGGTGATCGCCGACAGCGACACGGCAAGGGCCAGCATCATGAGAAACAGCGTTTCGATGAGCCTGACCGGCACGCCCTGCACCGCCGCCAGCTCCGCATCGAGCGAACTCAGCAGCAGGGGGCGGTAGAGCAGCGCAACCAGCAGCAGCGCGGCCGCGCCGATCGCGACCGCCAGCGGCATGATGGCCTGAGAGATGGAGAACATGGAGCCGAACATGACGGTGATCGCGGCCCCGCGCGTGCTGGTCGTGGTCACGCTCAGGTAAAGCAGCAGCGCCGACAGGCCGAGGCCGGCCCCCGTCACGACGCCGGTCACCAAGTCGCGCTCGCGCAGCTGCCGCACCCGGAACGCTTCCATGCCCGCGCCGCCGAGCAGCGCCATCGCCACGAAGCCGAGCAGCGGATTGGCACCGACCAGGAAGGCCGCGGAGCCGCCGGCGCTGCTGATGTCGGCCAGGGAATGGCCGGCGAAGGATTGCCCGCGCATGACGGCGAAAACGCCGACCACCCCCGACACAATCGCCGCGGCGCCGCCGACGATCATGGCGATGCGCACCGGCTGGCTCGAAAAGAAGCCGGGCGCGAACACGGCCTGCAGCAGCCAATCCATCATCGCCTCACGGGATTTCGGCCACATGGGCCGGCTCGCGCGCCACTTCCTCGCGCACCTCGTCGGCGGTTTCCCCGGCAACCACCAGGATGCGCCCATGCACCCGCACCACATCGATGTGGTAGCCATAGAGCCGGCTCAGCACCTCGGTGCGCACCACCTCTTCCACCGGGCCTGTCGCGGCCCGGCCATTGGCGAGATAGACGATGCGGTCCATGGCCGAGAGCAGCGGATTCATGTCGTGGGTCGACAGCAGGACCGCGATCCCCTGCTCGGCCGAGATGCGGTGCAGCAGGCGGACGATCTCCGCCGTGCTGCGCAGGTCGAGATTGGCGAGCGGTTCATCGAGCAGCAACAGCGCGGGCTGGCGGATAAGGGCGTGCGCGATCAGGATGCGCTGCTGCTGCCCGCCCGACAGATTGCCGACGCGCTGGTCGGCGAAGGCGGCGGCATCCACCGCCTCCAGCATGTCGTCGACGCGCCGGCGGCGGTCGGCCGAGGGGAGCGGCAGGCCGAGCCGGCCGCCATCGATGCCCAGGGCGACGACGTCGCGCGCCCGCAGCGGCATATAGCTGTCGAGCACGATCTTCTGCGGCACATAGCCGATCGAGCGGCGGCCGCCCCGACCGCCGACGGTCACCGTGCCCGCCTGCGGCCGGACGAAGCCGAGTATGGTTCTGAGCAGGGTCGTCTTGCCCGAGCCATTGCTTCCCACGAGCCCGCAAAAGGCGCCCGCCTCGAGCGAAAAACTCACATCCTCGAGCACAGGCCGGCCGGGAAATGAGACGCTCACCCCTGCCACCGCGAGCGCCTCGGTTTGCTTGAGCATGTTCATCCTATTGCCCGGCCGCCAGCTTTTCGGTGGAAACCTTCTGCGTCACCGCCCGATCCAGCGCCTCGACTTCCGCCAGCATCCAGGACTGATAGGTAAAGCCCGGCGTCGGCATGGTTTCATAGACACCGACCACCGGCACCTTGCCCTGTTTCGCCGATTCCAGGAACGAGGTCGTCAGATCGTCGGTGACCTGCTGGTTATAGACGAAAATCCCGACGCCGCCGCTGGTCAGCAGGCCGGTCTGGGTGGAGATGTCCTGCGGCGAGGGATCGTTGTCGTTCATCACAGCCGACTCCAGGGTGGCGGGCGTCCTGATGTCGGCCCCGAGCGCCTGGAGCAGGTAATCGGCAACCGGCTCGGTCACCGCAATCGGGGTCGCCGGATGGTCTTTCCTGAAGGTGGCGATGGCATCCAGCCAGGGCTTCAGGGAAGCCTCGAACTTCGCCTCGTTGGCGGCGAAATATGCCGCCTGCCCGGGGCGCAGGGCGCCGAGTTCCGCCGCGATCGCCTTTGCCACGGCCGGCATGGTCCTGGGGTCGTACCAGAGATGCGGATTGGGGGTGCTGTCCGGCAGGCCGAGCAGGTGCTGGACATTGATCAGCTTGCGCCCTTCATTCGGCGCCGCACTGATAATCCTGTCGGCCCAGTCGTCATAGCCGAGGCCGTTTTCGACCACGAGCTCGGCGGCCGCGAGCTGGCCGGCGATCCTGGGACTGGCCTCGAAGCTGTGGGGGTCGGTGTTCGGGTCGCTCTCGATCGCCGAGACATGCACATACTGGCCGCCGATCTGCGCGATCACATCGGCGTACTCGTTCTCGACCCCGACCGCATTGATGACGCCCGAGGCGGCGGAGGCTCCGCCGCCAAGCGCCAAGAGCGACAGTCCGGCAACGAGCGCGACGGCGATGCTCCGTCCCAGCGGGATCGAGATCACGGGGCGGCTGGATTGAGCGAGACGGTGCATCGGCGGAACTCCCTTGCTGGCTCGAGATATGGGTGAGCTTCGTCGTTACGTTATATAGTAACATCAACGTCTGTCCAGCGGTGCGAACCCGGTTTTCGCCATCGGCTCCTGCGCACATAATTCAAGAGGCTGCGCGGCGGCGGCAGGAGAGGCGCCGGCGAACTGGTTCGGGCCGGCGGCTCTCTCCAATTTCTAACCGTTTTCTCAACCGGCTCTAACCGGGCGGGTCTAGCGTTGCGGGTAGGCTTTATCGGGTTTTTGTGAGCGATGGATCGCTGGCCGGCCATACGCTGCGAGCGCTTCGACGGCGAGACGGCGGAACATTATTCGCGGCGGTCGACAGAAATCCGCCAGATCATCCAGGGCTTTCGCAAGCTTCGCTACGACGGCGAGCTCGCCGAAAGAATGGAGCGTCGCCTCATGCTGCTGCAGGAGCCGGATGTCGAGGAGCTCTGGAGCTGAGAGGTCCGGCGGCGGGCATCCTCCCGGCGGCGATACTGGAAAAGCTGCCCCGCGCATTCCCTTCCGGGATGGAGCGATGTTAAGCAGGGGAGGCTGAGTCGTCCCCGGCTCCTCCCTGCGCGTCTGGCGACGCGGACGCCATAGATTAGACCCGGATCGCGATTGACCGACGACAGGAATAGGGCCGCCGACCGGATCGGGGTCGCAGAATTGCTCAGGTTCGCATTCGACGGCAACGACCTCACCGGCGTGCGCGCCGCGCTGCAGGCCCAGATGGACGATCCGGGCGCCGCGATGGACCTGTCGATCATCGAGCAGATCCTCGGCAACCAGGAAGCGGCAATGGCGCTCCAGCATGGGGCGCTGGAGAAGCAGCGGCTCTATCGGTCGCCCTGCGCCGGCCCTACACCCACCATTCGCGTGCTGGCCCTGGCGGCGCCGGTCGATGTGGGCGGCAACACGCCGGTCGAGTTTCTTCTCAACGACCCTGCCTTCCTGCTCGAAACGCTTTACGTGGTGCCGGGGCATCCGGTCGCGGCGGAAATTCCCGAGCACGACATCGCCATCGTCGTCATGTCGGACGGGGACGATTGCGCGCCGAGCCTGGCACAGCTGATCCCGCTCGCCGAACAATGGCCGCGTCTGCTCCTCAACCTGCCGGCGAAGGTGGCGCAGACCGATCGGGACCGGCTCTTCATGCACCTTCGGGACATTCCGGGGCTGTGCATTCCGGCGACGGTGCGGCTGTCGCGGCAGGACCTCGAAGCGCTCGGTCGCGGCGAGGCCGAGTTCGCCGACGGCTTTCCAGTGATCGCGCGACCCGTCGGCTCGCATGCGGGGCGGGGGCTCGAGCGGCTGGAGGACAGGCAGGCGCTCGCCGCCTATCTCGCCGAACATGCCGAGACCGATTTCTTCCTGATGCGCTTCGTCGATTTCAGCAGCGCCGACGGGCAGTTCCGCAAATACCGCGTGGTCTTCGTCGACGGCGAACCCTTCGCCTGCCACATGGCGATCGCCGACCAGTGGCGGATCTGGTACCTCAATGCCGGCATGGCGGAGAGTGCCGCCAAGCGTGCGGAAGAGGCCGCGTTCTTCGCCGGGTTCGACACGCAATTCCGGGCCCGGCACGGGGCCGCGCTCGAGGCGATCGCCGAGCGGGTGGGGCTCGACTATTTCTCCATCGACTGCGCCGAAACCAAACAGGATGAACTGCTGGTCTTCGAGGCCGGCGTCGCCATGGCGGTGCACGACATGGACTCGCCGGTGCTCTATCCCTATAAGCCCCCGCAGATGGCCAGGGTGTTCGCGGCTTTCGCGGCGATGCTCAAGCGGCGGGTGGCGGGCGCCTCATAGCCCTCCCGGCGTCAGGCAGCGGCAGCACCGGCGCGTCGGCTGCCGAAATCGAGGACCGCGGCAAGAAGGGCGTCGATGTCGCGCTCCTGGGTCCGGTGGTTGACGATGGCGGCCCGGATCGCCAGCCGACCGTCGATCGTGGTGGTCGAGGGCGCCGCTATGCCCGATTCCTGGATATCCGCGACTATCTCGGCATTGAGCCGGTCGGCATCGCCGGCGCGATAGCGGAAGCAGACGATGTTGAGCCCGACCGGCGCCATGAGCTCCAGCCGGGGCTCGCGGGAGATCCGCGCTTCGAGATAGCGCGCGAGCTCGCAGGTATGGGCCATCATGGCGCCGAGCCGCTCAGTTCCATAGGCTTTGAGGGTGAACCAGGTCTTGAGCGCCCGGAAGCCGCGCGACAGGTCTGGCCCCAGATCGGTCGGCCAGGGGGAGCCGGCGGCGAGACCGCGCGTCTCGCGCCGCAGATAGGCGGCGGGGGCGGCGAAGCTCTCCATGTGCTGCCGGCCGTCGCGGACGATCAGCAGGCCGGCGTCATAGGGCACTTGGCCCCATTTGTGAAAATCCAGCGCGATCGAATCGGCGCCCTCGAGGCCGGCGAGCCGCGGTGCGAGCACCGGAGAAAACACGCCCAAGGCGCCATAGGCGCCGTCGATGTGCAGCCAGAGCCCCTCGGCACGGCATAGTTCGCCGAGCGCCGCGAGATCGTCGATGGCGCCGATATCGACCGTGCCGGCCGAGCCCACGACGAGGAACGGCGTCAGCCCCGCCGCGCGGTCCGCCGCAATGCGCCGGCGCAGCGCCGCCAGATCGATGCGGTGTGCCCGGTCCACGGGAACGCGGCGCAGGGCGTCGCTGCCGAGGCCGGCGAATTCCATCGCCCGGCCGATGCAGCCATGCGCGGCAACCGAGGTGTAGGCGCGGAGCCTCGCGCCGGCCGCGCCAAGCCCCTCCGCCCGGACGGCGGGACCGGCAGCCGCCGTGCGCGCCACGAGCACCGCCATGAAATTGGCCATCGACGTGCCGGTGACGAAGACGCCGCTCGCCCCGGCGGGAAAGCCGAACGCCTGCCGCATCCACTCGACGACCTGGCGCTCGACCTCGATGGGCATGTGGTCGCGCCCGCCCAGATTGGCATTGAGCCCGCCGGCGAGCATTTCGGCCAGCATGCCGATGGCCGTGCCGCCGCCATGTACCCAGCCCATGAAGCCGGGATGGAGATTGCCGGTGGCATAGGGGGCGATAAAGGCGCTGAACTCCCGGTATATGTCGGCGAGATCGGACGGCTCGCGCGGCAGCTCGGCGCGGAAGCGGGCGCGCACCTCGTCGGGTATGGGCTGCCATACCGGGCGCGTGCGGACGCCTTCGATGTAATCGAACATGTCGTCGAGCATGCGGTGGCCCTGGGCCCTGAGCTCGGCCCAATCCTCAGGGTCGAGGCTCGCTTCCGGCCCGGCGGCGCCGCTCGTCATCCGATCATCCCCAGAAGCGCGATTCGTCCCGGCAGTATTGCCTGCCGGGCACGAATTTCAAAGGCGCTCAGGAGACGCCGGCGAGGTGGAGGCTGGCGGCCGGGACGCTGCGGGCAAGGTGCTCCAGCCTGCCGTCGCTATAGACCGCGCGGCCGCGGCTGAAGGTGGCGCGCACGCGGGGAATGTCGCCCGGCTCGACGGCCACGAGGTCGGCGCGCCGGCCGACGACGATTTCGCCGCGATCGGCGAGGCCGGCGGCCAGCGCCGGGTTGCGCGACACCATGGCCGAGGCGCGCGGCAGTCCAGCATCGCCTCCGGCGACGCGCAGCACCGCCATGACGAAGGCGGCCGGATGGTAATCGGCGCCCAGGATCGTCAGCAGGCCGGCTTCCGCCGCCTCGAGGGCGCTGAGATTGCCCGACATCGACTTGCCGCGCAGCGCATTGGGCGCGCCCATCAGGGTCCAGAGGCCGAGCTCGCGCGCCTTGCGCGCCGCCTCGATCGAGACCGGGAACTCGCTGATGGTGACGCCGAGCGCGTGCATGGCCGTGACTTTTTCGGCCGTGTCGTCGTCATGGGAGGCGAGCGTCAGGCCGAGACGCCGCGCGTGATCGGCGACGCGGCGCAGCCTTTCCTCGAAGGTAGTGTCCGCCTGCCGGTCCGCGATGCGCTTCTGCACCATCTCGACGGCGAGCTCATAGGCGACGGCCCGGCGTTCGGCGACCGAGCGGATATAGCTTTCGACGTCCCGGTACTGGCCCTGGCCGGGCGTGTGGTCGGTCAGCGAAACGAGGTGGATGCGGTTGGCCGCAAGCAGCGCCTCGAGCGCCGGCGCCGCCTTCACATTGGTGATCTCGTAGCGGGCATGGACGCGATGATCGATCAGCAATTCGTCGCGCAGGGCGTGCAGCCCGTCGATCACCCGGCTCGTGGTCTCGAGCGAGCGGACATGGCCATAGACGCTTTCGGTCGAAAAGGAGAGCGCGGCATAGGCGGTCGTCACGCCGGCCGAGGCCAGCTTCTTGTCGAGCTCGAAAATGCCGAAGGGGATCGGCATTTCGGCATTGGGGCGGGGCGCGATCTCGCGCTCGATCATGTCGCCGTGCAGGTCGACGAAGCCGGGCATGAGCAGGCGGCCGCCGCCTTCGTAAGCGGCGCCGGAAACCGGCACATCGCGGATTTCGGCGATCTCGCCGCCCTCCACGCGGACGGCGCCGTGCGGCACCACCTGGTCGGGCAGGACGAGGGTAAAATCACTGAACCACATGCAGACGGCCTCCTGTGGCCGAAGACGAGAGGGCGAATTCGGAATCGACCAGATGGGCGACGTCCTCGGGATGGTGGAAGATGCCGATCATGGCAACTCCCTGCCCCTTGAGCCGCGTCAGGCGCTCGACCAGGGCGGCGCGCGCCGCCAGGTCGAGCGAGGCGGTGGGCTCGTCGAGGAAGAGCAGCTTGCGCGGCCGGATCAGGGCGCGCGCCAGGTTGACCTTCTGCTGCTCGCCGCCGGAGAAGGTCGAGGGATAGGCGGCCCAGAGATCGCTCTTGAGCCCGAAGGAGTCCAGCCAGTCGCGCGCCTCCCTGAGGGAATCGGCATGGCTGGTGCCGGCCAGCCGCAGCGGCTCGGCGACGATTTCGTCCGCCGCGACGCGCGGGCGGGCGATGAGGAACTGCGTCACGAAGCCGATCTCATGCTCGCGCAGCCAGGAGATATCGACGTCGGCGGCGCGGGCAAGATCGATCGGCCCGAGCCCGGACTGGTAGATCGCCTGGCCGTCCTTGGCGACATAGGAACGGTAGAGCACCCGCAGCAGCGTCGATTTGCCGACGCCGTTCTCGCCGCGCAGCAGCATGAACTGGCCGGCCTTGAGGTCGAAGCTCACGCCCGAGAAGGCGGCGAGGCGCCGCTCGAGGTGATGCATGTCGAAATGCTTGCCGAGATTGCGCACCGAAAGGAGCGGCGCGGACGCGGTGTGTTGGGCGGTCAATCGCGGGCTCCCTAGAGTTTGGCGTGGACGAGCTGCTGGGTGTAGGGGTGCTGGGGGTCCTGGAAGACCTGATCTACCAGCCCGCGCTCCACCACCCTGCCCTGCCGCATCACGATGACGCGGTCGGCAAGCGTCCGGATAACACCGAGATCATGCGAGACGATGACGATGGTCATGCGCCGCTCGCGCTGCAGGCGCTTGAGGGTATCGAGCACCAGCGCCTGTACGCTCACGTCGAGGCCGGTGGTCGGCTCATCCAGCAGCAGCAGCTTGGGCTCGAGCGCGATGGCCTTGGCGAGCTGCACGCGCTGCTGCATGCCGCCAGAAAGCTGGATCGGCATGTCGTCCATGCGCTGCAGCGGAAATTCCGAGGCTTCGAGCGCCGTCCGGGCGCGGCGGCGGAGCTCGCCGAAGGAGCGCTCGCCGGCGATCAGCAGGCGCTCGGCGACGTTGCCGCTGCTGGTGTGGCGCATCAGGAGGCCCAGATGCGGGTTCTGGTAGACGATGCCGATATGCCGGGCGCGCAGCCGCCGGCGCTCGAAGCGGTCGAGGGTGAAGAGGTCGCGGCTTTCATAGCCCTCGATCAGCAGGCGGTAAGTACCGGCGTCGGCCGTTTCCTCGAGATTCATCATCCTGAGGAGCGTCGACTTGCCGGAGCCGGATTCCCCGACGACGCCCAGCACCTCACCCGGATAGACCCCGACATCGACGCCCGCCAGCGCCTCGACATGGCCGTAGCGCCGGACCAGGCCGGTCATCTGCAGGATGGGGGCATACCGCACCAGCCGCGGGACATCCAGCGGCTGGACCGTTTCTTCGATCGCCATGGTCATGGCCTGAGCTCCCCGTCGCGGTAATAGGTGTCGCCGATTCGGACCTCTTCGCCCTGCGCGCGGCGCAGGTGCTTGGCGCCGAAATCGCTGTCCGAAACCTCGAACAGGGCGCTGCCGTCATCCTGCGGCAGTTCATTCATGAACTGGCCGGTGACGCCGCTGCGATAGCAGACGCGCCCGGCCTGGTCCTCGACGCGATAGGGCACGTCGCTGAACTCCAGCGGCTTCACCTCGGTATGAGGCGGCACGGCATAGATGCGCTTCTCGCGGCCGGCCGACAGGATGGTCAAATGCTCGGCCCGGTTGAGCTTGGGCACGTCCCAGCGCGGGATGGGTGACGGGCTCATCACATAGCGGCCATTGACGAGGCTCGGATAGCTCGCGCCCTGGGTGATCGAGCCGGCCTTGACCAATTGCTCGTAGAGCTTGAGCCAGAGCTGCCCGTAATCGGCATCGGCGTGCATGATATGGGCCTGCGAGGAATCGTTCTGCACGGAGCGCAGCGGCTCGGGATCGGGCACCTGCAGCACCAGGATCTGGTCGCGGCCGAGCTTTTCCTCGGGCACGCGATGGCGCGACTGGATGATGCTGGCCTCGAGCACATCGGTGGTTTCGGCTACGCCCGCCACCTTGCCCAGGAATTTGCGGATGCTGCTGGCGTTGACGGAATCGTCGGCGCCCTGGTCGATGACCTTCACCCTGTGCCCGGGCGAGAGCAGGGTAAGCGTCACCTGCAGGCCGCCCGTGCCCCAGCCGCGCGCGATCGGCACCTCGCGGCTGGCATAGGCGACCTGA
>DASZUI010000084.1:0-8257 GCA_035547675.1 Devosia sp.
AGGCCAATTCGAGCCTTGCGCCGTCCCTCCGGGATGGCGCGGGGCTTTTTCGTTTGCTACCAACAGCCCGCTGAATTTCCCCGGATGCGCCATGACCCTCGACGAAACCATCGCCAGCCTTCGCCATGACCTGACGGGCGCTATCGCCGCCGCCCAGGACGAGGGCGCGCTCGACGCGGTGCGCGTCGCCTCGCTCGACAAGAAAGGCTCGGTCTCCGCCCTGCTCGCGACCCTCGGCAGCATGGCGCCCGAGGAGCGCAAGACCGCGGGCGCCGTCATCAACGGCCTCAAATCCGAAGTCACCGAGTTGATCGATGCCCGCGCCAGGGAACTGGCCGGCAAGGCGCTCGCCGCCCGCCTCGCCGCCGAGCGCGTCGATGTCACGCTGCCGCTCAGGCCGGCGCCTACCGCGGCCGGCCGCATCCACCCGGTGTCGCAGGTCATCGACGAGATCACCGCCATCTTCTCCGACATGGGCTTCTCCATCGCCGAAGGCCCGGACATCGAGACGGATTACTTCAATTTCACCGCGCTGAACTTCCCCGAAGGCCATCCGGCGCGCGAAATGCACGACACCTTCTTCATGCAGCCCGGCCCGGACGGGGTGAAGAAGGTGCTGCGCACCCATACTTCGCCCGTCCAGATCCGCGCCATGCAGCGGACCAATGAGGCGTCGCCGGCTGCCTATGTCACTGGCTCCATCGAGCCGCCGATCCGCATCGTCGTGCCCGGCCGCACCTATCGCAATGATTCCGACCAGACGCATACGCCCATGTTTCACCAGCTCGAGGGACTGGTGATCGACAAGTCGAGCCATATCGGCCAGCTCCGCTGGGTGCTGGAGGAATTCCTGAAGGCCTTCTTCGAGGTCGATGCGGTCGTCACCCGCTTCCGCCCGAGCTTCTTCCCCTTCACCGAGCCCTCGATGGAAGTGGACGTCCAGTGCGACCGCCGCGGCAACGAAATCCGCATCGGCGAGGGTACGGATTGGCTCGAAATCCTCGGCTGCGGCATGGTCCATCCCAATGTGCTCAGGAATTGCGGCCTCGATCCCGACATCTACCAGGGCTTCGCCTGGGGCATGGGTATCGACCGCCTCGCCATGCTGAAATACGGCGCCCCCGACCTCCGCGCCTTCTTCGAAGCCGACAAACGCTGGCTCGACCATTACGGCTTCCGTCCGCTGGATCTGCCGACACTGTTCGGAGGGCTCAGCTCTTGATTTTTTTGTGACCACAATTAAATGGGGGATTGTGGTAGGTGGAGCTGGAATGGGACGAGGCGAAACGGCAATGGACATGGGACAATCGCGAATTGGATTTCGCGGATGTGGTCCGGTTCGAGCCGGACAGCATTCGTATCTATCGTGATCTGCGACGCGACTATGGCGAGCCGCGTTTCAACACCTATGGCTATCTTGACGGCGTGTTGTGCACCTATTGCTGGACGCCCCGCGAGGTACGCATTCGAATTATTTCGCTGAGGAAGGCGAATGAGCGCGAACGTGAAAGATACGAAGCGGGGAAGGATCCCCGGTACGCTTGACGGAATGCTGCCGGGCGAGTCCCTCGATGAGTTCGAGAAGCGGGTTGGCGACGACATTCCCGAACTGACCGACGAGGACATGGCTCGCGCCCGGCCTTTGTCCGACTTTCCCGAGCTGGCGGCGGCATTGGAAAATGCCCGAGTGGCCATGCGCGGCCAGCGTGGGCCGCAGAAGGCGCCGGTCAAGGATCGCGTCGGCCTCAGGCTCGATCATGCGGTGGTGGAATATTTCCGCGCGACTGGTCCCGGCTGGCAGTCCCGCATCAACGAAATACTCGCCAATTACGTGAAGAACGCCAGCAAGTGAGCGACGAACAAATCACCTTCGTCGTCACCGACATCGAGGCGGATGGGCCGAACCCGCGCCGTTCGTCCATGCTGAGCTTCGCCTCGATCGCCATCGACGCCGAAGGCAATCGCTATGGCGAGTTCGAGGCGGTGCTTTCTCCCCGTCCCGACCGCCAGCCGGATGCAGATACCATGGCCTGGTGGGCGACCCAGCCCGAGGCCTACAGGGCCGCGACCGAAAACGCCCAACCGCCCGAGCTCGTCATGCCGCGCTATGCCGATTGGGTCGAAAGCCTCCCCGGCTTTCGCGTCTTCGCCGCCGCGCCGATGATCTTCGACGGGCTCTGGATGGACGAATATCTCGACGTCTTCGCCGGCACGCGCGTCCTCGGCGGCCCGTTCAAGACGCGCCAGATCTTCCGGGGCGGCGGCGTCTGCCTCTATACGATGGCCGGCACCCTGCGCGGCGCGCCGTATATGCGATGGGGCATGCAGCGCGTCCCCGCCGAATGGTACGGCAATATCGTCCACACCCACCGCGCCATCGACGACGCGCGCGGCTTCGCCAATGTGCTGGTAAAACTCTTCGCCCTCTGCGGACAACTCGACTACGTCGAAGCCACCGAAAGCAATTACCGATGAAATTCACCCTCGACTGGCTCAAGGAACATCTCGAAACCTCGGCCAATGCCGGCGAGATCGCCACCGCGTTGACCACGGTCGGCCTCGAGGTCGAAAGCGTCGAGGATCAGGGCAGGGTGCTCCGCCCCTTCGTCGTGGCCAAGGTGGTCTCGGCCGCCCCGCACCCCAATTCGGACCATCTGAGCATATGCAAGGTCGATGCCGGCACCGGCAGCCTCATCGACGTGGTCTGCGGCGCGCCCAATGTCCGGTCCGGCATGAAGTCGGTCTTCGCCTTCCCCGGCACCTGGATTCCCGGCAAGGATTTCGAGCTCAAGGAGGGCGTCGTCATCCGCGGCCAGCCCTCCAACGGCATGCTCTGCTCGGCCATGGAGCTGGAGCTCTCCAACGATCACGAAGGCATCATCGTGCTCCCCGACGACGCGCCCATCGGCATGTCCTATGTCGATTATGCCGGCCTCGGCGGCGTGGTTTACGACATCTCGATCACCCCGAACCGCGGCGATTGCACCGGCGTCCACGGTGTCGCCCGCGACCTCGCCGCCTTCGGCCTCGGCACGCTGCTCAAGGATAAAATCCCGGCCGTTCCCGCCGGCGCGGGTAAGGGGCCCGTCGGCGTCGATCTGCGTTTCTCCCCCGCCGAGCCCCAGGCCTGCCGCATGTTTGCCGGCCGGCTCATTACCGGGGTGAAGAACGGCCCGTCGCCCGCCTGGCTGCAGCAGCGCCTGCGCGCCATCGGGCTGAGGCCGATCAACGCCCTGGTCGACATCACCAATTTCGTGACTTTCGACCGCGCCCGCCCGCTCCACGTGTTCGATGCGAGCAAGCTCAAAGGCACCGTCCATGCCCGCATGGCGCGCGAGGGCGAAAGCCTGCTGGCGCTCGACGGCAGGAGCTATGTGCTCGATCCCTCGATCTGCGTCATTGCCGACGACTCCGGCCCCATCTCCATCGCCGGCATCATGGGCGGCGAGGCCACCGGCTCGTCGGACGAAACCACCGAGGTCTTCATCGAAAGCGCCTGGTTCGATCCGATGGTCACCGCCTCGGCCGGCCGCAAGCTCGGCATCAATTCCGACGCGCGCTACCGCTTCGAGCGCACCGTGGACCCCGAAAGCGTCATCCCCGGCATCGAGCTCGCGACCGCGCTCGTACTCGAGCTCTGCGGCGGCACGGCGTATGAGACGGTCGTTGCCGGCCATGTCGAAAGCCCGCGCACCGCCATCGAATTCCCGCTCGCGGAAGTGAAGCGCCTCACCGGCCTCGACCTGCCGCCCGAGGAGATTACCGCCATCCTGCAGCGCCTCGGCTTCGCCATCGATGGCTTCGGCCCCTTCTACGGCGTCGTCGTCCCCTCCTGGCGGCCCGACGTGACGCAGAAGGCCGACCTCGTCGAGGAAGTCATGCGCATGAAAGGCGTCGACAATGTCCCCGTCGAGCCGCTGCCGCGCAGCACGGGCGTCGCCCACCGCATCCTTACGCCCATTCAGAACCGCCGCCGCCTGCTGCGCCGGGCGCTCGCCGCGCGCGGGCTCGACGAGGCGGTGAGCTGGTCCTTCATTTCGGCGGGGGAGGCCGAGCGCTTCGGCGGCGGCTTGGCCGAGCTGAAGCTCGCCAACCCGATCGCCGCCGACATGACCGACATGCGCCCCTCGCTGCTGCCTGGCCTCATCGCCGCCGCCAAGCGCAACGCCAATCGCGGCTTTCCCGATATCGCCCTGTTCGAGATCGGGCAGGTGTTCCATTCGGCCGGCCCCGAAGGCCAGCATACCTATGCGACGGCGCTGCGCACCGGCACGGCCGGCCTCGCCGGCGGCGGCCGCCACTGGCATGACCGGG
Organism: Devosia sp.; assembly: GCA_035547675.1. Classification (GTDB taxonomy): domain Bacteria; phylum Pseudomonadota; class Alphaproteobacteria; order Rhizobiales; family Devosiaceae; genus DASZTU01. Next base: position 4,315 of record DASZUI010000084.1, read on the forward strand.
CGAAAAAGGTCGATGTCTTCGATGCCAAGGCCGATCTCGGCGCCGCCCTCGACATGCTCGGCCTCGATATCGACAAGCTGCAGCTCGTCGCCGAAGCGGCGCCCTGGGCCCATCCCGGCCGCGGCGGCCGCGTCCAGCTCGGCCCGAAGGCGCAGATCGCCTGGTTCGGCGAGCTCCATCCGCGCCTCCTCGAGGAATTCGACCTCGCCGGCCCGGTCGTCGCCTTCGAGCTCGATCTCGACGCGGTGCCCGAGCCCCGGCGCAAGGGCGGCCGCACCAAGCCGGTGCTGGAATTGGCCGACCTCATGCCGGTCTCGCGCGATTTCGCCTTCGTGCTCGATCGCGACGTGCCGGCCGCCAATGTGCTGCGCGCCGCGCGCAATGCCGACAAGGCGCTGATCTCGAACGTCGACGTGTTCGACCTCTTCGAGGGCGCCGCGCTTGGCGAGGGCAAGAAATCCCTTGCCATCGCCGTCACGCTCCAGCCCCGCGACAGGACGCTGACCGACGAGGAGATCGATCGCGTCTCCGCGGCCATCGTCGCCGCCGTCGGCAAGGCGACCGGCGGCGGGCTGCGGAATTGATAAAGGTCAGGGCAGGGCGTCACCGCTTCGCACCCCTCCCCCTTGAGGGGAGGGGTTGGGGGTGGGGGTGCCCACAGGCACCGGCGCGCCCAGCCCACCCCCGCCCTGCCTGCCGGCATCCCTCCCCTCTGAGGGGAGGGAATGACGGGGCGAGATGGTGCCTCATCCCCCCCTCCCCCTTGAGGGGAGGGACGGGGTGGGGGTACCCACAGGCGCCGGCGCGTGCCGCTTACCCCCACCCGGCTGCCGCCACCCCTGCCGCTGCCGCGGCCTTCTCAGGGAAATCGCTCCACCGGAGCGATTTTTCTTCCCTTCGAAGCCCCTCAAGGGGGAGGGGCGCCCGGGCCAGCGTTCCCGCCTGTCTTGGCGGGTCAGTCGAATGACCGGCTTCCTCCTCCCCTCGGTCTCTTCCGCCGCTTTCCTCCCCGAGGGCTCGGTGCTGAAACGGCAGCCGCGCGTGCCCAAGCGCGAGCGCCCGGCCGGCTTCCTCGACAAGTTCGAATTCCGCGCGCTGGTCTATGATGCCTTCCGGCATGCCGATGGCGAGCGCATCCTGCTGGTCGGCCCGCCGCCTTTGAACCTCGCCGCGGAATTGCGCAGCGCCCGCTATCTGGCGCTGCCCTCGCGCACCCCCCTCCGCGCCGAGCACCACATTTCGCTCTCCGTCGCCATCACCGCGCTGACCGGCGCCCCGGCCGATACCGTAGCTGTGGAAATGCGCTTCGGCGGCGAAAGCTTCCCGCTGCCGCTCCAGCCCAATGTCTCGCCGCTCTTGGCGGGCCGGCGCATCGTCTTCACCATGAGCAAGGACAACGAGCTCGCCTGGATCAGGGAATGGGCGGCCTATCACGCGGCCGTGCAGGGCGCCGATGCCGTCGTCTTCTTCGACAATGGCTCGACCCGCTACGGCCCCGACGACATCGCCGCAACTCTCCGGCAGGTCCCCGGCATCGCCCACGCCGCCGTCCTCTCCTGGCCCTATAAATATGGACCTTCCGATCCCGCCGTGCGGCTCAATCCCTTTTACGCGCTGTTCCTGCAGATCGCCTCGATGAGCGTGGCGCTTCGCCGCTATGCCGCCGCGGCCGAGGGCCTGCTCAACTGCGATATCGACGAGCTCGTCGCAACGCCCCCCGATACCACGGTCTTCGAGCTCGCCCGCGCCGCGCGCGCCGGCCTCGTCACCATGCGCGGGCAATTCGTCGAGGCGGTGCCCGAGCGCTATATCGGCGATGGCGTGCCCACGCATCGCGACTTCCTCAGCCGCCTGCGCGATCCTGCCGCGCGCCTGTCGCGCCCGCGCAAATGGGCGCTCGATCCGAGCCGCCCCTGGGTGCAGAACCTCGACGTCCACCCCTATATGCACTGGATCGAGGGCCGTCCCCTGTTCGGCAGGTCCTCGCCGCCCGGCCTCTTTTACTGGCACTTTCGCGGCATCAACACGAACTGGAAAGAGCAGCGCACCGATGCCTCCAATATTTCGGCCTCGGACATCGAGCCCGATCACGCCCTCGCCGCAATCATGCAGTCTCTCCCCATAACCGACTGAAACCCATAACCGGCTGAAACGGTGCGCGGCGCACCGTGGCGCGTGCCCCGCGCTTCGGTTGGCGATAGACTGGGGCAGGCCCGAAAGCCGGCACAACCCAAACCGGAGCATTCCGCTGACAGCTACCGTTCCGACCGGAGGGGAGACGATCGTCCGGCCGGACGCCGCGGCGCGGCCGCCCGCCGCGCTGTCCGCACCGCGCCCGTCCGTCGAAATCTGGCTTCGCCGGGCCCTTCTCTGCACCACGCTGGTGGGCGCCGGCCTGTTCGGCTTTTTCACCACCTATATCCTGCTGCTGCTCGGTCTGGCCGCATTGGCCTGGCTCGTCCTGCCCGGGCGCGGCCGCATCGTCCTCGATGCCGCCGGCCGCGGCCTGCTCCTCGGCTGGCTCGGGCTCGCCATCGTCATCGTGCTCGATGCGCTCTTCGCCGGCCATCCCGGCGACATGCTCTACGCCTTCAATTTCGGCATGCTGCTGCTCTATCCGGCCATCGCGGGGATCGAGGGGCGCGCCGCCCGGCCCGGCAATGCCGGCCGTCTCGCCGATCTGGCGCTGCTGGGCACGCTGCTCGCGGCGGCCATCGCCGTCGCCGAAAAGCTGCTGCTCTCCGCCGACCGCACCGGCATCATCGAAAACGATCCGATCCGCTTCGGCGATACTGCCGTCATCATCGGCTTTCTGGCCCTTGCCGGCATCGATCAGTACCGGGGGCCGCGCCGCTGGCTCTATCTCGGCGTTCCCGTCCTGGCGGTCCTGGTGGCCGTGCTCGCCGGCGCCCGCTCGGCGCTGGTCGCCATTCCGCTGCTGGTGCTGCTCGCCATCGTGCTGCTCGTCAGGCCCTGGCGCCGCGCGCTCGCGGCATTGGCGGCGGCTGCCGCCGCGCTCGGCGTCGCGCTGGGGGCGGCCCTGCTCTCCGGCAATGCCCGCGTCGCCAGCCTCTTCCACATCCTGCCCGCGCTGTTCGGCAGCGGCGCGCTCGACGACGAGGCGGTGCGCGAACGGCTCGTGCTCTACCGCGCCGGCATCGAAGCGTTCTGGCGCTCGCCGCTCTTGGGCTTCGGCTGGAACCGCCGCATGGAGGCGGTGGGCAATATGCTGCCCGCCGGCGACAAGGCACTCGCCGGCCTGCCGCACCTGCATGACGAAGTGCTCAATTTCGCCGTCGGCACCGGCGCGCTGGGCGTCCTCATCTATCTGCTGCTGCTTGCCGCCCCGGTCGTCGCCGTATGGCGCTCGCCCCGCGACAGCCAGTTCCGCGTGCGCGTTTACGGCATCGCGGTGCTGCTCGTGAGCTATGTGGTCCTGGGCGTGGCGGACGTCATGCTGGGCTTCGAAACCCACACCGCGCTCTATGTCGCCTTTGCGGCGGCGATCCTCGGCTATTGCCGCGATGCGCCGCCGGAGACCCGGGCAAAGGCCGTCCGCTAAACCCGCGGCCGCCGGTCGAGCAGGGCGTCGCGGGTCGCCGCGTCGATCTCCGCCAGTTCCTCGGCCGAGAGTGCCAGATTGTCGAGCGCGCCGAGATTGTCCTTGAGCTGCTCGAGCGTCCTCACCCCGATGAGCGCCGAGGTTACCTCCTTGCGCCGAAGCACCCAGGCGAGCGCCAATTGCACCGGCGTCTGGCCGCGCCACCTGGCGATGGCCTCGAGCTTGTCGACCGCCGCCAGCACGTTCGGCGCCAGCTCCGACCGGCGCAGCGAGGAATTCTTCTCCTCGGCGCGCGAATTGGCGGATTCGCCGCGGCTGTATTTGCCCGACAGAATGCCCTGCGCCAGCGGCGAAAACGCCATGATGCCGATGCCGAGCTCG
>DASZUI010000085.1:0-15495 GCA_035547675.1 Devosia sp.
ACGCCGGCCTTTTCCAGCGTCGCCTGGTAGGCGTACATCTTGTCCATCCACTTATCCATGTCGGCCTTGGGGATGGCGTTGCCGGCCTTCTCGTCGGCATAGAGCATCAGCATGTAGCGCATCACGGCACCTCGTCTCACCGCCGGATCGAGCCGGCATGACAATGACGCGCGAGCCTACCCGATTTCGACCAGGCATTCGCCTGGACTGGTCTTTCGATGCGGGCAGGTAGAGCGCGCGCTGCCCATGGTTCGAGGCTCGGCTTCGCCTCCCACCTCACCATGAGGTCGAGTTTATATTCCACGACCTCGTCCTAAGGTGGGAGCGAAGCGACCCTCGAAGGATGGGCAGCGCGCGCTCTACCTGCCCGCATCGAAAGACCAGTGCAGGCGAATGCCTGCTAGTCCAAGAGACTCGAGACGCTCTGCTCGCTGGCGGTGCGGGCGATGGCTTCGCCCATCAGGGGGGCGATGGTGATGCGGCGGATGTTGCGGGCGGCCTTGACGGCCTCGGTTTCGGCGATCGAGTCGGAGATCACCAGTTCCTTGAGCTTGCTCGCCGCAATGCGCTCGGCGGCGCCGTCGGAGAGCACGCCGTGGGTGATATAGGCCGACACGGCCACCGCACCGGCCTTGAGCAGCGCCTCGGCGGCGTTGACCAGTGTGCCGCCGGAATCGACGATGTCGTCGATCAGGAGGCAGGATTTTCCCTTTACGTCGCCGATGATGTTCATGACCTCGGAGACGCCGGCGCGCGGGCGGCGCTTGTCGACGATGGCAAGGTCGGCGCCGATGCGCTGCGCGGTGGCGCGGGCGCGGGCGACGCCGCCGACATCGGGCGAAACGATCATCAGGTCCTCGCCGTCATAGTGCTCGCGAATGTCGCGGACCATGACCGGGGCGCCATAGAGATTGTCGGTCGGAATGTCGAAAAAGCCCTGGATCTGGGCGGCGTGGAGGTCGAGCGTAATGACGCGGTTGACCCCGGATTCGGTGATGAGATTGGCGACGAGCTTGGCCGAGATCGGCGTACGGGAGGCCGATTTCCGGTCCTGCCGCGCATAGCCGAAATAGGGCATGACGGCAGTGATGCGGCGGGCCGAGGAGCGGCGGAGCGCGTCCGACAGGATCAGCAGCTCCATCAGATTGTCATTGGCCGGGTAGGAGGTCGACTGCAGGATGAAGACATCCTCGCCGCGGACGTTCTCGTGAATCTCGACGAAGATTTCCTTGTCGTTGAAGCGCCGCACGGTGGCGTCGGTCAGCGGCAGCTCCAGATAGCTCGCGACGGCCTCGGCAAGGGCGATGTTGGAATTGCCCGTGACCAGTTTCATCGCCCACCTGTGATGTTGGATTGGCGATCCTTTAGCCTGCGGCACAAGACCGCGCAATCCGAGTCTGTTGCAGCTTGATGACAGGGTGGAGGAGAGGTTAGCGCCAGCCATTCGGCTGGACCGGGCTTTCGAGGTGGGCAGGCAGGGTGCGCGTGGCCCATCCTTCGACGGGCTCAGGATGAGGTCGTGGGTGCTGATATGCTGACGGCCAAATCCGGCACGGATTAGATTCCGTCGACCTCATCCTGAGCTTGTCGAAGGATGAGCAGCCCGTGCTGCGTGGCAGCGAAACTGGATTCCCGCTTTCGCGGGAATGACGGAGTGTGTGGCAGGGCCGTGCTCCAACCCTGGCGTCATTCCCGCGAAGGCGGGAATCCAGTTTTCTATACCAGTTTCTACACCAGCCCGATCAGCGAGGCTTGCCGGCCGGCCTTGCGGCCTTCGTGGGTGGCGCGGCGGTGGGAGAAATAGTGGGCGGGGTTGGCGTAGGTGCAGCGGCCGAGGCTCGCGATATTGGCGACGCCGGCGGCCGTGAGCTGGTCGACGACATAGCCGGGCAGGTCGAAATGCTCCCTGCCGCCGGCCGGCGTCGAAATGCGGCTGGCAGCCTCGGGATGGAGGCTGACGAGGTTGGCAGCGAAATCGGGGCCGACTTCGTAGTTTTCGAGCGCAATGGTAGGGCCGATCACGGCGACCATGCTGGCCGGGCGGGCGCCGAGGCGGCGCATCGCCTCGACCGTCGCAGCGACGACGCCGGAAAGGGCGCCGCGCCAGCCGGCATGGGCGGCGCCCACGACCCCAGCTTCGCTGTCGGCCAAGAGGATCGGGGCGCAGTCGGCGGTCTGGATGGCGAGCAGCACGTCGGGCGTCGCGGTGACGATGCCGTCCGCCTCGGGGCGCGTCGCCGCCTCATGCGGGTCGGTCAGCGTCACGACGCGGGCGGAATGCACCTGGGTCAGCTGGGCGACCGTCATCGAGGGCAGTTGCAGGGCATCGAGCACGGCCGCCCGGTTGGCGGTGACCGCGGCGGGCCGGTCGCCGACATTTTCCGAAACGTTGAGGGAGGCGAAATCGCCGGTCGACTGGCCGCCGCGGCGGCCGAAGAAGCCGTGGCGAAGGCCGGGAATGCTGCTCAGGAGAGGATGCTGCTCGAACGGTATCATGGTGGAAAGCCTTGCGGGACGAGACCCGGCGAATGGGCGCAGAACACCTTGAACAGGTTCCCCATCTGGGCCGGTCCGGTCAACCGTTCAAGTGCGGTGTTGATCGCCGGGGCCTCGTCGGGATTGGCCCGGGCAAGGGTGGCCGCGCGGGCGACGATGCCGAGTTCCTTGAGAAAATCGCCCTGGGTCGCGAGTTTTGCCGTGGCGAGGCCGGCGGCGTGGGCGGTTTCCGCAAGGGCGCCGAAATCGACATGGGCGGAGAGGTCGGTTTCCCCCGGCGCCTCGAGCGGATCGGCATAGGCGTGGCGGCGCACCGCCTGCAGCGTCTCGCCGGGCTGGGTTTCGGCATAGCCGTAGTCGATGGCGAGGATGGCGCCGCCGCGCCGCGCCACGGCCTTGGCCAGCCGCGACATCACTTCATTGGCGGCGAGGCCCGCTTCGTACACCGCGCCCTCCGGCGCGTCGCGCACGGCCGCGGGAAGGGCGTCCGCCGGGATCGGGGTGGGCGAGAGGCCGAAATAGCGCTTGCCGCCGTCGAGCCCGACCATGCGCTCATGCCAGCCGTCGCGGCCACGCACGAATTGGCGGATGGGCAGGGCATCGAAGAACTCGTTGGCGAGGACGAGGAGGGGCGTGTCTTCGGGGAGGTCGAAATTCTGGATCCAGCGTGGGTGGTAATTGCCCAGCCGGGCGCGCTGCTCATTGGCGAGCCCGACATCGGTTTCGAAGAGTTCGACCGAGACGGCCTCGAGGAAGCCCGGGGCGCGAGCGCCGACGCGCAGGACATCGTCCAACAGCGTGCCGCGGCCGGGGCCGAGCTCGAGCAGGGCGAAGGCCTTGGGCTCGTTCATCTGCTGCCACAGATTGACGAGGAAGAAGCCGACGATCTCGCCGAACATCTGGGAAATTTCGGGCGCGGTGACGAAATCGCCGGCCGCCCCGATGGCGCCGCCGCGCCGGTAATAGCCCTCGCGGGGGTGGGTGAGCGCCAGGCCCATGTAGTTGGCGATCGACATGGGGCCGTGCTGGCGGATCTGCATGTCGATCAGTTCGGAAAGGCTTGGGGTGTCCTCAGGCATGGCGGTAGCGGCGCACCGCATAGATGGCCAGGGCCAGGCCGGCGAGGAACACGGGCACGGAGAGAATCTGTCCCATGGTGACCCAGCCGTTGAAGAGATAGCCGAGCTGCGGGTCCGGCACGCGCACGAATTCGACCAGGATGCGCGAAATGGCGTACCACATGCCGAAAATGCCGGAGGCGAGGCCGGGGCGGCGCAGGCCATGCCAAACGTGGCTGACGAGCCGCAGGATGATGAACATGATCAGCCCCTCGAGCCCGCCCTCATAGAGCTGGCTGGGATGGCGCGGCAACGGCCCGCCATCGGGGAAGACCACGCCCCAGGGCAGGGTGGTGACCTGGCCCCAGAGCTCGCCATTGATGAAATTGGCGATGCGGCCGAGCAGCAGGCCGATCGGCCCGACGCAGGCGAGCAGGTCGAAGCCCGAGAGGATGTTGCCGCCCTTGGAGCGGGTAAAAATGGCCATCGCCAGCATGATGCCCACGAGCCCGCCATGGAAGCTCATGCCGCCGTCCCAGAGGGCGAAAATGTCGAGGGGATGGGCCATGTAGAGCGGCAGATTGTAGAACAGCACATAGCCGGTGCGCCCGCCCACCACGATGCCGATCACCGCCCAGAAGGCGAAATCCCAGATGTCCGGCGGCTCGAAGGGCGGGGTGTTCCTGTACCAGAGCGTCCTCTGCCGCAGCAGCAAATAGGCGTAGCCCGCCCCGAGGAGCACGCCGAACAGATAGGCGAGGGCATACCAGCGCACCACCAGCGGGCCGAGCGCGAAGGCAATCGGATTGATATTGGGAAAGGGCAAGCGGCATCTCCCGTCGCTGTCGCGCGAACATCGGGCAGGGCGCCGCTCTGGTCAAGCCGGGAGGGAGCCCTTAAATACGGGACAGAGAAACGAGGTCACGCGATGAGCCAGGGCAGCAGGATTTTCGACGATCTGGGACGGCTGATGAACGATGCCGCCGGCGTGGCCGACGGGGTCCGGCGCGAGGTCGAGACCGGCATCAAGGCGCAGGTGCAGCGCTTCGTCGCCGACATGGACCTGGTCAAGCGCGAGGATTACGACGCGCTGCGCGAACTGGTCGCGGCGCAGGGCGACGAGCTCGCTGCGGTAAAAGCCGAGCTGGCGGCGCTCAAGGCGAAGAAGAAGGCGGATTAGCCGGCCATTTGGCTGGACCTGACTTTCGATGCGGGCAGGTGCGGTGCCACGCGTGTCCCTCCCCCTTGCGGGGAGATAAGCGGCAGCGGGGTGGGGGTTCTTTCCACAAGCGGCGGCGCGCGTGGCCTACCCCCACCCGGCTGCCGCCACCCTCCCCTCAAGGGGGAGGGAAGCCTGCCGCATCGCCTGCGACCCTCCCAAGCTTCGGCACTTCCACCTAAATCGAAAGAGGGGGATCAGGCCGGCGAGAACGCCTGTCGGCTTGGTGGCCACGGTCCCACGCGGCTCCCTCCCCCTTGCGGGGAGGGAAGCGGCAGCAGGGTGGGGGTTCTTTCCGCAAGCGCCGGCGCGCGTTGCTTACCCCCACCCGGCTGCCTCCCCTTTAGGGGGAGGGACGCTGTGGCACGGCCGTGCCTAATTCCACCACGTCATTCCGGCGAAGGCCGGAATCCAGAACGCGCGCTGTGCTGATCCTGGACCCCGGCCTCCGCCGGGTGACGCCGAGGTTGAGGCAAAGCCTTGCCACCACGTCTCCCTCCCCGCAGGGGGGAGGGACCATGCTCCATCGCTTCCGCGACCTCCCGTCCCTACGCATTTCCCATAATGCGAAGAACTGGTGCCGACACCCGCCAAAGCCATGAACAACGGGTGGCGGCTTAACCAGTTATTAACAATACGAGCCGGATCATCCACAGCAGAAAGACTGCTTCGCCGTGGCCTTCAATGCCCGGACTCGCTGGGCCGGTGTAGGGTCCGGCTGGTCAGGACGATTCGAGGCTCGCGGCGGACGGGATCGAGACGGTTGACGAACAGCGTCGTACTTTCGCCGGTTTCCCGGCGCCCCTAACGCGTGCCAAGGCGGATTTTCCAATGTCTCTTCTGCTGATCGAGCCAGACCGCACGGTCCATCCCGTCGACATCATCGAACAGATCGCCGCGATCAACGACTGGAACTTCGAGCGGCAGGACGCCGACGAGATTTCCATTTCGGTGCGCGGCGGCTGGAGCGACTATCACGTCTCGTTCAACTGGATGGAAGGGCTGGAATCCCTCCATATCGCCAGCGCCTTCGATCTCAAGGTGCCCGAGCCGCGCCGCAGCGAAGTGAAGCAGCTGATCTCGCTCATCAACGAGCAGATGTGGATCGGCCATTTCGACATGTGGAGCGGGGAGGGCGTGGTCATCTTCCGCAATTCGCACCTGCTGACCGGCGGGGCCGAGGTCTCGCCGCAGCAATGCGAGGCGCTGCTGCGCTCGGCCACCGATGCCTGCGACCTTTATTACCAGGCCTTCCAGTTCGTCGTCTGGGCTGGCAAGAGCGCGTCCGAAGCGCTAAGCCAGGTCATGTTCGAGACGGTGGGCGAAGCGTAAGGCTTCGGGCGAAGGACCTGATGCAACTCAACAATGTCGGGCCGGTCGTCCTGGTGGGCGCCGGCAAGATGGGGCTGGCGCTGGCGCGCGGCTGGATCAAGGCCGGCCTGCCGCCGAAGGAACTCATTCTCGTCGATCCGCAGCCGGCGGAGGCCGCCGGCAAATTCGCGGAAGAGAGCGGGGTCAGGCTGGTCGGCAAGGTGTCGGGCGTCCTGGTCTCGGTCCTGGTGCTCGCCGTCAAGCCGCAGGTGATGGGCGAGGTGCTGGAGCAGCTCAGGCCATCGGTGGGCCGGCAGACGCTGGTCGTGTCGATCGCCGCCGGCATTTCCATCGCGACGATTGCTGCGGGCCTCGGGACGGGCCGGGTGGTGCGCGCCATGCCAAACACGCCGGCCCAGATCGGGCGCGGCATTTCGGGCGCGGTCGCGGGGCCTGAGGCCAATGCGCGGGACCGCGAGGTCGCCGATGCGCTGCTCGGGGCGGCAGGCGAAGTGGTCTGGCTCGACAAGGAAGCCGAGATCGACGCGGTGACGGCGGTGTCGGGCTCGGGGCCGGCCTATCTGTTCCATTTCGTCGAGGCGCTGGCCTCGGCGGCGATGCAGCAGGGCTTCGACGAAGCGCGCGCCATGCAGTTCGCGCGCGCCACGGTGATCGGCGCGGCGGCGCTGATGGAAGCCGATCCGACGCCGGTCGCCACGCTGCGGCAGAATGTGACCTCGCCCAAGGGCACCACGGAAGCCGCGCTCAGTGTTTTGATGGCGCCCAACGGGCTCGCAACGCTGGTGGAGCGGGCGGTGCTCGCCGCGCGGCTCAGGAGTGAGGAGCTGGGGCGGGCGAAATAGCAGGCGCTGGTGCTCGTCATGGATTCCGGCCTTCGCCCGAATGACACCGTGGATTTGGGCACGGCATTGCCATGACACCGACGTCATTCCGGCGACGGCCGGAATCCAGCAGTACGCGCAACCCTAGAGATTATCCGTCAGCCGCAACTGGTCGAGCAGCGGGTGGTCCTCGGCCTCGACCATGCCGACGAAGAACTCCAGCACATGGCGGCGGGCGTCGTTGGGGAGGCGTTCGAAGGCGGCGTTGATGCGGCTGGTCTGGGTGGCCGAGAGTACGTCGAAGAGGCGCCGGCCCTTTTCTGTGGCATAGAGCAGGCGCTGGCGGCGGTCGGCATCGCCGGTCTTTTGCTCGATATAGCCGTTGTCGATGAGCTGGCGCAGCACCCGGGCGAGGCTCTGCTTGGTGATCTTGAGAATGTGCAGCAGGTCGGCGACCGGCATGCCCGGCTTGACGTTGACGAAATAGAGCACGCGGTGGTGGGCGCGCCCGAAGCCCTGGCGTTCGAGGATGACATCGGCGTCGCCGACGAAATCGCGATAGGCGAAGAAGAACAGCCCCATGACATCGACGGGCATGGCGTCCTCGGGCATGCCGGCCGGACCGGCGGGCATATTTATGTCAGCCTTGTTGACATTAATTTTGGCGGGTGCCATCTTCCTACCATTGCGGGGTCGTTCCAGCGTTTATCCCAAAGCCATTCTTGTTTGCCAAGGCCTTGGCGCTGGGGCATGATCGCCGCAAAGCGGTGCCGCGCCCCTAAGAGCGCGGCGCGATAACCTTTTATTGGGAGAGGAATATGGCCGGCCCTGGTGGCGTTCCCATGGATCAGCGTGACGGCTGGATCTGGTATGATGGCGAGCTGGTGCCCTGGAAGGATGCCAAGCTGCATGTGCTGACCCATGGCCTGCATTATGCGAGTTCGGTATTCGAAGGGCAGCGCGCCTATGGCGGCGAGATTTTCAAGCTGCGCCAGCATACCGAGCGCCTGATCGCGTCGGCCAAGACCCTCGATTTCGAGATTCCGTTCAGCGCGGACGAGATCGACGAGGCGGCCCGGCAGGTGCTCAAGGCCAACAAGCTCACCGACGCCTATGTGCGCCCGATCGCCTGGCGCGGCTCGGAGACGATCTCGGTGCCGGCGCGCGGCAACAAGGTGCACCTGGCGGTGGCCGCCTGGGAATGGCCGAGCTATTTCTCGCCGGAGGTGAAGGCCAAGGGCATCCGCCTGATGTGGTCGAAATGGAAGCGCCCGGCGCCGGATACCATTCCGTGGCAGGCCAAGGCCGGCGGGCTCTACATGATCTGCACGCTCTCCAAGCATGACGCGATGGACGCGGGCTATGACGACGCGCTGATGCTCGATTATCGCGGGCTGGTGGCGGAATCGACGGGCTCGAACGTCTTCTTCATCAAGGGCAACGAGCTGCATACGCCGATCCCGGACTGTTTCCTCAACGGCATCACGCGGCAGACGGTGATCGCGCTGGCCAAGGAGCATGGCTACCAGGTCATCGAGCGGCAGATCCGGCCGGAAGAACTCGGCGATTTCGAGGAATGCTTCGTGACCGGCACGGCCGCCGAACTGACTCCGGTGGGCGAAGTCGGCGACTGTCGCTTCAAGCCCGGCGTGGTCACCAACACGCTGGCCGACGCCTATTCGGCGGCCACGCGCCCGCGGCAGATCGCGGCGGAGTGATGATAGTTCGGGTGGGGGTTAAGGCCCCCTCACCCGGATTGCTGCGCAATCCGACCTCTCCCCCAAGGGAGAGGTGAAGGGGCAGCGCCTCGCCACAGCGTCACCTCTCCCTTGGGGGAGAGGTCGGCGCGCAGCGCCGGGTGAGGGGGCCTTGATCCCGGAGCGAGGCGGGGCGACTGCCCAACACACGACGGGAACAGGGCCTTCCCTCACTACGCCGTCATTCCCGCGAAAGCGGGAATCTCCGTTTGACACCTACTCCCAGCGCGCCCTAGCGGTGTCGTCGGCGGGTTTTGCCTCGACCCAGTTTTCCTCCCCGGTGGGGGAGGTTTCCTTCTTCCAGAAGGGCGCGTCGGTCTTGAGGTAGTCCATCAGGAATTCGGCGCCCTCGAAGGCGGCGTGGCGATGCGGGGCGAGCGCCATCACTTGGACGATGGGCTCGCCGGCCCGGAGCGCACCGTAGCGGTGGATCACCGTGGCCTCGAGCAGGCCGAATCGGGTTTTGGCCTCGGCGATCATGGCGGCGATCTGGTTGAGCGCCAGCTCGGGATAGCAATCGAGCGTGAGCGTGGCCACCGACTCGCCGGGCGCGGAGCGGACGAGGCCGGTGAAGGTCACCGCCGCGCCGGCGCCCTCGGCGGCGGCGAGGAAGGCATTGGCTTCGGCGCCCGGGTCGAAGGGCGCCTCTTCGACGCGGACCGCCAACTCAGCCGCCCGTCATCGGCGGGAAGAGCGCCACCACGCGGGCGCCGGCGATGGGGGCATCGGCCGGCACCACCTTGGCATCGATCGCGGCGCGGATGATCTTGGGGTTCGACATGGCCAGCGCCGTGGCCTCGTCATTGGCCGAGAGCCAGCCGATGAGGTCGGAAACGGTCCTGACCTCGGGGGGCGGGGAAACCTCCTCCTCGGCCTTGTTCAGGCGTTCCTTGAGCCAGGCGAAATAGAGAATCTTCATTGAACTTCCCCTGCGAGATGGGGCCAGGCGCCGAGGAAATATTGCGCGCCGGTGATGACGGTCAACAGGCCGGCGAGCCAAAGCAGCACGATGGCGACCGGCGCGGCCCCCGGAACGAGCGGGGCAAGGAAAAGCGCGACCAGCGCCACCATTTGTACCGTCGTCTTCCATTTCGCCAATTGCGTGACATGGACGACAACGCCCCTCGGCCCGAGGAATTCCCTGAGGCCCGAGACGAAGATTTCGCGCAGCAGGATGGCGACGGCCGGGATCAGGTCCCAGGCGCCCAGCGTATGGTCCCAGGCGAAAACGGCGACGAGCGCGCCGACCAGCAGCTTGTCGGCGATGGGGTCCAGCATGCGCCCGAGTTCGGTGCCCTGGTTCCATTTGCGGGCGAGATAGCCGTCGAAGAAATCGCTGATCGCCGCAGCGAGGTAAAGCACCAGGGCGATCCAGCGCAGACTGGGCGTGCCGATGACGAGCAGTATCGCGATGACCGGCACCAGCGCGATCCGGCCATAGGTCAGCAGGTTCGGCAGCGCCGCGAGATTGGGATTTCGGGCCATGTGCCGACCCAACAGGATCGTCGCCCGCCGGTCAAGCCAGCCATTCGGCTGGACCGGACTTTCGATGAGGCCGGGTAGGGAAGGGAGCGCGAGGCCCATCCTTCGACAGGCTCAGGATGAGGTGGGTGCTTTGGGATCAGGATGAGGCGGGTACTTCAGGATGAGGCGGGTGCTTCAGGATGGGCGGTGCGACGGGTTGCGGCGAAACTGGATTCCCGCGCAGGCGGGAATCCAGTTTAGTGGGACGGACCCCGGCCTTCCCGCCGGGGCCTCCGAGCGAGGGGCGCCTCAGTGTTGGCCGCCCTTGCGCCCGGCCTCGGCCGCGCGGGCCGGATTATTGGCGAAATTGCCGCCCGAAGCGTGACCGCCCTTGCGGCCGGCTTCGGCGGCGCGGGCGGGGTCGTTGGCGAAGTTGCCGCCCGAGGCATGACCGCCCTTGCGGCCGGCCTCGGCTGCCAGTTCGTGATTCCTGGAGAAGCTGCGCTGGCTGTCGGGCACGTTTTCGCCGCCCTTGCGGCCGGCTTCGGCGGCAAGGTCGTGGTTGCGGGAGAAGCTGCGCTTTTCATCCGGCACGCTCTCGCCGCCCTTGCGCGCAATCCGCCGCTGCAATTCGGGGTCCATGCTCGCGAAACCGCGCTTGGACGTCTCGGTATGAGTCTCTTGGCTTGGCATTGCTCATTCTCCGTTGTCTGAGCGACACCCGACCCAACCAGAGAGAGGTGACATCGTTCCGCTTAGCTGGCGCTTTCTCGTGTCACCGCAAAACCCTCGCGTCGCCCGGAACGAGGAAGTTCAAGGAGTTGCGGCGATTTGATCAGGCGTTGTCAAAAGCGGTTGATGAACCGTTCGGCCCGCCCCGAAGTTACTCCCGAGCTAAACCGAGGAGGTTGCCATGACTGGAAAGGCCATGACTGCGAAACCGGAGACCGACAGCGGCGCCAGCGCGTTCAAGGATGCCGAGCCGGCGGGCGCGCCGGACAGCCCCGTGCAAATCCGCCCGGCCGGGCCCGAGGCGATGCGGGACCGTCCGAAGAAATGGGGGCCGGTGGACGAGGCGGTGGACGAGTCCTTTCCCGCCAGCGATCCGCCGGCCCATAACCGCTTCGACTAATTCGGTCAGGCCACCTGCCGCGCCGTCGCGGCGCGCCGTCCCGCGACGGCATCGGCCAGCCGCTCGAGCACCTCGGCCGTGCTGTCCCAGCCGATGCAGCCGTCGGTGATCGACTGGCCATAGACCAGCTCCCGGCCGGGCACGAGGTCCTGGCGGCCGGCGACGAGATTGCTCTCGATCATCACTCCGACGATGCGGCGGTCGCCGGCCTCGAGCTGGTGGGCGACGTTTTCGAGAACGAGCGGCTGGTTCTCGGGCTTCTTGGCGCTGTTGGCGTGGCTGGCATCGATCATCACCGCCGGCCGGAGGCCCGCGGCGAGGAGGGCCGCGCTGGCCTCCTCGACGCTTGCCGCGTCGTAGTTCGGCACTTTACCGCCGCGCAGGATGATATGGGCATCGTCATTGCCCGTGGTCGAGGCGATGGCCGAACGGCCGGATTTGGTGACAGCGAGGAAATGGTGTGGATGGCCGGCGGCGGCCACGGCGTCGACGGCGATCTTCACGTCGCCATCCGTGCCGTTCTTGAAGCCGATCGGCATGGAGACGCCCGAGGCGAGTTCGCGATGGATCTGGCTTTCGGTGGTGCGGGCGCCGATGGCAGCCCAGCTGACGAGATCGGCGATATATTGCGGGGTGGTCATGTCGAGGAATTCGCAGCCGGCGGGCAGGCCCAGATCGTTGATGTCGCGCAGCAGGCTGCGGGCGGTCCTCAGGCCATTGTCGATGTCGAAGCTGCCGTCGAGATTGGGATCGTTGATCAGGCCCTTCCAGCCCACCGTGGTGCGCGGCTTCTCGAAATAGACCCGCATGACGATTTCCAGCCGGTCGGCGAGCCGTTTCCTGACCTCGAGCAGGCGCCGCGCGTAGTCCATGGCGGCCGCCGGATCGTGGATGGAGCAGGGGCCGACGACCACGGCCAGCCGGTCGTCGCTGCCGTGGATGATGTTGTGCAGGGCGTGACGGGTAGCGATCACGGTCCTGATCGCCGTGTCGGTGCGCGGGAACTCCGCGATGACTTCGGCGGGGGTTCTGAGTTCGCGCAATTCGACGATGCGCAGGTCGTCGGTGGATTTGGACATTTCGGCTCCTGGTCTTCTGCGCAGCGTCCGGTCGGAAACGCTGCCTTTCGGGGGAGCCCAGGGCGACAAAAAAGCCGCCGAGCTGGGCTGGCGGCTTTCGGGTACTTCTTTGTTCGATGTGTCAGATCAAACGCGCCCCTCCGGCTGCCAGCGGCTTCCGTAGCTAAAGTACCAGTACGAATAGGTGGCGCGGATCAGGGTCATGGGGAGCTTTATAGCTGCCGCCCCGAGCGCGGTAAAGCCGGATTCAGCGGCCGGTGAATTCGCGGGCGAGGCGCACTCGCAGCTCGTTGTTCTTCTCGCGCACCATGCCGGGGATCAGGAACAGGTCGATGACCCACCAGACGAAGCCGATCAGGATGAAATAGGTCAGCATCTGGAGGATCGCCGTGCCGGGCTTGCCCAGGTAGAAGCGGTGCGCCGAAAAGACGCCGAGGAAAAGCCAGAGCAGATAGGCGACGACGATGTTCTTGCCGTCATTGCCGACGCGCTGCTCGATCAGCAATTGCTCATTGGTGGAGAGGGTCATTCCGGCTCCGGCGGAGGATGTGCGGCAAGATATTGTGCCAAGATATGGGGTGCGCCGGGCGCGCCGCAATGGCCGGTCAGGGGGCGGTGGGGCAGAGGCTGAGCTTTTCCATCGCCGCCAGCTGCGTGCCGGTGAGGGAACCGCAGACCGGCGCGGCGAGGGCGCGGGCTTCGTCCTTCCGGCCCTCGCCATAGAGCGTGGCGGCGAGCGCGGCGGTGACGCCGGTCCGGAACGTGTCGGAAACGATGCTGCCCATCTCGTCGGCACCGCGGAGGGCCGCGCGGAAGCTCGCCTCGGCGTCCACCAGATCGTTGCGCTTTGCCTGCACCAGCCCTTCGAGGAAGATCACCCGGGGATCGTGCGGATAGGCCTTGATGAGCTGGTCGGCCTGGCTTTGGGCGCTGGCGATGTCGGCGGGCAGGTGCGGGGCGAGCAGGCGGGTCTGGGCCATGTAGAGCTGGCTGGCGGGCAGCACGGCCCAGGCGGCGACGGCGAAAAAGGCGCCGGCAACAGTTGCGGCGAGCGGGGAGGCTTCAGGGCTCGGTTCGTCGCGCGGCCAGAGGAGCAGCATCAGCAGGCTGGCGATCACGCCGCTGGCGGCACCGCCCATGTGGGCGGCATAGTCGACGCTCGCGCCGCCGCCATGGGTGGGAATCAGGGACGAGGCAAGGCCGAAGACCGCCTTGGCGGCAAGGCTCGACCTCAGCTTGCCGCGCGGCAGGCGCAGCATGGCGACCACGGCGGCGGCGAAAATGCCGACAATGCCGCCCGAGGCGCCGATGCCGATAACATTGCCGGGATGGAGCATGACCGAGGCCAGCGATCCGCAGACTGCGCTGAGGGCGAAGATCGCGGCCATCCATCGGGACCCGATGATCGGTTCGAGCTGCCGCCCGATCAGGAACAGGGCGAGACAGTTCATGCCGATATGGGCCAGATTCGCGTGCAGCAGCGGCGCCGTGAACAGCCGCCACCACTCGCCATGCCCGAGAATGGCGTCGCGGCTGCTGGCGCCCATGAGGTAGAGCGTCGTGAAGGAGGGCGACAGCGATTTGCCGGCCTCGCCATCGAGCGCCACTTCCGCGCCGAAGATGATGGCAAGCACCGCGATCAGCGAAACGGTGAAGAGCGGCAGTTCGCCAGTCGTGCCGTAGTCGATCGGCTCGACTTTCGGCAGCGGCCCCGGATAAGCCACCGCCGGCCGGGTGGGACGAAGCGCCTGCCGCTTGCCGAAAGTACGTGCGCCATTCGGCCGGGTGGACGCGAACTGTACTTCGTCGGTCATGTTGCTTCCCCGTGCCGGCCGGAACCGGAAGCAGAACACGGGGGCGTCTAAGAAGCTCTAAAGAAGAACCGGCGATTTATTGGTTTCGGCCCGGCCTGTAACGCTCAGCCGCTGCGGTTGAAATGGTCGTAAACGAGCTGCGCCATCTGGCCCGAGATGCCCGGGATGGCGGCGAGGTCGGCGAGCGAGGCGCGGCTTACGGCCTTGGCGGAGCCGAAATGGTGGAGCAGGGCGCGCTTGCGGGCGGGGCCGATGCCCTCGATTTCGTCGAGCGGATTCTTGATGGTGTCCTTCTTGCGCCGGGCGCGATGGGTGCCGATGGCGAAGCGGTGGGCTTCATCGCGGAGCCGCTGCACGTAATAGAGCACGGGATCGCGATGCGGGAGCTTGAAGCCGGGCTTGCCGGGCATGAAGAAGGTTTCGCGGCCGGCGTCGCGCTCCTCGCCCTTGGCGATGCCGATGAAGGTCACCTCGCGGGGCAGGTTCAGTTCGGCGACGACGCCGAGCACGGCATTGAGCTGGCCCTGGCCGCCATCGATGAAGACGATGTCGGGCCAATCGGGCATGCCGGTCTGCTCGTCCTCGCTGCCTACAGGACACTCATTGGCGAGGCGGGTAAAGCGGCGGGTCAGCACTTCGCGCATCATGCCGAAATCGTCGCCAGGGGTGAGTTCGGTCGATTTGATGTTCCAGGTCCGGTAGTGCTTCTTGGAGAAGCCCTCCTCGCCGGCGACAATCATGGCGCCGATGGCGTTGGTGCCCTGGATGTGGGAGTTGTCATAGACCTCGATGCGGCGCGGTACGCTCTGGAGGCCGAATTTCTCCCTCACGCCTTCGAGCAGCGCCTTCTGTGTCGCGCCCTCTGCAAGCTGGCGGCCGAGCGCTTCGCGGGCATTGTTCAGCGCATAGGCGACGAGGTCTTTCTTTTCGCCGCGCCGGGGCGTGAGCACGGCGACCTTGCGGCCGGCGCGCAGGCTCAGCGCCTCGATCATCGCTTCGGGCTCGGCGAGATCGTGGCTGAGGAGGATCTGGCTCGGCGGCGTGCGGGCTTCGTAGAACTGGCCGATGAAGGCTTCGAGCACTTCGGCTTCGGACAGCGAAGCGTCGGCGCGCGGCCGGAACGGGTAATTGCCCCAGTTTTGGAAGGCGCGGAAAAAGAAGACCTGTACGCAGAACTGGCCGCCCTGTTCGGCGATGGCGAAAATGTCCGCCTCTTCGACGGTGTGGGAGGTCATGTCGCCCTGCGACTGGATCAGGGCCAGCGCGCTCAGCCGGTCGCGGAGCAGGGCGGCGCGCTCGAAATCGAGCGCCTCGGCCGCCTCG
>DASZUI010000086.1:0-3688 GCA_035547675.1 Devosia sp.
CGTGCCTTCCCGCAGGAATTCCGGGTTGGAGGCCACGGCGAAATCGAGATCGCCGCGCGCTTCGGCAATGATCTCGCGCAGGCGGCGGTTGGTCGCGGCCGGCACGGTGGACTTGACCACGACGACGGTCTTGGGCGGCAGTGCGCAGGCGATATGGCGCGCGGCGGCCTCGA
The DNA here is from genome assembly GCA_035547675.1 of Devosia sp. GTDB lineage: Bacteria > Pseudomonadota > Alphaproteobacteria > Rhizobiales > Devosiaceae > DASZTU01. Next base: position 174 of record DASZUI010000086.1, read on the forward strand.
GATCGCTCAGGTCGAGATTGCCGTCCTCGCCCTGGGGTGTGCCGACGGCGAGAAAAACCAGCTCCGCCTCGGCCACCGCCTGAACCGGGTCGGCGGAGAAGGCCAGCCGCCCGCGCTGGCGGTTACGCCGGATAAGCGGCTCCAGGCCGGGCTCGTGGATCGGCAGTTTACCGGCTTCGAGGCTGGCGATCTTCTCGTCGTCGATGTCGGCGCAAATGACGTTCTGCTCCAGTTCCGCGAGGCAGGCGGCGGTGGTGAGCCCCACATATCCGGCGCCGATCATTGTGACGTTCATGGTTGCCCTCCGCGCTTGTCGGTCGAGGGCAGAACTTACCGGGTTAGGACTCGTTCCGGCGCCGCGGCTTCGGATTGTGCTGCCCGCTCAGGGCCTTGCCTCGTCACGAAAGGGAGGCCGCGCGCGTGCCGGAAGTCCGGTGAACGGAACCGTACGGGCGAAAGGTAAGTTCCTCCCCCAACCAGTAGCGTCAAGGGGCACTTCCATGAGCAATGTTCTGGTCACCGGCGGGTGCGGATTCATCGGCCGTTATCTCGTCAAGGAACTGCTGCAGGAGGGCTATCGCGTCCGCGTGCTCGACTCGCTGATCGAGCAGGTTCACGGGGCAAGCGACCCTCCAAGAGAGATCGACGGCGCCGAATTGATCCGCGCCGATGTCCGCGATGCCGAAGCCGTCCGAACGGCGCTCGACGGCGTCGATGGGGTCTTCCATCTCGCGGCCGAGGTCGGCGTCGGCCAGTCCATGTACGAAATCACTCGCTATGTGGATGTCAACGACGTTGGAACGGCAACGTTGCTCGAGGCGATGATCAACAAACCGCCAAGGCGGATCGTCGTCGCCTCGTCCATGAGCGTCTATGGCGAAGGCCTCTACGAAACCCCCGACGGCCGGCGTGTCGGCGACGCACGGCGGCAGCCGGCGCGCATCAAGGCCGGCCAATGGGATCTCGTCGACGGCAACCAGGTACTGACCCCCGTGCCGACCGACGAACAGAAGCCCGTCGACCTCGCCTCGATCTATGCGCTGACCAAATACGCGCAAGAGCGGCAGGTGCTGATCTTCGGGGAAGCTTATGGCGTGGAGGCGGTCGCGCTGCGGCTCTTCAACGTGTTCGGGCCGGGCCAGGCGCTTTCCAACCCCTATACCGGCGTGCTCGCGAACTTCGCCTCCCGGCTGATGAACGGCCAGCCGCCGCTGATCTTCGAGGACGGCCGGCAGAAGCGCGACTTCGTCCATGTCAAGGACGTCGCGCGCGCCTTCCGCCTCGCCATGGAGAAGAAGGATGCGCCGGGCAAGGTGATCAATGTCGGCAGCGGCCGCGCCTATTCGATCGCCGAGGTCGCACGGCTCCTCGCCCAGGCCATGGACGTGCCGGAGATCGAGCCGCAGATTATGGGCAAGGCGCGCTCCGGGGACATACGCAACTGCTTTGCCGACATTTCCCGGGCGCGCGAGCTGCTGGGCTTTGCGCCGCGCTACCGGCTCGAGGACACGCTGGGCGAAATGGCCGATTGGGTGCGCAGCTCGACCGCCGTGGATCGCAGCGCCGAGATGCAGAAGCACCTCGAACAGAGAGGGCTGGTGACATGACGGCTCAAGACTTCACGCGCAAAGGCGCCGGCCCGGTGCTGGTGACCGGGGGCAGCGGCTTCATCGGCTCGAACCTCGCCGACAGCCTGCTCAGCGAGGGCGCCGAGGTGATCGTTTTCGACAATCTCAGCCGGCCGGGCGTCGAGCAGAACCTGCAATGGCTGATCGGGCGGCATGGCGCCAAGGTGCAGCCGATCATCGGCGATGTGCGCGATGCGGAAGCCGTTGGGCGGGGCATCGCCGAGGCGGGCGCGGTATTCCACTTCGCGGCGCAGACGGCGGTGACGACGAGCCTCGTCGATCCGGCCGAGGATTTCGACATCAATGCGCGCGGGACGTTCAACGTGCTCGACGCGGTGCGCCGCAGCGGCCGCAAAATGCCGGTGATCTTCGCGTCGACCAACAAGGTCTATGGCGGACTCGCCGATATCGCGACCGCCATCGAGGCCGACCGCCACGCGCCGGCGGACCCGGCGCTTGCGGCGCAGGGCGTCGACGAATCCCGGCCGCTCGACTTCTGCACGCCCTATGGCTGCTCGAAGGGCGCCGCCGACCAGTATGTACTCGACTATACCGGCTCGTTCGGCATCCCCACGGCGGTGCTGCGCATGAGCTGCATCTATGGGCCGCGGCAGTTCGGCACCGAGGACCAGGGGTGGGTCGCCCATTTCCTGATCCGGGCGCTCGCGGGCGAAACCATCTCGATCTATGGCGACGGGCGGCAGGTGCGGGACATACTGCATGTCCGCGACGCCGTTGCAGCCTATCGCGCCGTGCTCGACGGGATCGACGACGTGAAGGGACAGGCCTTCAACCTGGGCGGCGGGCCGGGCAATGCCGTCAGCCTCAAGCAGGTGCTGGCGGAGATTTCGGCGCTCGCCGGGCGCGACCTCAGCCTCGATTTCGGCGATTGGCGCCAGGGCGACCAAGTCTGGTTCGTCGCCGACACGCAGAAGCTGTGCCGGGCCCTGGGCTGGGCGCCGACCATGGGCTGGCGCGACGGCGTGCGCGACCTGGCCAATTGGCTGCGCGAAAACCGCGCGCCCGCAACCGAAGAGCGGAGGGCCATCGCATGAGGATCGCGCTCGTCAATCCTGCCTGGAGCTATGAAGGCAGCATCTATTTCGGCTGCCGTCATCCGCACCTGCCGCTGGAGCTGGGCTATTCGAAGGCCCTGCTCGAAAAGAGCGGCCACGAGGTGCTGATGCTCGACGGGCAGTTGCAGCATCTCGACAATCGCGCGCTGGCCAAACGGGTCGCGGCGTTCGCGCCCGAGATGACGGTGGTCACGACGGCGCCGAGCTATCTGTTCTGGCGCTGCGCACCGCCGGAACTGCGGGTGCCCGGCGAGTTCCTGCGCCTCCTCGACACGCGCGGCGGGCGCACCGTGGCGGTGGGACCGCATGGCTCGGCGACCCCCTCCCCCACCCTGCGCAAGCTCGGCGTCGACATCGTTGTCCGCGGCGAGTGTGAGGAAGTGATCGCGGCGCTGGCCGACACTGCCGATTGGAGCGACATCGCCTCGACGGCTTATCTCGACGAGGGCGAGCTGATCCTGCGCGGCCCGAACGCGGCCAGCAGCTTTGTCGACCATCCGGCGCTGAGCTGGCCCACCGAATGGCTCGCCGGTCACGAGCATCACCATCACCGCTTCGATGCGGAGCACAATGGCTTCGGGGCCGAGATCGAGGCCTCGCGCGGCTGCCCCTATAATTGCAGCTTCTGCGCCAAGATCGACTATCGCGACGCCTATCGGCGGCGGAACGTCGACATCGTGCTCGAAGAGGTCGACCGGCTGATCGCGCAGGGGGTCGGCTATATCTATTTCATCGACGAGATTTTCCTGCCGCAGAAGCCGCTGCTCGAAGGCCTGGTCGGCCGCAACATCCAGTTCGGCGTGCAGACGCG
>DASZUI010000087.1:0-2262 GCA_035547675.1 Devosia sp.
CTCATCACATAAACTTGAGCATCACAGCCGGGGAATAGGCGGCGGCGCTAGGGTGTTGTTGGCGATGACGGACGGGAGAGGACTTCCGCCCTTCGCCAATACGGAGGAAGACATGCTTACCAGACTGCTGCTGGGCGCGGCCGCGCTCACCCTGCTCGCCGTTCCGGCCCTGGCCGCCGACGAAATGCCGGCCGGCATCAAGACGACGACGATCGGCGGCAAGACCGTGCTGACCGACGCCAAGGGCATGACGCTCTATACCTATGACAAGGATGCCAACGGGCAGGTCACCTGCACCGGCAAGTGCGCGACGCTGTGGCCGCCTGCCGTGGCGCCCGCCAGCGCCCAGGCGACCGGCGATTTCACCCTGGTGAAGCTCGCCGACGGTACGCAGGCATGGGCCTATTACGGCAAGCCGCTCTATACCTGGACGAAAGATACCAAGCCGGGCGACGCGACCGGCGATGGCGTCGGCAAGGTCTGGCACGAGGCCGTCGCCCAGTAAGCGGCGCCCGTGGAGTTCCTGGACGAGGTCGAGGCCGCGGTGCCGGCGCTCAGGCGGTATGCCCGGGCGCTGACGCGCGATATCGACCGCGCCGACGATCTTGTCCAGGACTGCCTGGAGCGCGCCATCCGCAAGCGGGCGCTGTGGCGGCCGACCGGGCCGGTGCGCGCCTGGCTGTTCCGCATGCTCCTCAACATTCATCGCAATGAGCGCCGGGGACAGAGCCGGCGCGGCGCCATGCTGTCGCTCGAGGACATGCCGGCCGAGCCGGGCGCGGCGCCGGCCCAGCCGGGCCATCTGGCGCTGGCCGAGGTGGAGCGCGCGCTCGGGCAATTGCCGGACGAGCAGCGCGAGGCGCTGCTGCTGGTGGTGCTGGAAGGGGCGAGCTATGCCGAGGCCGCCGCCATGCTCGACATTCCCGCCGGCACGCTGATGTCGCGGCTGGGCCGCGCCCGGGCGAGCCTACGGGCGCTCACGGGCAATACCGACGGCCCGCGGCTGAGGACGGTCAAATGAGTACGGAGCGCCGGAACGATTCGGGGGAAGTGAGCGAGGAGCTGCTGCATGCCTATGCCGACGGGCAGCTCGACCAGCTGCGCCGGGCGGCGGTCGAGGCCTGGCTCGAGGCGCATCCCGAGCGGGCGGCCGAGATTGCGCTCTGGCAGCGGCAGAACGCGGCGATTGCGACGCTTTACGGGCCGGTGGCCGGCGAGCCGGTGCCGTCGCGGCTCAGCGCCCGCCATATCGCCTGGAGCGACAGGCGCCGCCGCCGCGGCTGGACCCGCGTGGCGGCCGCCGCCGTGCTGCTGCTGGGATTGGGGCTTGGCGGGGGGTGGTATCTGCGCGGCGCGACCTGGGCGGAGCCGCCGGCCTCGGCGCGGCTGATCGAGGGCGCGATCATGGCGCACAATGTCTATATCAAGGAGACGCGGCACGCCGTCGAGGTGGGAGCGGACGACCGGACGCATCTCGTCACCTGGCTGTCCAACCGCGTCGGGCGGCCGATCGGCACGCCGGATTTGTCGGCAGACGGCTACCAGCTCGTCGGCGGGCGCCTGCTGCCGCCGCTCGCCGAAACCGGCACCGGGCCGGCGGCGCAGCTCATGTACCAGAAGGGCAGCGACCGGGTGACGCTCTACATCACCGCCGCCGCGCCGGGCGGCGAAGCCTTCCAGACCGAAACGCAGCAGGGGCTCTCGGCCTATTACTGGGCCAATGGGCAGATCGCCTGCACGGTGGTGGGCGATCTGCCGGCGGGCCAGATGCAGGGCCTGGCGGATGGCGTCTATCGGCAGCTGGGGGAGGTGGGCGAGGCGGCGGTGTCGAAGTAGGGGGGGTGGAGTGGAAGGCCCCCTCACCCGGCGCTAACGCGCCGACCTCTCCCCCGAGGGAGAGGTGATTGGGCAGTGCCGAGCCGCAGCGTCACCTCTCCCTTTGGGGGAGAGATCGGATTGCGTCGGCAATCCGGGTGAGGGGGCCTTGCTTGCGGACGATCTCGAGGGCGGCGAGCGTTGCCCACCCCCGCCCTGCCTGCCGGCATCCTTCCCCTCGAGGGGAGGGAGTGATGCTGCGCGGCCTCGCCCTTTGGCGCCCCTCCCCTTGCGGGGAGGGTGGCGGCAGCCGGGTGGGGGAAGCGTGGCGGGGGCGTGGAGGTAGGATCTTGACGTGGACGCCCCCCTCACCCGGCGCTTTGCGCCGACCTCTCCCCCAAGGGAGAGGTGATTGGGCAGTGCCGAGCCGCAGCCCACCTCTCCCTT
>DASZUI010000088.1:0-17670 GCA_035547675.1 Devosia sp.
GCCTATGACCAGGTGGTGCATGACGTGGCGCTGCAGCACCTGCCCGTGCGCTTCGCCATCGACCGCGCCGGCTATGTCGGCGCCGACGGGCCGACCCATGCCGGCAGCTATGATTCCGCCTATCTCGGCGCCATACCGGGCCTGGTGCTGATGGCGGCCGCCGACGAGGCGGAGCTGCGCCACATGGTGGCGACCGCCGCCGCTTACGATAACGGTCCGATCGCCTTCCGCTATCCGCGCGGCGACGGGCTCGGCGTCGACCTGCCGGCACGGGGCGAGCTGCTGCCCATCGGCAAGGGCCGCATCCTGCGCCGGGGATCGACCGTCGCCCTGCTCTCCTATGGCACCCGGCTCGGCGAGGTATTGGCCGCCGCCGAAAAGCTCGGCGCGCTCGGCCTCTCCCCCACCATCGCCGACGCCCGCTTCATGAAGCCGCTGGACGAGGAACTGGTCGCCAGTCTCGCCCGCGATCACGACGTGCTGCTGACCGTCGAGGAAGGCGGGCTCGGCGGCTTCGGCGGCCATGTTGCGACCTTCCTCGCGCTGAACGGCCTGCTCGACGGCAAGCTGCGCTTCCGCCCGCTGATGATGCCCGACAGCTTCACCGAGCAGGCGGGCCAGGCCGATATGTATGCCGAAGCCGGCCTCGACCGCGCCGGCATCGTCGCCGCCGTCCTCTCCGCCTTGGGCGACGAGGCCAGCGCCATGCGGGCGCTTAATCCCGGGCGGGAATAGGTCTCAAAACGGGGTTTCCTGCTTTCGCGGGAACGACGGCGCGGCTTGGCCTCGCCAATTCCACTGCGTCATTCCCGCGAAAGCGGGAATCCCCGTTTCACCCCCTCACCCCGCATAGATCAGCAGCAGCGGCGCGCCGACCACCAATATCGGCGCGAGCAGCGTCCTGAGGATGATCGAGCTCCGGAGCCCATCGAGGCTCGCGAGGCTGATCCCCATCATGATGGCGAAGGCGATCGCCGCCGGAACGACGCCGGGCGGCACCAGCAGCCTGTGCTCCATCAGGAAATGATAGGCGCCGAAACCCGCAACGATGCCGATGCTCGAGGCGAGCACCAGGGTCAGCATGGAAACCAGCATATAGACCGCCCGGTCGAGGAAAGCGCTGCGGAACACCAGCACGACCCCGGTTGCGAGCAGCGTGCCCGAGCCCAGCGCCACCAGCGGGCGCAAATCCAGCACCGCCCCGATCGTCCCATTGGGCGAATAGGCGGGCAGGTTGCGCGGCCAGGGCAGCACGGCGGCCACATTGCCCAGGCCCCTGACCAGCAGGAACAGCAGGAAACTCGCCATGGCGAAGAGCACGAAAGCGGTCGCCGCCGCGCGAAACTGCAGCTTGAGGAAATTCACTTGAGCCAACCCATGGAAACGGCCTCCGCTTTGCCGGGAGTCTAAGGCAGGAGGGTTTCCGCATCATCAACGGCAAGATACTGGCCGGCCGTGCGATGCTGTGCTGATAATCGCTGAAGGAATCGGCAATGGACATCTTGCAAGCGTTGCAACACCTCACCCAACTCGTCGCCGGCGCGCCGGACTGGGCGGTCGTGCTCGTCGACCTCGTGGTCTGCGCGGGTGCGGCGCTCATCCTGCACGCCCTCGCCTATCAATTGCTGCTGCGGCTGGCGCGCCGGGCCAGCGACGTCCTCGGCCGCATCGTCGAGCGCGTCAGGGGTCCCACCCGGCTGACCGCATTTCTCATCGGCCTCAGCAGCGCCATCGGCATCGCGCCTCAGGTCTATGGCCGCTACCCGATCGTCCAGCACCTGCTGCTGCTCGGCGTCATCCTGCTGATCGCCTGGATTGCCTGGTCGACGCTCGATCTCTGGCTCCGCCACTATCTGCAGCGCTACGAGGCGCAGGACAATTTCCTCGCCCGCAAGCAGGTTACCCAGACGCATATCCTCAAGCGGGTGCTCGGCTTCGCCATCTGGTTTGCCGCCGTCGCGGCCGGCCTCATGACCTTCGACGAGGTGCGCCAATATGGCATCAGCCTGCTGGCATCGGCCGGCGCCGCCGGCATCATCGTCGGCCTGGCGCTCCAGCCGGTGCTCAAGAACCTGATCGCCGGCATCCAGATCGCCCTCACCCAGCCGATCAGGATCGGCGATTCGCTCACCGTCGAAGGCGATTTCGGCACCGTCGAAGACATCAAGTCGACCTATGTGGTGGTGCGCACATGGGACCTCCGGCGCCTCGTGCTGCCGCTCTCCTATTTCATCGAGCAGCCCTTCCAGAACTGGACGCGCGAGAGCACGAACCTGCTCGGCACCGCCATGATCTATCTCGATTACGCCGCGCCGATCGAGGCGCTGCGCGCCAAGGCGCGCGAGATCGTCGAGATGTCCCCGCTCTGGGATCACAACGTCTTTGCCCTCCAGGTCACCGACTTCCGCGAGCGGACCATGGAGGTCCGCGTGCTGGTCAGCGCCTCGAGCAGCGGCAAGCTCTTCGACCTGCGCTGCCTGCTGCGCGAGCAGCTCATCGCCTATCTGCAGACGCAGCACCCCGAGGCTTTGCCGCGCACGCGCACCGAGTTCGAAAGCCCCGGCGGGGACGCCAGCCCTTACATGGTGGCGAGCCACGGCCATGACCACGCCCTGGACTGAGCCGGGGCGGCGTTCTCCTATTTGCCGTCCCCGCCGGGCTCGCCCCGCCGCGACAGGAACCTGAGCGCCAGCCAGACCAGCGCGATCACCACCGGCACGGAAATCGCGATCATCGCGTCGCGGCCCAGCGGCAGCCACGGCAGTAGCCCCTGCTCGACCTCGCCCACCAGCGACAGGGCATAATAGGAGATGACGATTACCGACAGCCCCTCGACGGTGCGCTGCAAATGGTACTGGTTGCGCGAGGTGCGCGAAATGGTGTCGAGCACCGCCTGGTTCTGCATCTCTATGCTGAGATTGATCCGCGCATTGAGCAATTCGGTCGAGCGCTCCAGCTCGCGCCCCAGCGCATCCAGCCGCTTTTCGAGCGCCGCGCAGGTCTTGACCGCCGGGTCCATGCGGTTTTCCAGATAGCGCGCGATGGTGGTGAACTCGCCGATCGACACTTCTCCCAGCCGCCCGATGCGGCTCGCCAGCACATCGGCATAGGCGTGCGTCGCGGCGAAGCGGTAGCTCGTCTCGTCGCGCCGGCGCTCGACCTCGAGGCTGAGCTCGTGCAACGAATCCAGCGATTGCTGATTGTCCGCCACCGAACTGCCGAGCGACAGCCGCCGCATCAGCGCGCTGAGCCGCTCCTCCGCCGCGGTAACGCCCGCCGCCTCCTGCCGGGCGAGCGGCAGGCCAAGCAGCACCAGCGCCCGATAGGTGTCGATCTCGAGCAGCCGCCGGACGACCGTGCCGCGTCTGAGGCTGCCGCTCTCGCCGGCCGCGACCTCGAAACGCGTGAAGCCGTGCCGGTCGACGGTAAAGTCCGTCGCCGCCTCGATCGTCCCGTCATAGAGCGCCGAATAGCAGAGGCTGCGCGGATTGAACCCGGCCAGCGCCCGCTCCGGAATGTTGCGCCCGCTCAAGAGGTCGAGCCGGGTCGCCGCGATCAGCGGCATGTCGCGGAACAGGTCGAGCCCGATCCCCTTGGGCCAGGCCGTCCAGTCGTCGAGCGCCCCGATCCAGGTGAGCGTCGCGAATTCGTTGTGAATCTCGGCGCTGACCCGATAACCGCCGCCCTCGAACTCGAGCTGCCGCGGATCGGCGCCATTGCCCGTGCCGTAACGGGCGGCGAGCGCCGCCTGCAGCGCACCGAGCTGGCCGCGGCTCTCCGCCATGAAGGCGGCGCGCCGAACGCGCAGCGCGCCCTCGAGCGGCATCACCGGCCGGGCATGCAGCTCCGCATCGACCAGCCCGCGGTCCGCATGCACCAGCGGCACGAACGCCGCTTCTTCCCCCGCCGTCAAATCGTCCCCCGCCGCCTCGCCAATCTACCACCTCATGGTGGGGTGCGACCGAAGGGAGCCTCGAAGAATTGGCAGCACGCGCGGCCCATCCTTCGAGGCTCGGCTGCGCCTCGCACCTCAGGATGAGGTCGGTGGATAAATCACTTTCGCCGGGCCGGCGCCGGCGCGCAATCCGCCGAAGGGATTATTCGAGCTCGTCTTCGCGCGGCGCCGCCTGCATGCCGAGTGCGGCCATGTAGAGGTCGAGCAGGGCTTCCTGCTCCATGCGCTCATTATGATCCTGCTTGCGGATGCGCACGATCTGGCGCAGCACCTTGACGTCGAAGCCATTACCCTTGGCCTCCGCATAGATCTCTCGGATGTCGTCGGCGATCGCCTTCTTTTCCTCTTCCATGCGCTCGATGCGCTCGATGAAGGCGCGGAGCTGGTCCTGCGCGACGCTGTCGGAAGAGATGGTATCGGCCATGGGGCTACTCTTGAGGCTGGAGAACGATGCCCGGTTCAAGCGCAGCCGCCTGCACGGTTCAAGCGCAATCGCCCGGCAATCAACAGCGGCGCGGCACCCTGCCGCAATTCGCCGGCGCCCGGGAAATAGCGGTTGACACGCTTTCTGCCCTTGCGCACAAACGGCACCTGATTTCCATGGCTTTCGGCATGCCCTTGTTTCCGATCCGCCTCGGCCTGGCACTGATCGTCATGTTTGCGGGCGCGGTGCTCGCCTCGGTTTCCCCCGCCTTCGCTGATTTGCGCGTCTGCAACCAGACCGGCGATCCCGTGTCGATCGCCCTGGGCTACAAGGCCGAGCGCGGCTGGCAGTCGGAAGGCTGGTGGGTCGCCCAGCCCGCCCAATGCGCCACGGTCTTCCAGGGCAACCTCAATTCGCGCTTCTTCTATCTCTTCGCGGCCGACGACATTGGCGGCGGGGCGTGGGACGGCAATGTCTATATGTGCACCCGCGATGATAGCTTCACGATTTTCGGGGTAGAGGATTGTCTGGCGCGCGGTTATGAGCGCACCGGCTTCTTCGAGGTGGATACGCAGAACAAGACCGACTGGACCTTGCAGCTGACCGACCCGACCCCCAGCCCGGCGACGAGCCCTCCCGGGGATACCGCCGCGGGCGAACCGCCGGGCGGCATAGGCGGCAGCTCGACAGCCCCGGACGATGGCGGCAACCCCAACCCCGAAGCCTCTTCGCCCGCCGCGCCCCCCGGAGCGGATACCGACTAGCTCTTTGGACCTGCATCGGCCGGCGGCCCTCCCTCCGCCCCCGATGCGAGAGATGAGAAAGCAAATCATGAGACGCATGCGCCGCGTAAAGATCATCGCCACCCTGGGGCCTGCCTCCAACGATATTGGCGTCATCGAGGCCCTGGCCCGCGCCGGCGTCGACGTCTTTCGCATCAATATGAGCCATGCGAGCCACGACCTGCTGCGCGAGACGGTGCGCAAGATTCGCGATGTCGAGGCGCGCCTCAGCCATCCGATCGGCATCCTGGTGGACCTGCAGGGCCCCAAGCTGCGCGTCGGCACTTTCGAGGGCGGCTCGGCCATGCTCGCCCAAGGCCAGCGCTTCACCCTCGACGGCAATCCGGCGCCCGGCAGCAGCACCCGCGCCTACCTGCCGCACCCCGAGATCCTGGGCTCGGTGAAGGTTGGCGACCGGCTGCTGCTCGATGACGGCAAGCTGCAGCTCAAGGCCGTCTCGGTCGGCAACGGCGCCATCGAGACCGAAATCGTCTATGGCGGCAAGCTCTCCGACAAGAAGGGCGTGAGCCTGCCCGACACGCTCCTGCCGGTCGGCGCGCTGACCGAAAAGGACCATGCCGATTTGCTCAAGGGCCTCGAGAACGAGGCCGACTGGATCGCCCTCTCCTTCGTGCAGCGCCCCGAGGACATCATCGAGGTTCGCAAGATCGTGCAGGGCCGCGCCGGCGTCATGGCCAAGATCGAAAAGCCGCAGGCGGTCGAGCGGCTCGAGGAAATCATCAAGCTCTGCGACGCCTTCATGATCGCCCGCGGCGACCTGGGCGTCGAAATGCCCATCGAGCAGGTGCCGGGCCTGCAGAAGAAGATGATCCGCATCGCCCGCCGCTACGGCAAGCCGGTTGTGGTGGCGACCCAGATGCTGGAATCGATGATCTCCTCGCCGGTGCCGACCCGCGCCGAGGTCTCGGACGTGTCGATCGCGGTCTTCGAGGGCGCCGACGCCATCATGCTTTCCGCCGAATCCGCCTCAGGCCAATACCCGGTCGAGGCGGTGACCATGATGAACAAGGTCGCCATGGCGGTCGAAAGCGACATCAATTACCGCGGCATCATCCGCGCCCAGGCGACCGAGCCCGAGGCTACCGCCGCCGACGCCATTTCCGCGGCGACCCGGCAGGTCGCCGAAACCCTCGACCTCGCGGCGATCGTCACCTACACCTCCTCCGGCTCGACCGGCATCCGCGCCGCGCGCGAGCGGCCCGCCAAGCCGATCCTCGCCCTGTCGCCGAACCCGCAGACCGCGCGCCGCCTCGCCGTCGTCTGGGGCATTCAGTGCTTTCTCACCGAAGATGCGCAGGACCTCGAGGACATGGTCGACCGCGCCTGCCGCATCGCCTTCCAGGAGGGCTACGCCAAGCCGGGCGAGCGCATCGCCATCACCGCGGGCATTCCGCTCGGCACTCCGGGGGCCACCAACATGCTGCGCATCGCCTTCGTCCGCCAGGACGGCGCCGGCTCCTCGTAACGACGACAGCAAACTTCAGCCGGGCGGAATCGGGCTGGCCTCGAGTATGCTTTTGAGCGCCAGCAAATCCGCCGTCACCCACTCCATCAGCGAGGCGAAAGCTGCCTCCGAGCTGCCCGGCCGCTGCAGGAAGACATAGACCAGCTCCGTGCCCGCGCGATTGCCGAGCACCCGCATCGGCAGGAGGTGCCATGGATCGGCGAGCGACAGGCGCGACTCGTAGGTCAAAACACCATGGTCATTGCGTGGTCCGAACCTGACGATGCGCCGCCCGACGCTGGTTTCCACGCCCCACTCGCCCTGCCCGAGCGGCTCCATGCGTGAATGCTCCACAAAGGCCCAGCTCGAAAAATGCGTCGGCTCGGCCAGGAAGTCATAGACCTCGCCAAGCGGGCGGGCGATGCCGAGGCTGATGGCCCTGGCCTTGTAGAGCGGCGCGACCACGCCGCGCGCTTCGAGCAGGCTCTGCAGGGCGAGGAAGTCGCTGTCGAGCCAGCTCCGGAATGAAGCCCATTCGGCCTCTTCCATCAGCGGATGGCGGAAGCAGGTGAGCACCAGCTCGGTGCCGGCCCCATTGGGAACGACCCAGGCGCCCACGGGCAGCGGCTCGCCGCCGCTCTCGCGATAGGTCAGCACATCGAGGACGCCGAAGGCATTGCGGCCGGGGAAGCGGATGATCCGCCTGCCGACGGATGTCTCGGTTTCCCAGTCGCGCCCGGACAGGTGCCGCATGTCCGCCTCGCCGGCGAAGCCCCAGAGGGCAAAATTCGTCGGCTCCAGCAGGAACTCGTAAACTTCGTGCATCGGCCGCGCGATCGAGAAGCCGACGGTTTCGCTCTCATACATTCGCCACGCCGCCATTTGCCGCATGGCCGCGCGGCAATGACAGGTTTGTCGAGGGCCGGCCGGCCCATTCCCGGAACGACAGCAAGGCACGAAACCCTTTCGGGTCCGTTACGGGAAATGAAAAGGCCCGCTCGCGCGGGCCCTGCCAAACCATCCTGGTGCCGGGGATCAGCCCTGGCGCGCCTTGTAGCGCTTGTCGACCTTGTTGATGATATAGACGCGACCGCGGCGACGGACGAGCTTGTTGGCCCGATGACGGGTCATCAGCGCCTTGAGTGAGTTGCGGATCTTCATCGTCGAACCCCGGTTGAAACAAAAAGCAGGGCATAAGCCCCGCGAAATTGGGCGAACCCATAGGGGGAAATCCCGCCCCTGTCAACGCGCCGCGACGCGCCGGCCGCGGCTTTTTGCCGGCAATTCACCCGGACTTTACGACTTGGGCGCTAGCCTCGCCCCATGCTCCAGGCAAGACATATCCTCGTTGCCGATCCGACCCCGCACATGGCGGGTCTCATCGCAACCATGCTCCGCAGCATCGGCGCGCAGGCGATCGCCACGGTCAACGAAGGCCCCGCCTTGCTGCTGGCGCTGAAGCGCACGCCTTTCACGGCCCTCGTGCTCAACGACCGGCTCGGCAGCGTCGACGCCGTCGATCTCGTCCGCCAGATTCGCGCCGGCGAGCCGGAAGACGCCTGCCTGCCCATCGTCATGCTGTTCAGCGAAGCCAGCAAGAGCCGCATCGAGGAGGCGCGCGACGCCGGCGTCACCGAATTCCTCCGCAAGCCCCTGAGCGCCACCGTGCTCGAAGCCCGCCTCGCCCAGGCCATCCAGCACCCGCGCCCGGCCATCCATGCCGATTCCTATACCGGCCCCGACCGCCGCCGCCGCGCCGCCGCCGCTCCGACCAGGCGCCGGCGCTCGGACGGCCCTACCGCCGCCTAACGACCAGGTCATGCCCGAAACTGGATTCCCGCCTTCGCGGGAATGACGTCGGGTTAGGGGAATGACGCGGGGTTTCGGGAATGACGCTGGGTTTGTTGTACGGCCCTGCCCCCACCACGCCGTCATTCCCGCGAAGGCCGCTCCAATATCGCCGGAACGCCCTGCCCGCCTTCCATGCAGACCGAAACCAGCGCCCGCTGCTTTTCGGCCGCGCCGCCGCGTAGTGCGCCTGCCCATCCTTCGAGGCTCCCTTCGGTCGCACCTCAGGATGAGGTTAGTGTTTGCTGCTGCGACCTCATGGTGAGGTGCGAGGCGAAGCCGAGCCTCGAACCATGGGCAGCGCGCGCTCTACCGATCCGCATCGAAATTCCGGTCCAGCCGAATGGCTGGCTACGCCGCGTTCTCCACTATCGCCGTGACGCCCTGCCCGCCGGCCGTGCAGACCGAGATCAGCGCCCGCTGCTTTTCACTCGTGGCGAGGAGTTTCGCGGTCAGCCCCAATATGCGGGCGCCCGTCGCCGCGAAGGGGTGGCCATAGGCGAGGCTCGAGCCTTTCACATTGAGCTTGTCGGTGTCCATTTTGCCCAGAACCTTGTCGCGGCCCAAAACCTCGCGGCAATATTTCCGGTCGTTGAAGGCCTTGAGCGTCGAGAGCACCTGCGCGGCGAAGGCCTCGTGAAACTCGTAGAAGTCGAAATCCTGCAGCGTGAGATTGCTCCGCCGCAGCATGTCGGACACGGCAATGGTCGGCGCCATCAGCAGCCCTTCGCCGCCCGCGAAATCATTGGCCGCCACCTGCCCCATGCTGAGATAGGCGAGAACCGGCAGGCCGCGCGCCCGTGCCCAGTCCTCGCTGGCAAGGAGCACGGCAGCGGCGCCGTCGGTGAGCGGCGTCGAATTTGCCGCCGTCAGCGTGCCCTGTCCCGAGCTCCGGTCGAAAGCCGGCTTCATCCCCGCCATCTTCTCCAGATTGGTGTCGGCGCGGACATTATTGTCCTTCCAGATGCCGGCGCAGGGGACGATCAGATCGTCATGGAAGCCTTCGTCATAGGCCCGGACGGCGTTCTGGTGGCTCTTGAGCGCCAGCCGGTCCTGCTCCTCCCGGCCGATGCCCCATTGCCTGGCCATGAGCTCGCAATGCTCGCCCATGGAGAGGCCGGTACGCGGCTCCTGCGTGGACGGCGCGACCGGCGCCAGTTCACCCAAAGAGAAGCCGGCAAACACCTTTGCCTTCTCCGCGACCGTCCGCGCCCGGCTGAGATTGATCAGCCGGTGCTGGAACTTATCGCCGAAAACGATCGGGCTGTCGGAAACCGAATCCGAGCCGCCGGCGATGGCGCTGTCGATCTCGCCCGTCGCGATCTTGGCGCCCAGCACCAGCGCTGCCTGGAGACTCGTGCCGCAGGCGATCTGGATATTGGTGCCCGGCGTGCGCGGCGAAAACCCCGCATCGAGCAGCGCCTCGCGCGCGAGGTTGAAGTCGCGGCTGTGCGAGATGACGGCCCCGGCCATCACCTCGTCGACCTTTTCGCCCTTGAGCCCGTATTTGTCGGCGATCCCGGCCAGCGCCGTGCCGAGCATGGTGAGATTGCTCTCCCCCGCATAGCCGGTATAGGCGCGGCAGAACGGCACCCGCGCCGATCCGACAATGGCTACTTTTCTCAGTTCGGACATTGCCGCCTCACGCCTTCCCGTCCCGCCGCGCCTTGAGCGGCCCGCCGAGGAAAGGCGCGAAGCCCGTCCCCAGGATCACGCCGACATCGGCGAGGTCGGCATTGGCCACGACCTTCTCGGCTACCACCTTCTCGGTCATGTCGACCAAGGGCTGCACCAGCTCGCGGCCGAGCCCGGCGAGGTCGGGATGCTCCGGCACCGGACCCTTCACCGCCTTGCCCTTCTCCCAGCTGTAGAAGCCGGCGCCCGTCTTGCGGCCGAGCTTCTTCTCCTTGACCAGCGCGGCGAACTGGCTGTCCGGCGGCACGGGATGGCCCAATTCCTCGGCGACGCTCCGGCCCACATCGAGGCCCACCGTATCCATCAGCTCGATCGGCCCCATCGGCATGCCGAAGGCCACCGCCGCCGCATCGAGCAGTTCCTTGCTCTCGCCGCGCTCGACCCGCTCCACGGCGCCCAGCAGATAGGGCATCAGCACGCGGTTGACGAGAAAGCCCGGCGCGCTTTTTACCACGACCGGCGATTTGCCGATGGCGAGCGCGAAGGCCGCCCCCGCCGTGATCGCCGCATCGTCGTTGAAGCGGGAGCGGATCACCTCGACCAGCGGCAATTGCGCGACCGGGTTGAAGAAATGCAGCCCGATCAGCCGCCCCGGCGCGTCGAGCCCCTCGGCAATCCGTTCGAGTTCGATCGACGAGGTGTTGGTGGCGAGGATCGCCCCCGGCTTGAGCCGCGGCTCCACCGCCGAAAAGATGCTGCGCTTGACCTCGAGGCTTTCGAAGGCGGCCTCGATCACCACATCGGCGCGCGATACCCCCTTGCCCTCGGGATCGGCCTCGAGACGGGCGACCGCCGCCGCGACCTCGTTCGGCTTGCGCAGCCGCTTTTTGAACAGCGATTTCGCGCGGCCGAGCGCCGGCTTGATCCGCTCCATGTCTAGGTCCTGCAGCGTCACGCTGAGCCCGCGCAGCGCGCACCACGCCGCGATATCGCCGCCCATCACCCCGGCCCCGATCACATGCACGCGGGCAAAGCGCGGCTTGGCCGCCCCCTTCGGTGCCTGCTTCTTCAGCCCTTCCTGCAGGAAGAAGACGCGCCTGAGATTGGCCGCCGTATCCGAGGCCATGAGCGGCACGAAGGCGTCGATCTCGGCCCGGATCATGGCCCGCCAGTCGTCGCCATGCTTCTCGAAATTGTCGATCAGCGCATAAGGAGCCGGATAATGCTCCGGCCGTGCCTTCTTGCGCGCTTCCTCGCGCATCTTGGTGGCGAGATAGGTGCGCACCGGCCTGAGCCCCAGCACATCCGCCTTCCAGCCATAGACCGGCGACTGCCGCTTGCGCAGCACCGCCTTGCGGCCTTCCCAGCGCAGATTGTCGCGATGCCGGACCAGCTTGTCGACCAGCCCCATGCCGCGCGCCTGCCCGGCCCGGATCATCCGGCCCGTCAGCATCATCTGCATGGCCGCGACCGGCCCCGCCTGCCGGATCGAGCGGCCCGACCCGCCGAAGCCCGGAAAGATGCCGAGATTGACCTCGGGGAAACCGAGCCGCGTCGCGTCGTTGTTGACCGCGATGCGGTAATGGCAGGCGAGCGCCAGTTCCAGCCCGCCGCCGAGGCAGAAGCCATGAATGCCGGCAACGATCGGCGCCTGCAGATTCTCGATCCGCTGGAACAGCGCATGCGTCCTGCGCAGCGCCTCCGGCAGGATGGCGTAATCCGCCATGGCGTCGAATTCGGAGATGTCGGCGCCCGCGATGAAGCCGGATTCCTTGCCCGAGAGCAGCACCACCCCGGCGAGTTCCTCGCTCCCGATCAGTTCCTCGAAGCGGGCGACCAGCATTTCGAGTTCGGCCAGGGTCGCGCTGCCGAGCGTGTTGACGGCCGCCTTGGGCACGTCCAGCACCAGCCAGCCGATCCGCTCGGCATCGATCTCGAAGCGCCAATGCTTCGTCTTGGGCAGGCTCGGCTCGGGCAATATGGGCTCCTATTCGGCGGCGCGGCGCGGCGGCTCGCGCTGGCTTTCGATGCGCATCAGCTCGTCGGGCGCGAAATCGTCGACCTGGATCACCCGGTCGGTTGCCGCATCAGCCACCCGCAGGATTTCGGATTCGGCGAGGCTGATGATCCCCCCTTCGACCGCATCGGCGATGGCGTCGCGGTCGAGCCGCCTTTCGATGACGCCCTTGCGCACGGCGCGGACGAAGCGGGCCTCGATCTCCTCCGCCTCGACCACCTTCACCAGCGCGTCCTCGAGCAGGCCGGTGACGTCGTTGGGATCGGTCGTCACATAAGTGCCCACCGTCATCCGGTCGCGGAAGCTGCCCGGCTTCAGCACCGCTTCGGCCAGGGCGAAATTGAGCTTGTCCGGCGCCGGCCGCGCATGCCGGCCGAAGGGAAAGACCAGCAGGCGCAGCAGGCCCCCGAACAGCGGATTGGGGAAATTGTCGAATACCGCCGCGAAAGCGGTCTCCATACGGAAGAGGCAATCCTGCGCCACGGCGTCGACCACCGGCCGATCCTCGGCGATCCGCCCGTCGTCCTCATAGCGCTTGAGCGTCGCCGAAAGAATGTAGAGTTCGGAAAGAATGTCGGCGAGCCGGCCCGACAGCGCCTGCCGCGCCTTGAGCGATCCACCCAGCAGCACCACCGTCCAGTCCGCCACCAGCGCGAAGCTCTGGGCATAGCGCGCCAATTGCCGGTACCAGCGCGCCATCTCGTGCTCGATGGGCGTCGAGGCGAAGGCGCCGAAACTCAGGGCATGGAGGAGGCTCCCCACCTTGTTCCGCGCCATATAGCCGAAATGCCCGACGAACGCTTTGTCGAAGGCGACGAGCCCGGCGCACTGGTCCCGGTTCTGCACCGCCGCGACTTCGGCATAGAGGTAGGGATGCGCGCGCATCGCCCCCTGCGCGAAGGTGATGAGCGTTCGCGTTAGGATGTTCGCACCCTCGACCGTGATGGCGACCGGCGTGTTCATGTAGCCGGCAAAGAGGTAATTGCTCGGCCCGTCCTGCACCGCCCGCCCGCCATGGATATCCATGGCGTCGTTGATGCGGGCGCGCATCGCCTCCGTCGACTGGTATTTGAGGATGGCCGAAAGCACCGACGGCCGCTGCCCTTCGTCGACCATCGCCGCCGTCAGCCCGCGCGCCGCCTCGAACGCATAGGCGGATTTCACCATGCGCGACACCGGCTCGGCGACGCCTTCCATCATGCCGACATAAAGCCCGAACTGCCGCCTGATCCGCGCATAGGCGCTGGTGACGCGCAAGCTCTGCTTGATCGACATGGAGCCGATCGCCGGCAGCGAAATGGCGCGGCCCGTGGACAGGCACTCCATCAGCATGCGCCAGCCCTGCCCGGCATAGTCGGCGCCGCCGATGAGGAAATCGAGCGGGATGAACACGTTCTTGCCGCTGGTCGGGCCGTTCATGAAGGCCGCGCGGGCCGGGAAATGCCGCCGCCCGATCACCACGCCCTTGTGATTGGCCGGCACCAGCGCCAGCGTGATGCCGGGGTTTTCGCCCTTGCCGAGCAGATTGTCGGGGTCGTGCAGGTGAAAGGCGAGCCCGAGCAGCGTCGCGACCGGCGCCAGCGTGATGTAGCGCTTCTCCCAGGAGAGCCGTACGCCGAGGACCCTTTTACCGTCATGCATGCCATACCCGACGACGCCGACATCGCGCATGCCGGCCGCATCCGACCCCGCATGCGGCCCCGTCAGCGCGAAACACGGAATTTCCTCGCCCTTTGCCAGCCGCCCGAGATATTTCGCCTTCTGCTCGGCCGTGCCGTAGCGCTCCAGCAATTCGCCGGGCCCCAGCGAATTGGGCACCATGACGGTGATCCCGGCCGCGACCGACCGGCTCGCGATCTTCGAGACGATCTGCGATTGCGCCTGCGCCGAGAAGCCCAGGCCCCCATGCTCCCTGGAGATGAGCATGCCCAGGAAACCCTGCTCCTTGAGATAGGCCCAGACATTCTCCGGCATATCGAGCCGGTTGTGTCTGATGTCCCAATCGTCGATCATGGCGCAGAGCACATTGACCGGCCCGTCGAGGAACGCCTGTTCCTCGGCGCTCAATTCGGCCTTGCGCACCTTGAGCAGCTTGTCCCAGTCCGGACGCCCGGAAAACAGTTCGGCATCCCAGCCCACCGTGCCGGCGTCGAGCGCCTCGCGCTCGGTCGGGCTGATGCGCGGCAGCATGGATTTGACCGCCCGATAGACGGGCGCCGACAGCACCGGGATTCGCACCGCAGGGATCGACAGCAGCCCGAGCACGATCGCCGGCAGCAACACCTCGACCAGCCCCGGCAGATCATAGGCGACGCCCGCCGGCCCGATCCGCGTCAGCAGGCCGACAACCAGCGCCGCCAGCGCCCATTGCCAGAGCGGGGCGAGGCGCATCGCCAGCACGGCGGCCGCGACAAGCGCAATGATGATCACGATCAGCGTCATGGACGGCTCCTCCTCGTCCGCAACGCCCGGCCGCGCGTCGCGGACGCATTTCTGCCGACAGGCATCCTAGTCCAGCTGACGTTTACGTCAACCTAATGACGCGGGGCGAAATGCCAACCCGGCCGATGCGACAAATTTCCCCAAAAGGGAGCAGGCCTCCCGGCCACGCGTTCTTATCTCTAGGAGCGTTTTCACGTGAGCTCCAAGATGGCCGCATCACCGGAACAGTGCCATGTCTTTCAATCCGCGCAATCGTCTCGCCCTCGCCGCCCTGCTGCTGCTCGCCGGACCGCCCCAGCTGGCGACCGGGCCGGCCTTGGCCGCCGCGCGGCCGGCCGCAACCCACAAACAGCCGCAAAGCAAGGCCGACCTCGAGCGCATCGCCGACCGCGCCGAGGCGCAGGCGGCGGCCGCGCGCAAGCAGGCCGACAAGCTGGCCCGGGCAGCCGCGAGCGCCGAGGCCAATCTGCGCACCGCCGAAAGCAATCTCTCCGCGATCCGGGCGGCCGGCGGGACCAGCACCCCCACCATCAGCGTGCCGACGCCGAGCATGCCCAATGCCGCCGTCGAGTCGGCGCAGCAGCAATTGCAGGCCGCGCAGGCGGCCGAGCAGCAGGCCAACATCCAGGCCTCCGCCTCGATGTTCAACACCGCCCCCAACGCAACCGGCGCCCCGGCGATCTTCAACAATATGGCCCAGACCAATGCGCAGAATGCGCACCAGGCCGTCATCACCGCCCAGCAGAACCTCGAGGCCGCCCAGCGCGCCGCGGCCGCTGCACCACCCGCTCCTGCCCCCACCGCCGGCCTCACCGGCAATACGCTGCTTGAGGCCGAGCGAAGCGTCGCCACGGCGCGCAGTCTCGCCGCCTCGGCCCGCAAGGCCGCCGACGCCGCCGAGCGCAATGCCCAGACGCTCGCCGAGGACGCGGACCGCGCCCGCAAGGCGGCCGACGCCGCGAAATAGCGGTACCTCCCGTCGTCGTCCAACGGACCCCCGATCCACACTTACCGTCGCCGGCTGACCTCGCGGCAGCTATTTGACGCTAACGTCAAGCCGTGGGATGATCGTCAACCGGGCAAGAGCGGCAATCGCCGGCCCGGCCGAGGACAGCCGCCGGGAAGCGCCCGGCGGGATGGAGGAGTTGATGACGGTCGAGGCCACCCTGACCAATCCGCGCCCATGGATCGCCCATTACCCCCCGGGCCTGCGCTGGGACATCGATGTCGACGTGACCCCCGTGCATGAGCGCGTGCTTTCGGTCTGCGCGCGGTCGCCCCGCGCCCCCGCCCTGGATTTTCTCGGCGCCGTCACCCGCTTCGGCGAACTGGGCAGGGCCATCGAGAGCTTCGCGGCGGCGCTGCAGGCCCGCTTCGGCATCGTCAAGGGCAGCCGCGTCGCGCTGATGCTGCCCAACACGCCCTTCTATGTGGTGGCCTATTATGGCGTGCTGCGCGCCGGCGGCACGGTAGTCAACTGCAACCCGCTCTACACCCTGCCGGAGCTGGACCATATTCTCGGCGATTCCGGCGCCTCCGTGCTGGTGACGCTGGATCTGCAGCAACTCTTCTCCAAGGCGGAGGAACTCTGCCGCACCGGCAAGGTCGAGCGGCTCGTCGTGTGCGAGTTCGCGACCGCCCTGCCGGCGCTCAAGGGGCTGGCCTTCCGGCTGTTGAAGCGCGGCGACATCGCCGACATCCGCCGCTCGGCGGTCATCCGGCGCATCGACTGGTACGCCGACCTGCTCGCGACGAAGGCGGCCCCTTCGCCGGTCGCCATCAATCCTCATGCCGATATTGCCGTGCAGCAATATACCGGGGGCACCACCGGCACGCCCAAGGGCGCCATGCTGACCCACGCCAACATCGCCGCCCAGGTGGCCCAGGTCGATGAATGGGCCGGCGACGTCTTCCGCCCGCCGGCCAGGATCGTCGCCGTGCTGCCCTATTTCCACATCTTCTCGATGACCGCGGCGATGAATTTGCCGCTCTGCAACGGCTCCATGTCGGTGATGCTGCCGCGCTTCGAGCTCAAGGCGCTGGTCGACCTGATCCACCGAACGCGCGCAACCCTGCTGCTCGCCGTGCCTACCCTGCTCAACGCCCTTGCCAAGGCGGAATATGCCAGGGGCAAGCTCGGCAGCGTCACGCTCGCCATTTCCGGCGGCGCCGGCCTGCCCGCCGAAGTGCGCGAGGAATTCGCGGCGCATTTCCCCGCCACGCGCCTCGCCGAGGGCTACGGGCTGACCGAAGCCTCGCCCGTGGTCTGCTGCTCGGCCCTGACCGTCGATTCCAAGCCCAACTCCATCGGCCAACCGATTCCGGCCACCGACATACGCTTCGCCGACATCGACGACCCGCACCGAATCGTGCCCCCGGGCGAGCGCGGCGAATTGCAGGTGAAAGGCCCGCAGGTGATGCGCGGCTATTTCAACAATGAGGAGGCAACCGAGGAGGTCTTCGTCGACGGCTATCTACGCACCGGCGATGTCGGCTACATGGACGAGGAGGGCTATGTATTCCTCGTCGACCGCATCAAGGACCTCATCATCTGCTCGGGTTTCAACGTCTATCCGCGCGTCATCGAGGAAGCGCTCTATCTCCACGAGGCGGTGGAGGAGGCCAATGTCATCGGCGTGCCGGACGCCTATCGCGGCGAGGCGCCGGTCGCCTTCGTCAAGCTCCGCCCCGGCGCCAGCGCCACGCCGGAAGCGCTGAAAACCTTCCTTTCCGGGCGCATCAACAAGCTCGAAATGCCGCGCGAGATCATCCTGAAGGACCAATTGCCCAAGACGCTGATCGGCAAGCTTTCCAAGAAGGAATTGCGCGAGGAATATGCGGCACGCGGGCGAACGCCAGATAGGCCGGGCAAGTGAACCAGACCACCGCCGAACCGCGCGACCTCTTCGCCATCGCCGATCTCGCCCGCGAATTCGGCATCTCGACGCGCGCCATCCGCTTCTATGAGAGCAAGGGCCTGCTGAGCCCCGAGCGCGTCGGCGGCACCCGCATCTTCCGCCGCCGCGACCGTGCCCGGCTGATCCTCATCCTGCGCGGCAAGCGCCTCGGCTTTTCGCTGCGCGACATCTCCGATTACCTCGG